>SVRH01000002.1 GCA_015064925.1 Oscillospiraceae bacterium | reverse complement strand
CAGCTGTATGCCACACTGGAATTCAAAGAGATCGAGGGACTGTACGGCGCGGGACAGTTCAACGGCACCTCGGGCTACGAGGAGGCTGCTGCCCAGGGACTTGTGGCGGGCATCAACGCCGTTTTGAAGCTGCGTGGAGATGAGCCTCTGATCTTGACCCGTGATAACAGCTATATCGGAATGCTTATTGACGATCTGGTGACCAAGGGCACCAACGAGCCCTATCGCGTGATGACCTCCCGCAGCGAGTACCGACTGCTGCTGCGTCAGGACAATGCCGACAGCCGTCTGATGCCGCTGGGGCATCGGGTTGGGCTTGTATCGGAGAAGCGGCTTGCCGCGCTTCGGCAGAAGGAGCAGGCGGTGGAGCAGGAGATCGATCGCTTGGAGCACACCGGTGTTCCGCTGAAGGATGCGCTCAACGAGCTGCTGCTGGAAAAGGGCACTACCCCCGTCACGGAGGGAGTGCGATTGGCAGACCTTTTGCGCCGTCCGCAGGTCGGATACGAGGATCTGAAGGAATTCGACCCTCTTCGCCCGCCGCTTTCAAGGGCGGTGGTCACCGAGGTGGAGATCAAAATCAAATACGAGGGCTACATCCGCCGTCAGATGGCGGAGGTGGCGCGCAACCGCAAGCTGGAAAATATGCGTCTGCCTGCGGATATCGACTACGAGCGGATTGAGGGACTGCGCATTGAGGCAAGACAAAAGCTGGCTGCCAACCGCCCCTTGACGCTGGGACAGGCCTCCCGCATTTCGGGGGTCAGCCCTGCCGATATTTCGGTTTTGTTGATCCGACTTTCGGGACAAAATGGTGCAAAATGAGGATATCATGAGCTTTAAAGAGAGTTATTTTCGTATATTAAAGGAAAACGGTCTGGAACGGTTTGCCACCGATGAGCTGGCAGAGCGTTTCGAGGAGCTGACCCAAAGGCTGACGGATTTTAACAGCCAGGTGAATTTGACTGCCATCACCGACCCCGAGCAGATCATTCTGCGGCACTACGCCGACTGCCTGATGGCAGCGGACGCCTTCCCGCATGGGGCAAGGGTGCTGGACGTGGGCTGCGGTGGGGGCTTCCCGTCGATCCCTCTTGCCATCGTCCGCCCCGATCTTCAGATCACGGGCCTTGACAGTACCGCCAAAAAGCTGGTGTTCGTGGAAAACACGGCAAAGGAAATGTCGCTTTCCATTTCCACGTTGACGGGACGTGCGGAATCGCTGTCTCACACCTCCCTGCGGGAAAGCTTCGACGTGGTGACCGCCCGTGCGGTGGCGGCACTGAACGTGCTTTCGGAGTGGTGCCTGCCATTTTTGAAGGTGGGCGGCGTGATGATCGCGCTGAAGGGCAGTGCGGGAGACGAGGAGCTGGCGGCAGCAAGGAAGGGCATTGCCATCCTCGGCGGCGGAAGACCTACCCTTTCGCAGTATGCCCTTGCGGACATGGGGCGCAGCCTTGTGGTGATCCCTAAGGTGTCTGCCACACCCGTGCAGTATCCGAGACCCAACGGCAAGATCATGAAGAAACCGCTGTAAACAAAAAAAGAAACGGCGCATCCGAGATAAAGCGGATGCGCCGCTTTTCTTTGCCCGCGGCAGGTTGAGAGTGCCGCTTTATCAATGCGGGCAACTCGGCAGATTCAACAAACTTTTGTACTCTTCTTTGTGCAGCTTTACGGTATGGGTGCATGGGGGGGATAGAGAATGAAGAATGAAGAATGAAGAATGAAGAATGCAGAATTGCGGAAGACTTTTCGCAGGCGAAAAGTCTGCGGTTCATTCAATTCGTAGGGCGGGGTGCTCCGCCGCTTTCCTCATTAGTCACCGCTGCTGCCACCCCGCGTGCAGTCTACCGAGACTTTGTCCTTGTGATACTCGGCGCCGCTTCGCGGTTCGGCTACGCGGTGCTCTGCTCAGTTTGGTTAACCTATATTGAAACGGCGGGGGCATTGCACAAAAAAAGGAGAACCAATCGGTTCTCCTTTTGATGTTATTTTTGTACCAGCACAATGTAGCCGCCCACGTTATCGCCTGAGATCTCGTATGCCACGTCCTTTGGCACGGGAATGCCCTTTTGCTTGGCATCGCTTTCCTTGACGTAGTACAGAGAGTATTCTGTTTCGTTCACGGTGATGTCAAGGCGGGTGTTGAAGTTGTACTTTTTGACCTCTTCGATGTATTCCTCAAGGCAGTAGTTCATCAGCTTCATGTAGGTCGCGTGTACGGCGCCCACGTAGCGGAACTGACGGCTGGATGCCGACACGCCCGTAGATGCCACCTTGGTGGCAGGGTAACGCTGAATGATGCCGTACTTGTGACAGTTTTCGAGGATCCATGCGTTGACCGCCATAGATTCCGAATCGCTTCCGTCCAGCTGGTAGCTGTTTCCGTCCTTGATCATACGCAAGATGGCGGAAAGACCGGTCTGCTTTTCGTCGGAGCTGGGATCGGTGTCGCGCACGAAGCCCTGATAGAGCATCAGATTGCGGGTGGTGATGCCGCTTGCCATCAGATCGTCTGCCATTTTACAAAGCGCGTCCACAAAGCCGTAGGAGAGCATCACGCTGTTGTCCAGCACCTGAAGATTTTTGGTGGGGGAGGTACGGTTTTCTCTGGCACCCACGATCTGCAGTGCGCCCGTCTGTGTCAGATGATTGGAGGGCAGGCAGGTGTGATCCTTGTTGACCAGCACCAGTGAGCCGCTGTGCAGCCCGGGGATCGGGACCCACTGCACCGAAGCGTTGTCGGGGATCACAACGGGGGGATCGTTTTCGGTGTTGCCACCGGGAGTCTGATCGCCACCGGGGGTCTGGTTGCCGCCGGGGGTCTGGTTGCCGCCGGGGGTTTGGTTGCCGCCGGGGATCTGCCCGTCATCGGGCGCTTCATCGTCCGAGGGAACCTTGTCGGTGCTGCCCGAGGGCTCCTTGCCGGATCCGGACGGGGCATCAAAGGCGGAAACGAACGCCAGCGAAACGACGGTCGCTGTCAAAATGCAGGAAAGTCCTGCGATGATGTAAAGCCATAGAAATCTGCGGCGCATTCCCGAGATCTTGGCGGATTTTTCTTCAAGCATGGGAGATCCTCCTGTACTGTACTTCTATATTCTCAGTATAGCACAGTTTTTCACGGAAAAAAAGAGGGAGGAGGAAAATTTATAAAAAATTCATAATTTTTCAGATTACCCTGACCTCGGGAATGGCAGCGGCAAGAAACGTGAGCGAAAGGCAGGCGATGGCGTGTCCGAGCAGCTGGGCTACCGTTTGCTTGAAGTCGCGCATGGCGCCGCCGTCGGGGGCGTTCAGATATATGTAAAGACAGGTGTACAAAAGGATACAGAGGATCAGCACGGTGATCGATCTCAGCAGCAGCCTTGCGGCTGCATACGCATAGCTTGCAAATGTATTCATGGTTTCTCCCTTCCGCCCTCGCACAAGCGCGAGCGCCTTGGCTTTCCACGGGTAGGATAGCACGTCGCAGAGTGAAAGTAAATAGGAGATTGACGGATGATTATGCAGAAAAAGCCTGATTCGACAAATTTCGCGGCGGATAGCGAAAAAAAGGATGCATTTTTGGCAAGATCGCAGGATGCGACAGCATTTTTAGAAAAAACTTCTTATAATAGGAATAAATGGGGAGAACCTAAGGCGCGTTTGTCGATGGGCATCTGCGGAGGTGGCTTTACAAAGAGGATGCACAGTGCTATCCTAGAACAGCACTTGGCAACGGGGAGTGACAGAAACGGAGTGAACAAAATGAAACTGGATGGCATCTTGCACCGCGAACAAACGGTATATCTTCCCGAGGAAGATTCGACTCTGCGCTATCGGATGAGCGCCGCTTGGGAGCAGGGACGTACGGTCTACTGCCTTTGGATCGCGCTTTGGTGCGCAGGAGAACGGGAGGAGTGCTTCCTATACGATATTGCCACCTCATACGCCATGGCGGAGCGCATTTGGGTGTTGTTCACAGAGGGACTGGTGACGCCGATCACAGCGCAGGATATTCTGGAGCAGCTGCTTTCGGACGCGGCGTTTCTGTATGCCGACGAAAAGACAAGCGAATGTGTACCTATACAATATATGTAAATGAAAAAGGGAGAGGCGATCTCCCTTTTTTGCTTACTCGTTGCCGCTGTCGGTTTGGGGAACCTTTGAAAAGTCCAAAAGGCTTTCGGGGTTCACGCGCTCGCCTGTGGCAGTGAAGATCTCCAGATGCAGGTGATCGGTCTCACACTGCTCGATCATGGCAGTATCCCCCACCGAAGCAATGACCTGTCCTGCTGTCACAGTCGTGCCCTCTTCAATGCCGCTTGGCAGCTCGGCGCTTAAATTCTGATACAGAGCGGTGTTGCCGTCGTCCTGAATGACGGTCATGGAAACACCCATGAGAGGATCCTCGCTGATGTCGGTGATGATGCCGCCCGTCATGGCGTACACCGCTGAGCCGCAGGCGGCGCTGACGTCAATGCCGGTGTGGGCGCGGTAGTCCTCCATGGTCATCGACCAGACCGGGAGATCCACGCTGAAGCCCTTGAGCACGTAGCCGTCGGCGGGCAGGACGTAGTCGACGCCACCCTCGGAGCCGGTGGGCTTATCGGGGGTGTCGCTGCCGTCGGAGGGCAGATCGGTCTTATTGTCCTCGGGCTTGTCCGGCGCTTTGTTGTTTTCCTCTTCGGGCGGAGTGACGCTGCTGCCGTCGGAGGGGCTGCTGTCTTCGGGGGTCAGAACGTCGGGATGGGCGGGATCGGTGCGGTCCTTGGGCGCTGTGCGCCGACGAATGCAACGATCGTCAGACACATGACGGTACAGATGGAGAGCGCCAGTACAATGTACATGGAGCTTCTTGCGAGCTTGCGCTTGGCGTGATAATTCATAGAAATACCTTCTTTCCCAAATTTCTATGCCTAGTTTCTCCGCAGAGGGTGGATTTATACGCAGAAATTTCCGTTTTGTGCAGACTGCACAAAAAAAGGGGGAGATTTTCTACACCCCAAAAGGGGCACCTTTGAAAAATAAATGGTAAAAGGACTTTACAAATAGGAAAAATCGTGTTAGTATAAAGATAGCAAATGCTAAATCTTATATTAAGGAGAGATCGATATGAGAAGATCCATTACACTTGTACTTGCCGTTTTGATGGTTCTGTCCCTGCTGCCCGCTGCGTTTGTGGCTTCCGCAGAGGAAACGACCGTCGATTTCGGCTTTGCAGGTATGCAAGAGGGAGAACGTGCGCTGAGACTGATCGGCTACACCGACAATCTTTCGTATGACTCCATTGGTTTTACCTTGACCGTCACCGGTGACGCGACCAAGGAAAAGAGCTTCAGCACCACCAAGGTGTTCAACACCCTGTTCAGTGGTGAAGAGGCAGTTGCCACCACCAAGGAAGCACAAGGTGACGCAATCGTTGTGGAACACGATTATCTGTACGGCTTTGCCCTTGTTGGCATCACCGATGGCGAATACGTGTTTGAAGTGACCCCCGTGGCAGTAAACGGTGAAGAAACCCTGACCGGCGAGGCTGCCAAGCTGAGCGTCAGCGTCGAGGACGGCGTTGTAACCGCCGAAAAGTACGTTGAGCCCGAACCCCCCGTTGATCCCGAGCCTCCCGTTGATCCCGAGCCTCCCGTTGATCCCGAACCTGTTGCTACCAAGCAGGTATACGTAAAGGCGAACAAGATCACCACCAACGGTGACCTTTCCAAGATTGCAAAGATCTTCGATAACAGCCTCAGCGAAAAGATGTGCGAATTCGACACCAGACCTCTGGAAATCGCTTGGGAACTGGATCAGGCTGAAACCCTTGTTGAATACGTTATGATCAGCGGCGAAGACCAGCCTGTACGTGACCCCAAGAGCTGGACTCTGTATGGTTCCGCTGACGGCAACGAATGGGCAGTTCTGGATACTCAGAGCAACGAAGCTCCCTTTGCTGAAAGAAACGGCACTTATGTTTACACCCTTGACAACGCTACCGCATATCAGTTCTACAAGCTGGTAATCGATGCAAACTTCGGCATCGACCCTTGGGACAATGACATTCTCCAGCTCCAGGAGCTGCAGCTGTTTGCGCTGGACGTTCCCTCCGACATCGTGGAAACACAGGTTGAAGTGGACGCATCCACCATTCAGAGCGACGCGGCTGTGGACGGTAGCCAGGGCGTTGGCAAGCTGTTTGACAACGAGCTCGGCTCCAAGGCTTGCATCGTCAACGTGACCTCTCTGTGGGTTTCCGTTCAGCTGAAGAAGCCCACTGCGGTCAATACTTATAAGATCGGTTCTGCCAACGACCACGATCCCAGAGACCCTAAGGACTGGATCCTCTACGGCTCCACCGACGGCGAAAACTGGGTAGAGCTGGACAAGCGCACCAACGAAGATCTGCCCGCAAGAAACACGCTGTACACCTATAACTTCGAAAACACCACCGCATACGGCTACTACAAGCTGGCTGTTACCTCCAACAACGGCAAGGACGGCGTGGGGATGGACGTGGTTCAGTTCTCCGAATGGCAGCTGTTCGTTTCCAGCGCAGAAGCACCCAAGGAAAACAAGGTTGCCGTGAATACCGCAACCGTGGCAGGCGACGCTGCCGTTGAGGGCGGCGAAGGTCTTGCCAAGCTGTTCGACGGCGATCTCGGCACCAAGGCATGCGTTGCACACGTGACCTCTCTGTGGGTTTCCGTACAGCTGGAAGAGGCTGCAGCTGTCAATATGTACAAGATCGGTTCTGCCAACGACCACGATCCCAGAGACCCTAAGGACTGGATCCTCTACGGCTCCACCGACGGCGAAAACTGGGTAGAGCTGGATAAGCGTACCGACGAGGATATGCCCGCCAGAAATATGCTGTACACCTACGAATTTGAAAACACCACCGCATACGGCTACTATAAACTGGCGGTCCTTTCCAACAACGGCAAGGATGGCGTGGGGCTGGACGTGGTTCAGTTCTCTGAGTGGCAGATGTTCGTGCAGGGTTGATTTGAAAGGAGACTGTAAACATGGAAAAGAAAGTATTTGAAGCTCCTGAAGTAAACGTAACTCTTTTTGAGGAAGCGGACATTCTGACACTGAGCCCCGGAGACTCTACGAATATCCCCGAGATCGGGTGGTAATTAAAAACAAAAGCAGACGGAAAATCCGTCTGCTTTTTGTTTGCACGAAAAAAGCTCCGCAAAGCGGAGCTTTTGTGCTTGTTATTCAGCGAGGGCTGCGAGCTTGCGGATGCACGCCTTGCAGATCAGCTTGCCCTGATAAAGGTTCATATCCTCGTCGTTGCCGCAGAAGCAGCAGTTGGGGGCGTACTTCTTGAGGATGATCTTTTCGTTTTCAACGAAAACCTCCAGACTGTCCTTGGGGCTGATGCCGAGGTTTTCACGCAGTTCCTTGGGCAGTACGACTCTGCCGAGTTGGTCAATGGGGCGAACGATACCGGTAGATTTCATGTTGATGTACCTCTCCTGTTGTTATAAATTTACCGCGAGGGTATTGTGATTTTACTTTGTATAAATATTGTAGCATTTTGTCGATCGGATGTCAATAGCAAAAAACATTTTATGTACCAAAAAATGATAATTGGTGCAAAGACTGCATAGAGCGGTCCGGCGGATGAGGGCAGAAAAAGGGACGTAGTGTGTAATTGTGAACAAATTGTAAATTGTGAAAATATTTCAAAATTTTTTTCAAAAATATTGCACAAAAGTATTGACAAAAAATTGTGCATATGGTATACTGGCAAGGCTTGATGTGCGATGAAGCGAAAGGTTGCTGCGCAGTGCCGCAGGGAATTTTCGTGGAGTATGTCCGTAGAACGGGCGAACAAAGAATGAACCTATCCATTCGACCCGGATTTCGTAGCAGTGAACCCATGCCCCGAAATTCGGTTTTCTTAAGGAAGCACCGTGAAACACACGGGAAAGTGTATTGAGAAAATGCGGTCGTAGAGCGGTTCCCACGCCCCAAAATATAAAAGGAGGCAAAACAAAGTGGCAGTTAAGGAAACACTGAGAATCAAGCTGAAGAGCTATGACCACACCCTGATCGATCAGGCGGCAGAAAAGATCGTGGAAGCAGCCAAGAGAAACGGCGCTACCGTATCCGGTCCCATTCCGCTTCCCACCGAAAAGGAAGTCGTAACCATCCTGCGTGCAGTCCACAAGTATAAGGACAGCCGCGAACAGTTTGAGCTTCGCACTCACAAGAGACTGATTGACATCGTTAAGCCCACACAGAAGGTTGTGGATGCTATTTCCGGTCTCGAACTTCCCGCCGGTGTGGAACTGGAAGTTAAGCTTTGATCAAGCAGCTTACGCTTTCTACCACGCGACAGAAAGTTTTATGTCATGTTGGCGGGTACCCGTCCGTCAACCAATAACTAAAACAGGAGGAACAAAATCATGAAAAAGGGTATCATTGGCAAGAAGATCGGTATGACTCAGATCTTCGATGAAGTGGGAAATGCCATTCCCGTAACCGTAATTGAGGCAGGTCCCTGCGCGGTAACACAGATCAAGACTGTGGAGACCGACGGCTACGAAGCCATTCAGCTGGGCTTCCAGGATCTGGCTGCAAAACACACAAACAAGCCTGCTGCAGGTCACTTCAAGAAGGCAGGCAGTGCTCCCAAGAAGCACCTGAAGGAATTCCGTCTGGAGGACATCTCCGGTTACAGCATTGGCGAAACCGTCACCGCTGACATCTTTGCGGCAGGTGAAAAGGTCGACATTACCGGTGTGACCAAAGGTCGCGGATATTCGGGTACTGTTAAGAGATGGGGAACTGCGATCCTTCGCATGACTCACGGTACCGGCCCTATCCACCGTCAGCCCGGTTCTATGGGTGTTATCGACCCTGCGAGAATCTTTAAGAACAAGAAGATGCCCGGTCAGTACGGTAACGAACAGGTCACCGTTCTGAACCTGGAAGTAGTAAAAATCGACGCGGAAAAGAATCTGATCGCCGTAAAGGGTGCCGTTCCCGGTGCCAAGGGCGGTATCGTATTCATCCGCAACGCTGTAAAAGCATAATCGGAAGGAGGACACACGATGCCTAACGTAAAGATTTTGAATATGCAAGGCGCGGAAGTCGGCCAGATCGAACTGTCTGACAAAGTGTTCGGCGCAGAAGTAAACGGCGCAGTTCTTCATTCCGCAGTCAGAGCCTATCTGATGAATCAGAGACAGGGTACTCAGTCCACTCTGACCCGCACCGAAGTTTCCGGTGGCGGTAAGAAACCCTGGAGACAGAAGGGAACCGGTAGAGCAAGACAGGGTTCTACCAGAGCTCCCCAGTGGACACACGGCGGTATCGCTCTCGGCCCCAAGCCCAGAACCTATCGCATCAATCTCAACAAGAAGACTAAGCGGGTAGCAATGGTCAGCGCACTGTCCGATAAGGTAGCAAACAACGCGCTGGTGGTTGTTGACTCCATCCAGGCAACCGAGTTCAAGACCAAGACCATGGTCGCTATGCTGGAAGCTCTGGGTGCAACCAAGACTGTTTCCAACAACTATAAGGTTTGGGAAAAGAACGAAGCAGGCGAAAAGGTAAGCGCAGTGAAGAGTGCAGAGCACAAGGTAGCTGCCAAGACCCTGATCGTAACCGATGCAGTAGATGCAAAGGTAGTAAAGAGCTGCGCAAACATCCCCACCGCAACCACCACCCTCAGCAGCACGATCAACGTTTACGAGATCCTGAACGCTGAAAAGGTGATCATCACCGAAGCCGCTGTCAAGAAGCTCGAGGAGGTATACGGAGCATGAAAACATCTTACGATATTATCATCCGTCCCGTTATTACCGAGGACAGTATGGCAAGAATCGCTACCGAAAAGAAGTACACCTTCGAGGTAGCAAAGAGCGCAACCAAGCCCGAGATCGCTAAGGCGGTTGAGGAAGCCTTCAAGGTAAAGGTTGCCAGCGTCAACGTAATCAACATGAAGAGAAAGCCCAAGAGACTCGGCATGAACGAGGGTTACACCTCCGCATGGAAGAAAGCGATCGTTACTCTGACCGCTGACTCCAAGACCATCGAGTTCTTCGAGGGTATGATGTAAGGAAGGAGTGAAGTAACATGGCAGTAAAGATTTATAAGCCTACCACTCCCGGTAGAAGAGGCATGACCGTTCCTTCCTTCGAGGAAGTAACCAAGTTCAGCCCCGAAAAGAAGCTGACAGTTACCCTGAAAAGCAAGGCAGGCCGTAACAGCTACGGTCGCATCACCGTTCGTCATCACGGCGGCGGTAACAAGAAGAAGTACAGAATTATCGACTTCAAGCGTCAGACTGAAGGCGCAGCAAAGGTAATCGGCGTTGAGTACGACCCCAACAGAACCGCTTACATTGCACTGGTAGAATACGAAGATGGCACCAGAAGCTACATTCTGGCTCCCGTTGGTCTGACCGACGGCGACGTGATCTACAGCGCAGCCGATGCTGACATCAAGCCCGGTAACACTCTGCCCATCGCCAACATCCCCGTTGGTACCATGATCAACAACATCGAGCTCTACCCCGGCAAGGGCGGCCAGCTGGTTCGTTCCGCAGGTGCTGCAGCGCAGCTGATGGCAAAGGCAAACGGCATGGCTCAGGTTCGTCTTCCCTCCGGTGAGGTTCGTCTGGTTCGTCTGGATTGCAAGGCAACCATCGGTCAGATTGGCAACATCGAGCACGATACGGTCAAGGTTGGTAAGGCAGGTAAGACTCGTCATAAGGGTATCCGTCCTACCGTTCGCGGTTCCGTAATGAACCCCTGTGATCACCCCCACGGTGGTGGTGAAGGTAGATCCCCCATCGGTCGTCCCGGCCCTGTTACACCTTGGGGCAAGCCTGCTCTGGGTTACAAGACCCGTAACAAGAAGGCAAGAACCGATAAGTTCATCGTAAAACGCAGAAACGGAAAGTAATGGAAGGAGACAAATGATATGAGCAGAAGCCTTAAAAAAGGACCTTTTGTCGAAGCGAAGCTGTTTGGCCGCATTGTGGCTATGAACAACGCCGGCGAGAAAAGAGTGATCAAGACCTGGTCGAGAGCTTCCACTATTTTCCCGGAATTTGTGGGACACACCATTGCCGTACACGACGGCAAGAAGCACGTTCCGGTATATGTCACCGAAGACATGGTGGGACACAAGCTGGGTGAATTCGCACCCACCAGAACCTTCAAGGGTCACGCAGGTTCCAAAACATCCAACAACGGTAAATAAGAAAGTAGAATTTCGCAAATAAGGCGAAGGGAGGCAATTACAAATGGAAGCAAGAGCGTATCTGAAATATGCTAGAATTTCTCCCCGCAAGGTGTGCATTGTGCTGGACCTGATCCGCGGCAAGAACGCAGATGAGGCAATGGGTATTCTGAAGAACACCCACAAGTCAGCTTCTGAATATCTTATCAAGCTTCTGAATTCTGCAGTTGCAAATGCTGAAAACAACTTCGGCATGGATAAGAGCAAGCTGTATGTATCTGAATGCTTTGTATGCCCCGGCCCCACTCTGAAAAGAATGATGCCCAGAGCAAGAGGAAGCGCAGACCGCATTCTGAAAAGAACCAGCCACGTAACCATCGCGGTAAAAGAAAGAGACTAAGAAAAGGAGGTTAAAGATTCATGGGTCAGAAAGTAAATCCTCACGGTCTTCGTGTGGGAGTTATTAAGAACTGGGATTCGAGATGGTTCGCATCCGATGAAACATTCGGCGACACTCTCGTATCTGATAACAAAGTCAGAAAATATCTGAAGTCCAAGCTGCAGGAAGCAGGCATCCCCAAGATTGAGATCGAAAGAGATGCTCACAGAGTTAAGGTATTCATCCACTGCGCAAAGCCCGGTCTGGTGATCGGTCGCGGCGGTGCTGAAATCGAAAAGCTGCGTGCAGAAGTAGAAGCAATCGTTGGTAAGCCCGTTGCTATCAACGTAATGGAAGTAAAGGTTCCCGACATGAACGCTCAGCTGGTAGCAGAGAACATCGCGCTGCAGCTGGAAAAGAGAACTTCCTTCCGCCGTGCTATGAAGCAGGCAATCGGTCGCACCATGAGACTGGGTGCGAAGGGTATCAAGGTTGCAGTATCCGGCCGTCTGGGCGGTGCTGAAATCGCAAGAACCGAACACTATCACGAGGGTACCATCCCGCTGCAGACCATCCGTGCAGACATCGAGTACGGCTTCTGGGAAGCAAACACCACCTACGGTAAGATCGGTGTTAAGGTATGGATCTTCAAGGGCGAAGTTCTGCCGGACGTGAAGAAGCACTTCACCACCTACCGTCCTCAGGAACAGGTTCCCCAGAGAAACGATCGCAGAGGCGATCGCAGAAACGATCGCAGAGGCGACCGCAGAAACAATGGTGACCGTCGTCCCGCAGGCGACCGTCGTCCCGGCGGCGAACGCCGTTTCGGCGGCAACAAGCCCGCGAACAAGGAAGGGGGCAATAAATAATGTTAATGCCCAAGAGAGTTAAATTCCGCAGAGTTCAGCGCGGAAGACTGAAGGGAAAGGCAACCAGAGGTAACACCATTACCAACGGTTCCTACGGCCTCGTTGCACTGGAGCCCGCATGGATCACCAGCAACCAGATCGAAGCAGCCCGTATCGCAATGACCCGTTACATCAAGCGTGGCGGTCAGGTATGGATCAAGATTTTCCCCGATAAGCCCATCACAGAAAAGCCTGCTGAAACCCGAATGGGTTCCGGTAAGGGTTCGCCCGAATACTGGGTAGCAGTTGTCAAGCCCGGCAGAATCATGTTTGAGATGGACGGCGTTGCGCCTGATGTGGCTAAGGAAGCTATGCGTCTTGCTTCCCACAAGCTGCCCATCAAGTGCAAGTTTGTTGCCAAGGAACAAACCGAGGAGGTATAAGCAGTGAAAGCAAAAGAAATCAGAGAACTGACTTCCGAACAGCTGGAAGCCAAGCTCAAGGAACTCAAGGAAGAACTGTTCAATCTCCGTTTCCAGCTTGCCATCAACCAGCTCGACAATCCCCACAAGATCACCGCTGTGAAGAAAGATATCGCACGTGTGATGACCGTTCTTCAGGAAAAGAACGCGTAAACCGAAAGGAGATAAGTCATGAGTGAAGTAAATGCA
The DNA here is from genome assembly GCA_015064925.1 of Oscillospiraceae bacterium. Taxonomy (GTDB): domain Bacteria; phylum Bacillota; class Clostridia; order Oscillospirales; family CAG-272; genus SIG655. The sequence goes on along the minus strand of SVRH01000002.1, from coordinate 28,788 downwards.
CGCAATCTGCGTAAGACCAGAGTAGGTAAGGTTGTGTCCAACAAGATGGACAAGACCATCGTGGTTGCCATTGCCGACAAGGTAAAGCATCCCCTCTTTGGTAAGGTTATGAACAGAACCATCAAGATTCACGCACACGATGAAAACAACGAATGCACCGTGGGCGATACCGTAGAAGTAATGGAGACCAGACCCCTGTCCAAGACCAAGAGATGGAGACTGGTAACCGTTATCGAAAAAGCTAAATAATCAGTAGGTACGACAAAGTCCGTATTGAATAAGGAGGATTAGCACTGTGATTCAACAGCAATCTTATATGAAAGTTGCCGACAACACAGGCGCCAAGGAACTCATGTGCATCCGCGTGCTCGGCGGTACCGGCAGAAGATATGCCAATATCGGCGACGTGGTAGTTGCTACCGTTAAGAAGGCAGCTCCCGGCGGACAGGTGAAGAAGGGCGACGTTGTTAAGGCTGTAATCGTAAGAAGCGTAAAGGGCATCAAGCGTGCCGACGGCTCTTACATTCGTTTCGATGATAACGCAGCAGTTATCATCAAGGAAGACAAGAACCCCAAGGGTACCCGTATCTTTGGGCCGGTAGCAAGAGAGCTCCGTGAGAAGGATTATCTGAAGATCCTGTCTCTGGCTCCCGAAGTACTGTAAGGAGGTAACGAAATATGTCTATTAGAAGAGATGATAACGTAATCGTTATTTCCGGTGTTGACAAGGGCAAGATCGGTAAGGTAATTGCCGTATCTCCCGAAGAAGGCAAGGTAATCGTAAGCAAGGTTCACGTTGTGAAGAAGCATGCCAAGCCCCGCCGTCAGGGCGAGACCGGTGGCATCCTGGAAGTAGAAGGTGCAATCTACGCCGATAAGGTGGCTCTGTACTGCCCCAACTGCAAGAAGGGTGTTCGTACCCATGTGGAAATCATCAACGACAAAAAGGTTCGCGTATGCTCCGGTAAGGGCTGCGGCCACAAGTTTGACTAAGGAGGAACTCGAAAATGTCTAGACTCAGAGATATGTACAAATCCGAGGTTGCTCCCGCCCTCATGAACAAATTCGCTTACAAGAGCGTAATGCAGATTCCTAAGTTCGACAAGATCGTGATCAACGTTGGTGTCGGCGACGCAAAGGAAAACAGCAAGGCGATCGACAGCGTGATCACCGATATCACCGCTATCACCGGTCAGAAGGCCGTTCCCACCTATGCCAGAAAGTCGGTTGCAAACTTCAAGCTCCGTCAGGGCATGAAGATCGGCGTGAAGGTAACCCTTCGCGGCGAAAAGATGTACGAATTCATGGACAGACTGTTCAACCTGGCTCTGCCCCGCGTTCGTGACTTCAAGGGTATCAACCCCAACGCCTTCGATGGCCGCGGCAACTATGCACTGGGCCTGAAGGAACAGTTGATCTTCCCCGAAATCGAGTATGACAAGGTAGAAAAGCTGCGTGGTATGGATATCGTATTCGTTACCACCGCTAACACTGACGAAGAAGCAAAAGAGCTGCTGACCCTCATGGGCGCACCTTTCGCAAAGTAATGAAGGAGGAACTGTAAAATGGCAAAGAAGGCAATGATCCTGAAGCAGCAGGCTCCCCAGAAGTACTCTACCAGAGAATACAACCGTTGCAAGATCTGCGGTCGTCCTCATGCTTATATGCGTAAGTTCGGCATCTGCCGTATCTGCTTCCGCGAGCTGGCATACAAGGGCGAGATTCCCGGTGTGAAGAAGGCTTCCTGGTAATCGGGAAACAAACAAATTATTGATCCGAATCTCCGGATGCCGATAGGAAATATTAAGATTTAACCATCGGCGGGCAGCCTGCAAATTCGGCGCGTCAATGACGGTGGGTCCGAAGGGCCTGCGGCGAAAGCTAAGCCGCGGTGCAGGCAGCAAGACAAACAAACTTGCATAAAGGAGGATATGAATATGCAAATTTCTGACGTAATTGCGGATATGCTCACAAGAATCCGCAACGCGAACAACGCAAAGCACGAAACCGTGGATGTTCCCGCATCCAACATGAAGAAGTCCATCGCTGATATCCTGGTAGCTGAAGGCTACGTAAAGGGCTATCAGGTAATCGAGGACGGCAAGCAGGGTATCATCCGCATCACCCTCAAGTACGTAGGTAAGCAGAAGGCCATCCAGGGTCTGCGCCGTGTTTCCAAGCCCGGTCTGCGTATCTACTCCAACTGCGAGGATATGCCCAAGGTTATGAACGGTCTGGGTATCGCCATCGTTTCCACCTCTAAGGGAATCATGACCGATAAGCAGGCAAGAAAAGCAAACGTAGGCGGCGAAATTCTCGCCTTCGTATGGTAATCGGAAGGGAAGGTAATTACAATGTCTAGAATTGGTAGAATTGCAGTAACTGTTCCCGCCGGTGTTGAGGTGTCCGTTGCAGCAGGTAACGTCGTTACCGTAAAGGGCCCCAAGGGAACCTTGGTGCAGACCATGCACCCCGATATGATCATCCGCACGGAAGGTGCTACCGTTGTGGTAGAGCGTCCCTCGGATGAAAAGGAACACAAGAGCCTCCACGGCCTGACCAGAACTCTGGTAAACAACATGGTTGTGGGTGTTTCCGAAGGCTACAAGAAGCAGCTTGACATCGTAGGTGTCGGTTACAGAGCCGCAAAGCAGGGCAACGTTCTGCAGCTGTCTCTGGGCTACTCCCACGGTATCAGCTTCGAAGAGAAGGATGGCATCACATTCGAAGTTCCGAATGCCAACACCATCATCGTTCACGGTGCAGACAAGCAGAAGGTCGGACAGATCGCTGCTCAGATCCGTGAGAAGAGACCTCCTGAACCCTATCTGGGCAAGGGCGTGAAGTACGTTGACGAAGTAATTCGTCGTAAGTCCGGCAAGGCCGGTAAATAACGAAAGGAGTGGGATTGCATGGTATCGAGAAAAGATTCTAACGCTGCACGCGTTAAGAAGCATAAGAGAGTCAGAGGCAAGATCTCCGGCACCGCAGAAAGACCTCGTCTTTGTGTGTATCGTTCCGCGAGACATATCAGCGCTCAGGTCATCGATGACGTGAAGGGCGTAACTCTGGTTTCCGCAACCACTCAGGAGAGCGGTTTTACCGGAATCGGCAGCAACAAAGAAGCTGCAAAGAAGATTGGTGCGCTCATCGCTGAGCGTGCTCTGGCAAACGGCATTACCGAGGTCGTATTCGACCGCGGCGGCTACCTGTATCACGGACGTGTCAGCTCTTTGGCTGAAGGCGCACGTGAAGGCGGACTCAAGTTCTGATCTAATAGGAGGTTAACATGGCTAAGAATTTTAATCCGGCAGAGCTTGAACTTCAGGAAAAGCTCGTCGTAATCAACCGTGTTTCCAAAACCGTTAAGGGTGGTCGTATTGCCCGCTTCACCGCGATCATGATCGTAGGTGACGGAAATGGCCACGTTGGATACGGACTTGGAAAAGCGGCAGAAGTACCGGACGCTATCCGCAAGGGCATCGAAGATGCTAAGAAAAATATGATCGAAGTCTCCCTGAAGGGTGACACCATTCCTCACGAGGTAACCGGTATTTACGGCGCAGGTAAGGTTCTGCTGAAGCCCGCCGCAGAAGGTACCGGTATCATCGCCGGCGGTACCGTACGTGCCGTACTGGAGATGGTAGGTATCAAGAATATCCGTACCAAGTGCCTGCGTTCCAGCAACCCTACAAACGTTGTCAAGGCAACCTTCGAGGGTCTGAGAGCTCTGCGTACCGCTGAAGAAGTTGCAGCGATCCGCGGCAAGAGCGCAGCAGAAGTGAAGAACTGAGGAGGGCGAGCACAATGTTGAAGATTACACTTGTACACAGCCTGATCGGTGCGATTCCCGCACAGGTAGCAACCGCTAAGTCTCTGGGCCTTCTGCGCATCGGTGATTCCACCGTGCAGCAGGACAACGCAGCAGTTGCCGGCAAGATCAGAAAAATCGCTCACCTCGTCAAGGTAGAAAAAACCGGTTGCTGATAGGCTTTGACCGGATAAAAGTTAAAAGGAGGAAAACACATGAAGCTCCATGAACTGAAACCGGCGGAAGGCTCTACAGCACCCGCTTGGCGTAAGGGCAGAGGCCCCGGCTCCGGTAACGGCAAGACTGCCGGTAAGGGTCACAAGGGTCAGAATGCCCGTTCCGGCGGCGGTGTGCGCCCCGGTTTTGAAGGCGGTCAGATCCCGCTTTACAGAAAACTTCCTAAGAGAGGTTTCCACAACAAATTTGCAACCACCTACGCGATCGTCAACCTGGATCAGCTCAACGGTTTTGAAGACAACGCAGTAGTCAGCCTGGAAACTCTGGTAGAGGCCGGCATCATCCGTCGTGAACTGTGCGGACTGAAGGTACTCGGTCGCGGTGAAATCACCAAGAAGCTTACCGTCCAGGCAAAGGTCTTTTCTGCCTCCGCTAAGGAAAAGATTGAAGCGGCCGGTGGAAAGACCGAGGTGATCTGAGGTGTCCGGAATTAAGAAGGCAATCGCCTCCATCCGCAACGTATTCTCGGTTGCAGATATTCGTAAAAAAATCCTGTTTACCATGCTGATCATCGTACTGTTCAGATTTGGTTCTCAGGTTCCTGTACCGTTCGTTAACCCCGAAGTCATCGGCTCCGGCTTTGACGTGGGTATTATGGATTTCATGAACATGCTCTCGGGTGATGCCATGAGCCAGGCAACTCTGTTTGCTCTGGGTATCTCCCCCTATATCACCTCCTCCATCGTTATGCAGCTTCTGTGCGTGGCAATTCCCGCGCTGGAAAGAATGTCTAAGGATGAGGACGGTAAGAAGAAGATCCAGAAAATCACCCGTTTCGTAACGGTTGGTCTGGCACTGATCATGGCGATCGGTTACTACATGATGCTCACCAACATGAGCGCAGACTTCGTAGAGCCTATCAAGGGTCACAAGTTCTTTACCGCTGTTGTAATCATCGCTTCCTACTGTGCGGGTGCATCTCTGGTAATGTGGCTGGGCGAAAAGATCAATGAAAAGGGTATCGGTAACGGTATCTCCATCATCCTCTTCGTCAACATCCTGGTCTCCTTCCCCTCTTACCTGGTTAAGATCTTCCGTGCCATCGGCGGTACGCTCACCGCAGCAAACGGAGCTACCATGCCTATGGACAACTGGTGGGTCGGAACCATCATCGGTGTGCTGGGTCTGGCATTCATCATCGCCATGATCGCCTTCATGGTGTTCATGTCCGACAGTGAACGCAGAATTCCCGTTCAGTACGCAAAGAGAGTGGTCGGCAGAAAGATGTACGGCGGTCAGTCCTCTAACCTTCCCTTGAAGGTCAACATGACCGGCGTTATGCCCATCATCTTCGCAAGCTCCATCGTATCCATTCCTGCTACCATCGCCGCATTCGCAGGCAAGAGCAACGTGGACACCGGCTTCTGGGGTCTTGTAAAGAATCACTTCACTCAGAATACCGTAGCTTACACTCTGGTATTCTTGGCGCTGCTGTTGGCATTTGCTTACTTCTACATTGCGATCTCTTTCAATCCTGTGGAAGTTTCCAACAACCTGCGCAAGAACGGCGGCTTTGTGCCCGGTATCCGTCCCGGTAAGCCCACCTCTGACTATATCAGCCGTGTGCTTTCCAAGATCACCTTCATCGGCGCTCTCTGCCTGATGATCGTAGCCGGTCTGCCCATGATCATGGGTATCTTCGGTGCCAACTTCGGTACCAACGCCGGCGGCTATACCGACTGGTACACGCTGACCTACTTCGCGTTCAGCGGTAACTCTCTGCTCATCGTAATCGGTGTTGCACTCGAAACCGTACGCGATATCGAATCTCAGATGACCCTGCGTCACTTCAAGGGCTTCCTTGAATAAAAAAGACTCGCTCGGAGCGCGATAAGCGCTCCGAAGGGTCCCGACGAATAGAGGAGAAATCTATGAACATTATTTTTCTTGGCGCACCCGGCGCCGGCAAGGGCACTCAGGCTGAAAAGGTCAGTGCCAAGTATGGCATTCCCGCCATCTCCACCGGTGCGATCATCCGTGCTGCCATTAAGAACGGCTCTCCCATGGGACTTGCCGCCAAACAGTATACCGATGCGGGAGCACTCGTTCCCGATGAAGTAGTCATCGGTATCATCAAAGAAAGACTGGTTGAAGATGATTGCCAAAACGGCTTCATCCTCGACGGTTTCCCCAGAACGGTTCCCCAGGCACAGGCGCTGGACGCAATGGGCGTCCGCATCGACCTTGTGATCAGCCTGGAGGTCAGCGATGAGACCATCGTTGAACGCATGAGCGGCAGACGTGTCTGCGACAAGTGCGGAGCCTCCTATCACGTTCTTTACAATCCCTCTGCGGACGGTAAGACCTGTGACAAGGACGGAACTGCGCTGACCCTGCGCAGAGACGACCAGCCCGAAGTGGTCAAGGATCGTCTGATGACCTACCATACCCAGACCGAACCGATCAAGGATTATTATGCCGGAACCGGTAAACTGAAGCTGATCGAAGGCGTCGGCAGCGTGGACGAGATCTCTGCGTTGGTATACGGCGTGATCGACAGCGAAGGCAAATAAGCAATGATCCGATTAAAAACCAGTGCGCAGATCCAGGCGATGAAGGAAGCGGGCAGGATCACGGGCGAAGCGCTCGCGCTTGCCGGCGAACACGTCAAAGCAGGGGTCAGCACGAAGTATTTGGATGACATTGTGCGTCATTATATAGAGAAGCAGGGAGCAAAGCCCAGCTTCCTCGGATATGGCGGATTTCCCGGATCGGCGTGCATCAGCATCAACGAAGAGGTGATCCACGGCATTCCCTCTGCGAGCCGTATTTTACAGGACGGCGACATTGTGAAGATCGACGTGGGTGCGTTCTACCGCGGTTATCACGGTGATAGCGCAAATACCTTTCTTGTGGGTAACGTAGCCCCCGAAACCAAGGCGTTGGTGGAGGCAACCAAGGAAAGCTTCTATAAGGGGCTGGAGATGGTAACGGCTACCGCAAGACTCGGCGACGTGGGTGCAGCGATCGAAGGGCATGTTACTAGCTGTGGATTCAGTGTGGTTCGCGAATTTGTGGGTCACGGGATCGGCAGCGAGCTGCATGAAGATCCGAATGTGCCAAACTATGGAGTTCCGGGACACGGATTTCGCCTACGCCCCGGCATGACCATCGCCATTGAGCCGATGGTGTGCGCGGGCTCGGCAAAGGTGCGTGTTCTGTCCGACAAATGGACGGTCGTGACCGTCGACGGCAGTATGGCTGCTCACTACGAGCACACCGTGGCACTGACCGATGACGGACCGATCCTTTTGACAAAGGTCGATTGACGGAGGCAACATGACGGGACAGTTTGTGTTGTCGCTCTCCGGAAGAGACAAAGGGCGGGTTCATGTGATCGTGGCAAGCGACGCAGAGAAGGGCATTGTCTATCTCTGTGACGGTAAGACACGAAGGGTGGAAAAGCCCAAAGCGAAAAAGTTAAAGCATATAAAGTTCCTCTCCCACCGGGACGATGCGCTGATGACCGCGATCAACGAAGGCAATCTGAGTGATTCTGCGATCAGAGCGGCGATCGCCCGTCAAGAGATGAATGAGAGTAGGAGGGATTGTTCTGCCAAAGGATGACGTTATTGAATTTGAAGGCACGGTCGTGGAAGCACTTCCCAATGCCACCTTCAAAGTCAAGCTGCCCAACGGCCACATGGTGACCGCACATATTTCGGGCAAGCTTCGTATGAATTATATCTGGATACTGCCGGGTGACACGGTAACGGTTGAGGTGTCGGTTTACGACCTGACCAAGGGCCGTATCGTCTGGCGCGGTAAATAAGGACTTCGGTTCTACCGAAGAAATACCACCACGAAAGAAAGGGCTGGTGTAAAACTATGAAGGTTAAACCCTCGGTTAAGAAGATCTGCGAAAAGTGCAAGATCATTAAGCGTAAAGGTAAAGTAATGGTTATTTGCGAAAACCCCAAGCACAAGCAGAAGCAGGGCTAATCGCAAGACCGAAAACATGACGGTACGACAGTACCTATTCCAAAATAAGGAGTGATATTACAGAATGGCTCGTATAGCAGGTGTAGATATTCCCAACTCGAAAAGAATCGAAATCGCACTGACCTATATCTACGGTATCGGCAGAAAGAGCGCTAACGATATTCTGGCAAGAACCGGAATTGACCCCGACAAGCGCGCAAAGGATCTGACCGATGAGGACGTAGCGAAGATCCGTGATGAGATCGAAGCTCATTACACAGTAGAAGGTGACCTCCGTCGTGACGTTGCACTGGATATCAAGAGAATGGTAGAAATTAACTGCTACCGCGGTATCCGTCACAGAAAGGGTCTGCCGGTAAGAGGTCAGAGAACCAAGACCAACGCAAGAACCAGAAAAGGTCCCGCAAAGACCATCGCTAACAAGAAGAAATAAGGTAAAGGAGCGAGAAAAAATGGCTAAGACAACAAAGAAGGTAGTCAGAAAGCGCCGCGAGAAAAAGAACGTTGAAAAAGGCGCAGCACATATCCGTTCTACCTACAACAACACCATTGTTACCATTACCGATCTGAACGGTAATGCAGTATCGTGGGCGTCTGCCGGTGAAATGGGCTTTAAGGGCTCCAGAAAGTCTACTCCCTTTGCCGCTCAGACTGCTGCTGAAACCGCAGGCAAGCTGGCTGCTGATCAGGGCATGAAGACTGTTGAAGTCTATGTAAAGGGTCCCGGACCCGGAAGAGAATCCGCGATTCGCGCACTGCAGACCGCAGGTCTGGAAGTGACCATGATCAAGGACGTAACCCCCATCCCTCACAACGGATGCAGACCGCCTAAGCGTAGACGTGTCTGATCAAATTACAAGGAGGAACTAGAAATGGCTAGATATACAGGTCCCGCATGCAGACTCTGCCGCAGAGAAGGCAAGAAGCTGTATCTGAAGGGCGAACGTTGCCTGACCGGCAAGTGCGCTGTTGACCGTAGAGGTGCAGCACCCGGCCAGCACGGCGCAGCAAACAAGAAGCTGAAGGAATACGGCATGCAGCTGCGTGCAAAGCAGACTGCTAAGAGATACTACGGCGTAGCTGAGAAGCAGTTCAGAACCTACTTCACCAAGGCTGAAAAGACCGCAGGCGTAACCGGTGAAAACCTGCTGAGCTTGCTGGAGCGTCGTCTTGACAACACCGTGTACAGAATGGGTCTGGCAGAGAGCCGCAAGGAAGCTCGTCAGCTGGTTCTGCACGCTCACGTAAGACTGAACGGCAAGAAGGTATCCGTACCCTCTATCATCCTGAAGGTCGGCGATGTACTGTCTGTTCGTGAAGAGAGCAAGCAGTCCGCAAAGATCAAGGAACTGATCGAAAAGGTACAGACCAACAAGGCACCCAAGTGGCTGGAAGTAGATAAGGAAAACCTCACCGCAAAGGTGGTTGCTATTCCTGAGAGAAGCGACATCGACTTCGATTTCCAGGAACAGCTTATCGTCGAGTTGTACTCGAAGTAATCCCTCCCTTCTATCGACAATACCTAAGATTGTCGTACGAAAACAGCAATCCCTGCAGTTATGCGTAAATTTATAAGGAGGAACTATTGAATGATTGAGATAGAGAAGCCCAATATAGTTTCGGAAGATCTGAGCGAAGACGGTAAGCACGGCGTATTCGTCGTGGAGCCTCTGGAACGCGGATACGGAACCACCCTCGGAAACTCGCTGCGCAGAGTCCTTCTCAGTTCTCTTCCCGGTGTAGCCGTGGTGAGCATCAAGATCGACGGAGTATTCCACGAGATCTCTACCATCCCCGGCGTCAAGGAAGATGTAACTGCGATCGTTCTGAACGTGAAGGGCATTGTTGCCAAGCTGTATAGCGAAGGCAGAAAGACCGTTGTCATCGACATGGTCGGACCCTGCGAGGTAACCGCAGGCAGTATCAAGCCCGACAGTGAGATCGAGATCCTGAATCCCGACCATCACCTTGCCACTCTTTCCGATGGCACACATTTCTACATGGAGCTCACCTTTGACCACGGACGTGGTTACGTATCTCAGGATAAGAACAAGCAGAACAATCAGTCTGCCATCGGTGTGATCTACACCGACTCCATCTACACTCCTGTGTACAATGTGAACTACCGTGTGGAGAACACTCGTGTGGGCAATATCACTGATTACGATAAGCTGACTTTTGAGGTATTGACCAACGGAACCATTTCCGCCAAAGAGGCAATATCTCTCGGCGCCAAGATTCTCAATGAGCATTTCAATCTGTTTGTAAATCTCACAGACGATGCGAGAAGAACAGAGTTTATGGTTGAAAGTCAGGAAACCATCAAGGAAAAAGTCCTGGAGATGACTATTGAGGAGCTTGACATGTCTGTAAGAAGCTTCAACTGCTTGAAGCGTGCAGGCATTGACACAGTTGAGGATCTGACCAAGAAGACCGAATCGGATATGATCAAGGTCAGAAACCTCGGTAAGAAATCTTTGGAAGAAGTCATTCAGAAGCTTCACAGCTTGGGACTGGATCTCAAGCGTGAAGAGGACTGACTTCCAAGCACTAATTGATTAGGAGGTACCTGAAATGCCCGGAACCAGAAAACTCGGCAGACCGACGGCACACAGAAACCTGATGCTCAGAGGCATGGTAACATTCCTTCTGGAGAACGGTTCCATCGAGACCACTCTCACCAGAGCTAAGGAAGTGCGCGCACTCACCGAGAAAATGATCACACTTGGCAAGAAGAATACTCTTGCTGCCCGCCGCCAGGCGCTGGCCTTTATCACCAAGGAAGACGTTGTCACCAAGCTGTTCTCCACCATCGCACCCGAATACGCTGATAGAAACGGTGGTTACACCACCATCTACAAGCTGGGTCCCCGTCGTGGCGACGGTGCCGAAATGGCACTGATCAAGCTGATTGGTGAGGAAAAGACCGAAGCCAAGAAGGACGAAAAGGCTGAATAAGTAGAATAAGAGCTGTCGCAAGCTGCGGCAGCTCTTTTGTTTTGTATCCCTAACTCCCTTTTTTATCGGTAAAAATGCAAAAATTCAGAAAAAATATAATTATTACTCTTGACACGGCAAATTTCGCGTGATATAATCACAGTGTATACACTAGGGTACTTGTGTGAATTTACAGTAAGGATGGTAACGTATGAGAAAACGCATACTCTCATTTGTGCTAACTCTTCTGATGGTGCTTGCCTGCGTGCCCGCAACGGCGCTGACAGCTACCGCAGAGGATACTACGCCGACGATCTACGTCATGGAGGACGTGTACGGCAAGCCCGGTGAAACGGTTGCTGTAAAGGTCGGCTTTAAGAACACAAACGGAAAGAATATTCAGCAGTTCCAGGCGACTATATCTGCCGGCGAAGCAGCGATAAACCAAACCACTGCCATTTCCGCAACCCCTATGCCTGAGGGGGGCGGCGCAGGCGTTGTAAACGATAATGGTTCGTTCAGTTTTGCGTGTGGAGTGGGAAGCTTCACCCCCGAAACGTATTTTACCATCAAAGTGACTATTCCCGAGGACGCCAAGGACGGAGATGTCTACGATTTGTCTCTTTCTGTATCCGCAGATTTTAGTGAAGTTCTGCGTTGGGAAGACGGCACCTCCGCCAGCGGAAATGTGTCCTTCGAGGGTGCAAAGCTGTATGTTACCCGCTATGATCCCGTGACCGTCAGCGTGGCCGACACTGTGGCTTATGTGGGTGATAAGACCATTCGCGTGCCTGTGATGATCAGCGCCAGCAACGGTAAGCTTGCTTCCTGTACGCAGCTTTCCTTCTCGATAAGCGGAACAGCAGCCGATAAGGTAGAGATCGATCCCTATGCCAGCAAGGAATTTGCTATCAAGGGCAATAATGAGTCTTATGTTACGGTGCTCCCCGTGGCAAGATCCTTTAGCCTCGGCTTTGCAGGTGGCTTTGAAAATGCAGTAGCACCTACCGATGACTTCCGGATCTTTGAACTGGTGTTTACCGTTGTGACTCCTCTGGATGACGACGATACCTTTGTTGTAACTCCTTTTGGCAGCGATCCTTTTAAGGCATACGGTGAGGATGCCACCGAAACCGTTCCGCTGTTTGTTAAAGAATATGTGGCCGGCACTGTTTCCACCGTTCTTCCCTACGAATGGGCGGTTCTTGACGAAGAGGCTGCCACTGCAGAGCTGATCCTTTATACCGGATCTGCGTCTGAAGTTACCATTCCCTCCACCATCCGTGGCGACGGCACTATCGGTACTGACGGTAAAGAATATACCGTTGTTTCTCTGTACGGCGAAGAAAAGAAGGTCGGTAAGCGATATGAATATTATGGTGTATTCTATGAAAACAGCACCGTTACAGACATTCGCATTCCGGAATCTGTGAAAACTGTTCATGAGCTTGCAATTTCCGAGTGTGTGAATTTGAAAACTTTGACAGTCATGTCCCCCGATCTTGAGATCACCGAAGACTATGGCGAAACTTTCTTGTATTGTTTTGTGGAAGATACCGAAGAGTATGTTCTTCCCGAAGGCCTTGTAATCAAGAGCTATGAATCTGCTACCATTAAGACCTGGGCAGACGATAACGAAGCAACCTTCGATAACCTGATCAAGCTCGTTGGCGAACAGAAGGGCGATAACGGTATCCGTTTCATCGGTGGCGTTTCCGATCTGGAGTACAAAAACGTCGACTTTTCTGTGCACGTGGTAGAAACCGATAAGACCTATAGCAAGGCGGCTACAAGCGTTTACAAAACCTTCAGAGGTGCAGTGAACGGCACAATGAAGCCTGTTGTCACTACTGTTGGCTCGGTTTCCGAGGAAACAGGCGCACATTTGATCGAAGATTTTTCGTACCTGTTCGGATATGCGATCACAGGTGTTCCCACTGAGGGAAGATTTACATTTGAAGTAACACCCACCGCTGTCACCGGCGGAGGTGTGACCGTATACGGAAAGACAGTAACTGTTGTCTACGAAAACGGCAACATCATCAATAACTGATTTTGAGCAAGAGGAGGATTGATACCCATGAAGAAGTTTTTTGAAATGCCCGAAGTAACTGTTGAAGTGTTTGCTAAGGAAGATATTCTGACCTTGAGCCCCGGCGACGAGGAGGATATACCCAGCATCCAGTGGTAATGACTTGAAAAGAGAGCCTTTCAACAAAGGCTCTCTTTTGCTTTTGATCTGTTAGGGCTCCAGCTGACGCCCGAGAAATCCCGCTGCGCTTTCCACCAGCTTACATTCGATCTCGGTGGGGGTGAGACGGGTGCCTTCTGCCGGCAGGAGGTTGGCAACGCATCCAATGACGTCGCCTTCCGCGAGTATGGGCATCATGCATGCCACTGCGTATTCCGTGTTATCCGTGATTGGCGAAAAGGGGCTTGTACCGTTTGAGCGATAGACGGTGCGTCCGTCAATGACCGACTCGGTCTCGGCGGAGATACGCTTGTCCTGAAAATCGCGCTTGGGTACACCAGCGCAGGCGATGACGGTGTCGCGGTCGCAGATGATCACCGACAGATCACAGGTCTTATAAAGGGTTTCGGCATACTGCCCAGCAAAGGTGTTTAGCTCACCGATGGGGGAATATTTCTTGAAAATGACCTCGCCCTCACGGTCGGTATAGATCTCCAGCGGATCCCCCTCGCGGATCCTCATCGTTCTTCTGATTTCCTTCGGAATGACAACACGTCCAAGGTCATCGATTCTTCTCACAATTCCGGTTGCTTTCATATATATAAAATCTCCTTGATTTACAGATTTGTACTGTTAGTATCTGCAAACGGGGAAGTTTTATACTGTGTATGAAATTTTGTCTTGAAAATACAGCCGGGCTATGCTATAATGACTGTGTATACTTCGCATAAAGGAGCATGTATGGATTCGTTTTTTAGTATACTCAAGGAAAAAATAGAAAAGAACCGTGCGCAGATCCTGTTTTGTGTGATCGCCACCTTCGCGGTGGGGCTTGTCACCCACGGATATATGTATCTGCAGGACGCGGTTTCCCACGATAGCCTCAATGAGTTTTACGGCTATAACGAATGGAAGGTGCAGCTGGGCAGATTTATCACGCCTCTTTATAAGGTGTTGACAAGAGGCAATATGACCCTTCCTTGGCTGATCGGTCTGTACTCGCTTTTGTGGATGGGATTTTCGGTGTTCTTTACCGTCAAGATCTTCCGCGTGACAAGCAAGGTGTTTACCGTGCTGATCGCGGGGGTATTTGCCACCAATATTGCGGTGACCTCCACCACGGCAACCTATATCCACGACCTGGATTCCTATATGTTTTCACTGCTGATGGCGGTGATTGCCATCTATCTTTGGAACCGTTTTGATCGCGGCTATCTGATGGCGATTCCCCTGGTGGCGATTTCCATGGGGCTTTATCAAAGCTATCTGGCGGTCATGCTGACCCTCATCGTGTTTGTTTTGGTGCTGGATCTGCTGGCAGGAGACGTTTTCAAAACTGTGTTTTACAAGGGACTGCGTTCGGTGGGCATGCTGCTGGGCGGCGGTGTGCTGTATTTCGTGTGCTTCAAGCTGGTGCTTGCCATCACGGGGCTGAAGGAGCTGACCGGCACCTACAATTCCATGGGCAATATGTTCGAAATGAGCGTTCTTGACCGCTTGGAGGCGATGGGCAGCGCATACACCACCTCGCTTTCCAGAATGTTCCGTCCCGTTTCGACCCTCGGTGCGCTTGTGACCGCGCTGACCGCCATCATGGTGGTGATCGCCCTTTCCTTCATGATCGTGAGGGCGCTGAAGCGGCGCATGGGCTACGCGGAGATCGCGCTGACGGTGGCGCTGCTGGCAGTGCTGCCGCTGTTCATGAACGTGTCCCGCTTCCTTTCGGGTTACAGCCACGATCTCATGCATTTTGCTGTATGGCTGATCTACCTTCTGGTGCTGCTGCTGTTCTGTAGCGGCAGACTGAAGCAGGAAGGCGAAAAGAAAAAAGATACGGATGGGACCTGCGAGCTTTCTGCCGCGAGCCTTTGTAAGTGCATTTGTGTTTTTGTCGTAGTGGTGATCATTGGCAGCAATATCGTGCTTGCCAATCAGGCGTATATGCAGAAGGATTTTGAGCAGGATGCCAATTTGTCCTTCTTCACAAGAGTGCTGGACCGCATGGAGCAGGTGGAGGGCTACGACAACAGAACGGTTCCCGTGGTGTTTGTGGGTAGACCGCAGTCCTTCCCGAAGGGACAGGCGGATCTGGGCTTTGAGACCAGCAGTGAGCTGCTTTGGTGCAACGATCCGCTGGCGATCGGCTCGCTGTATCCCGAGCGCTATCAAAAGTATTTCAATTATAAGCTGCATTACTCGATCAGAGTGCTGCCCCACGAAAAGGCACGAGAGTATCAGTTCATGGAGCAGGTCATCGAAATGCCCTCCTTCCCCGCCAAGGGCAGCGTGATGCTGATGGATGGCGTGCTGGTCGTCAAATTCAGTTGATAAGAAAAAAGGTGTAACAATGAGTGAAATGAAAATTCCCTATAAGATCTACCTCAGTGAGGATGAAATTCCGTGTCAATGGTACAACGTGCGTGCGGACATGAAGAACAAGCCTGCACCGCTGCTCAATCCCGAAACGCTTGCGCCGATGACGCACGCAGAGCTGTCGGAGGTATTCTGCGAAGAGCTGGCAGCCCAGGAGTTGAACGAGCATGACGCCTATATCGACATTCCCACGGAGATCCGCGATTTTTATAAGATGTACCGTCCCGCACCGCTGATCCGCGCCTACTGTCTGGAGGAAAAGCTGGGCACTCCGGCAAAGATCTATTACAAATTCGAGGGCAATAACACAAGCGGAAGCCACAAGCTCAATTCCGCCATCGCGCAGGCATATTACGCCAAAAAGCAGGGGCTTACGGGGGTGACCACCGAAACGGGTGCAGGGCAGTGGGGAACGGCCCTTTCCATGGCGTGCTCCTATTTTGATCTGGACTGCAAGGTGTTCATGGTCAAGGTGTCCCATGATCAAAAGCCCTTCCGACGTGAGGTGATGCGCACCTACGGCGCGTCGGTAACGCCCTCACCCTCGGATACCACCGAGGTGGGACGCAGGATCCTGGCGGAGCATCCCGGAACGGGTGGAAGCCTTGGCTGCGCCATTTCCGAAGCGGTGGAGACCGCTACAAACACCCCCGGCTACCGATACGTGCTGGGAAGCGTGCTCAATCAGGTGGCGCTGCACCAGTCGGTCATTGGACTGGAAACCAAGACTGCCCTTGACAAGTATGGCGTCAAGGCGGATATGATCATCGGCTGCGCAGGCGGCGGCTCGAACCTGGCGGGTCTTGTGGCGCCCTTTGTGGGTGAAATGCTGCGCGGCGAGGCAGAGTATCAGATCGTGGCGGTGGAGCCCGCCTCCTGTCCTTCGCTGACAAGAGGGGTGTACGCCTACGATTACTGCGACACCGGCAAGGTTTGTCCTCTTGCCAAAATGTACACCCTCGGCAGTTCCTTTATGCCCTCCGCCAGCCATGCGGGAGGCCTTCGCTACCATGGAATGTGCCCCACCCTTTCCCAGCTGTTGGCAGACGGCTACATGGAGGCGCGATCGGTGGAGCAGACCTCGGTGTTCGAGGCGGCAGAGATCTTTGCACGTGTGGAGGGTATTCTGCCCGCACCCGAGAGCAGTCACGCCATCCGCGTTGCCATTGACGAAGCGATGAAGTGCAGGGAAACGGGTGAAGCCAAGACCATCGTGTTCGGTCTGACCGGCACGGGTTATTTCGATCTCATGAGCTATCAGAAGTTCAACGACGGCATTATGAGCGATTACGTCCCCGATGACAAGGAGATCGCAGCCGCCATCGCCAAGCTTCCCAAGGTTGAATAAATCAAAAAACAGCACCGTAGGTGCTGTTTTTTATTTCATTTACGGTTCCACCTTCACCATCTCGGCAGCTCTCAGCGCCAAATAGTCGATGAGCACCACCTCACGGATGTCGGCAAGGGTCAACCCACTGGTGGCAAGCAGATCATCCAGGCTTTCATAGCCGTTCTCGGCAACGTACTGCGCAGTTCCCTTGGCGAAATCCTCTTGGGAAAGCGTCAGCTTGTTCTGATACATGAAGGTATGGAATACGCAGTCCTGCATGACACTGGCTGCAAGCTGGCTGTAGGCGGAATCCCGCAGCTCCTTTTCGGTTAGATCCAAAAGCTTTAAGATCTCGGAAAGACCGGTGACCTTATTTTGATACTCATAGTACAGTACCGTTTCCAGCCGCTTGACGTATTGATCGAAGTAATGGTCGTACAGCGCCTTCGGCGGATCCGCCTTCAGGGTGGATCTGTCTACCATGGCGGAAATGGCAAGAGATGCTTTGGCGTTGATGTATTCCTGTGCATCGAATTCATTGACGTTCTGATACTTGGTGTGCTCCTTGACAAATTCGTTGTCAAAGGTGGGGTAGATGGGCAGCTCCACCTGCTTGACCGACACGTCAAACACCGCAAGCTCGCCCGCAAGGGTGGGATCGTCGGGGTAGCTTTCGGGGAAGGGAAGCTGCAGGGTGAGCTGATCGCCCTTTTTGCTGCCCACAAGGGCGTCCTCAAAGCCCTTGACGTAATCGCCCGAGCCAAGGATAAAGGTCTCGTCGGCTCCCTTGGTTTCTGCTACCACCTTGCCATTGACCGAAACGGTGTAGCTGATCGTCATACGGTCGCCCTTCTTGGCAGCCTCTACGGTGCTTTGCCATGTGGCGTTTTCCAGCAGTAGCGCGTCCATGGTGTCCTGTACCTTTTGTAAAATGTCCTTGTTTTGAATGGTGATCTTTGCGGCATCGTACAGAGTCAGGTAATCGGCAGGATCCAGAACCTCGATCTTGTAGGTCGTCCGCTTGCTGCCCTGCTTGACGCTGACACTTGCCTTTCCCGGTGAAACGGCAACAATCAGTCCGCTGTCGTCCACCGTTGCCACCGTCTCATCAGAGGAGGCGAAAACGGCACCCTCATCGGCAAGGATACTGCGTCCTGCCAAGGGAAACATGACAAAGGTCACCGTTTTTTCATTTGCGCAGGCAAATAGGGGAAGACAGAGCAAAACGCAAAAAAGAAGACAGAGAACTCTTTTCATAGGAAACTCCTTTTAAAAACAGCGGACAGCCGTGTGTACGACTGTCCGCCTACTACGTTATTTCTTATCGCTTTTGTTTGTCAGAGAAAGCTGACCCTTGATCAGTTCGCAGAGGTAGTCGGAAACTTCGGTGAACAGCATGGTCTCGCGGATGGAGTCCTCGCCGTATGCATCCTCGTACTCACCGGAGGAAACGCCCTGAATGGAAGCCTGCTCCTTCAGATATGCCTTGTATTCCTTGTCGGTGACCTTCATTCCCTCAGCATCAGCCACGTAGTAAAGAACCATCTTTTCCTTTACGGTGCTGGCAGCGGCAGCGGCGAATGCGTTGCACATTGCCTGCACGGTGGAGCCGGCAGGAGAAACACCCAGATAGTAGGGGCCGTACTGATATACGAAGGAAGCCAGCTCTTCGCTGGTCAGGCAGGCTGCCTGGTTGACCATGGCGTACATATTCTTTGCGGAAGCTTCCAGTGCATCGTATTCCTTGGTCACGTCGCTCTTGGGCAGATTCTTCTTAACCTTAGACTTGTCGACGAGATTTTCCAGAGCCAGGTTTACCACAACGGAGTCCATCACAGCATCTTCCAGCTCAGCGATGGTGTTGTAGGTGCCGCTGGACTTTTCCTTGACCAGTGCATCGGTGAAGGCGGGCTTTTCCTTTACGGAGTGAACGGTACCGGAAACGGTCACGTTCTTGCCGGCAAGGAACTTATCCAGCTTGTCGCCTTCCAGCTTCACGTCTTCCTTCTTGAATTCCTTCTTGTAGTCCACAGTGGTGGTAGTGGTGGAGGAAGAGGAAGAAGAGGAGGAGCTGTCGGTCTTCTTGGGAGTACCGGGAACGGTGATGGTCTTGAGGGTGTCGTCGATGGAGATCAGATCGCCCAGCTTGGTCTCACCAACGGTGATGTCCTTCTTGGTGCCGGAATAGTCGGTGAGCTTCAGGGTGATCACGTAGTCGAGCTTTACAGAGTCGCCTTCCTTGATCTTGGTATCCTTGTCGGTCTTGCCGTTGATATCGATCACGGTGACGGTGACGGTGACCTGCTTGTTCTGCAGATACTTATCGTCGGGGTCCTTTGCGTAAACAGAGGAATAGGTGTAGGTGATTTCCAGGGGCTTGTCCTTTTCGGAAACGCCCTTGCCGATGAGGCTGCTGTCAAAGGTCTTGGCAGCGGTGGAGGTGCTGGCGTCGTCCTTGCGGTCGCCGTTTACCAGAGTGTTTTCGCCAACCTTAATGGTAACGCCCTCTTCCTTCTTAACGGTGAGAAGGGTTTCGTAGGTTGCGTTGACAACCAGACCGTCCTTGATCTGGGTCTCCTTTTCTACTTCCACAGGGGTGCAGTAGCTGTCCTTTACGGAATCATACTGGGTCTTGTACTCCTTGTCATATTCGGCTTTGGTTACAAGAGCAGTCTTGTAGTCGGTTACGTCGATGTATTTGGCAACTTCGTCCTTAGAGTAACCGCTTCCGCAGGATGCCAGCGACAGAGCCGACAGGGCAGCCAACAGAAATGCGCATAGTTTTTTCATTGTATTTATCTCCTTTGCAGTAAACATACAAGTAGTATACCACAAAAAAGCCTCCGTGTAAAGAGCTATTTGTGAATAATTTGGAAATATTCCATGAGCGATTTATGGAAAATGGAATTTGTAAAAGAATTTTACTAATTGATGGCGGAAATTTGCCGAAAAGAACTTTACAAATGCGGTTTCGTATGATATAATGATAAAAAATAACCGTTTACGGAGGTATATGACCCATGAAAAAACTGATTGCTGTTTTGCTTGCACTGCTTCTCTTGACGCTTTGCTTTGTTGCTTGCGGCGGTGATAAAAAGCAGAACGATGAAGACAAGGAACAAACAGGAACCGGTGACACCGGAGAAGATACGCCCGACGGCGGTGAAGGCAGCCAGAGCGGCGAAGGAAGCCAGAGCGGCGAAGGTAGCCAGGGCGACGAAGGTAGCCAGGGCGGCGATGAAACCGACGAGGGCAAGCTGACGGTTGGCGAAGACACCGACGGCGGCAACTACGGCGAGTTTATCCCTTACAAATGAGAAAGAATTTGGGCGGTATCGGTTACCGCCCATTTTTTATGCAAAAAACAATGCGATTTTTCAAGAAACTGTCGAATATTACTTGCATTTTGCGTGAAAATGTGATATAGTGATTACAATTGTTTATAAATTGAGAGGACTTCTCCCTCGAAAAAAGGAGAGTATTACGATATGAAAGTAGGATTGTTTGGATACGGCGTGGTCGGCAGCGGAATATATGAGTTCCTTCTGCGCGACGAAATGCGTCACAATATCACGGTGGAAAGCGTGCTGGAGCGCCGCGATATTCCCGAGATCAAAGAGATCCGAAGCGAAAACGTAGACGAAATTCTGGCTGACCCCACCATCGATACCGTGATCGAGGTGCTGGGCGGCTTTGAGCCTGCACACACCTTTGCCATTGCGGCGGTGCTGGCGGGTAAAAATCTGATCACCGCCAATAAGCTGATGTTGGCTCAAAACTACAGCGAGATCATGCGCGCCGCCAGAGAAAAGGGTGTTTCGGTGGCATTTTCCGCAACGGTTGGCGGTGGCATTCCCTTCCTTAAGAATCTGGCGCTGGTTTCCCATGCGGACACCGTTCTGGAGGTAGGCGGTATCATGAACGGTACCACCAACTTCATTTTGGACGAAATGCAGTCGAAAGGTGCCGATTTTGCCGAAACGCTGAAAAAGGCGCAGGCGCTTGGCTATGCCGAGTCCAACCCCTCTGCAGATATTGACGCCATTGACCTTCGTTGCAAGCTGGCGCTGTGCTGCAGCGTAGGCTTTGACGCAGCGTGCCATCCCGACGATATCCCCACCATGGGCGTTCGTCATATTCAGAAGAAGGACATCGACGTGTTCCGTGCCCACGGGCTTCGCGTAAGACTGATCGGCAAGGGCGTGCGTCTGGAGGACGGCAGCGTTTGTGCCTTCTGCGAGCCCACTCTGGTCGGTCCCGGACAGAATGAATATTCCGTATACGGCGTGGAAAACTACATTTACTATATCGGCGAGCGTACCGGCAAGCACGGGTTCGGCGGCTTCGGTGCGGGCAGAAAGACCACCGCTGTGAACGTATATCTGGATGCCATCGACATTCTGCACGGCTACTCCCCCTTCGATCAGGTTTCCTGCGAAAACAATCTAAATGTGGATGCAAGAGGTGCCAAGCACCGTTACTATCTGCGCACGAGTGCGCAGATTCCGCAGGCGATCGAGATCGAGGTTCGTCTTGGAAACGGCATGTACATCACCAAGCCCATGGGCGTTCTTGAAATGCACAGCCATGCAAAAACCATGCAGGAAGCGGATGAAACCACCTTCTTTGCCGGCTGGGCAGACTGATCCCCGTCGCATATACTGATACAAAGCTGAAAAGAAAAGAGAGAACAAAGATATGAAGACATACAACGTAGGTATCCTCGGTGCCACCGGTGCCGTGGGTCGTGAAATGCTGAAAATTCTGGAAGAAAGAAACTTCCCCGTGGGGCAGCTGCGTCTGCTTGCCAGCGCCCGTTCTGTGGGCAAGACCCTGCCTTTTTGCGGTAAGGAAGTAACCGTTGCAGAAGCAAGAGAAGATGCCTTTGAGGGTCTTGATATCGTGCTGGGTGCTGCCGAGAACGATATCGCAGAGCGCTTTGCTCCCGCCATCAAGAAGGCGGGCGCGGTGTTCGTAGACAACTCCAGCGCGTTCCGTCTGCGCGACGACGTGCCGCTGGTGGTTCCCGAGATCAACCCCGAGGACGCCAAGAAGCACAACGGCATCATCAGTAACCCCAACTGCTCCACCATCATCACTCTGGTAGCGCTGAATCCCATCAACAAGCTTTCTCCCATCAAGAAGCTGGTCGCCTCCACCTATCAGGCGGTTTCGGGCGCCGGCGTAGGAGGCCTTCGCGAGCTGGAGGAGCAGGTGGAAGCACACGTGAACGGCACCATGACCGAGAATAAGGTGTTTGCGCATCAGATCGCCTTCAACCTGATTCCTGCCATCGGCGGAACCAAGGACAACGGATATACCTCCGAGGAAATGAAGCTGCAAAACGAGGGCAGAAAGATCATGCACCTGCCCGAACTGAAGGTCACCTGCACCTGCGTGCGAGTGCCCGTGCTTCGCAGCCACTCCATCTCCGCCACCTTCGTGACCGAGGATTATATCAGCGTGGAGGATGCGCAGAAGGCGATTGAAAACGGTCTTGGCGTAAAGCTGGTGGATGAGCCTTCGAAGCAGGTCTATCCCATGCCGCTTGACACCAGTGACATCGACACTGTTTATGTCGGCAGAATCCGCCGCGACCTGACCGAAAAGAACGGTCTGACTCTGTTCTGCTGCGGTGACCAGATCCGCAAGGGTGCTGCCACCAACTGCGTACAGATCGCAGAGCTGCTGATCGAAAAATAATGAAAAGGGAACCGCTTTGCGGTTCCTTTTCTGTTTTGCACAAAAGAGTCCCTCTCTTTTTGTGCAGTGCTACAAAAATGCTTTTTGTTCACAAAAATGTAACAATGTGAGTGCAAACCCGCATTGACAGAGGCGAAAAATACTGTTATACTTGTATCGTAAAGGCAAGTGCCCATGCAGTACCCCAAAAGGGCACGCATGGGCGATTTTTGCTTGTTACGAATACACTAGTGCGGGACTGTAACCGTTACGGTCAATATTTCCGGGACGCAGTTGTCGGCCTCCATGAACGTCACCTTCAAAATGATCGAGGACGGTACCTATTTCCTGCGGAACCTGCAGAATGGAATGTATGCCGATATTGAGGGTGGCACGATGTCAAGCGGAATTGCGGCAGAACAGCAGACCTTTGACGGAGCAAACACGCAGAAATGGATATTTACGCACATCGGAAGCAACGTGTATACCATCCGTTCAACGAAGAACAACTCGTATTATCTCGGTGTTCAAAACGATTCCACCGCAGATGAAACGCCCATTGTTTTGCGCACGGGTACCCCTACAAACGGCATGAAGTGGAAGGTGGAAAAGACCAATCAAGGCTATAAGATCGTTTCCTATTCCGATCCGACCATGGTGCTTTGCACAAGCACCGCAAGTGCCACAGCCGGCAGCAATCTCAAACTCAGCGACTTCCAAGACGGTAATAACAGCTATCAGGATGAGTGGGATATTTGTCATACTGTTCCCCTTTTTGATAGTATTGCATTAATGGCATTAGATGAGAACAAAAAAGCAAGAAATGCGTATTTTGAACCGGTTCATACATTAGTGGATCAATATTTTGACGATATTAATGTGCATGAAAGTTTTTATTCATCGTCTTCGGAGAATACAATGATAGATACTATGTCAACATACGATGTGTTTGTTGTGCATACACATGGTGTAAAAACCGGTTTTTATCTTTCATCTTCAAACCCGTTATCAATGAGTGAAATTTCCGGCAGTGATTTAAGTAATCTTAAATTTGCACTCCTTTTAACTTGCAATACAGGGCAAGACTATAGCTTGTCACATATTACAAATAATAATCCGCAAAATATTATTGAGCAAATGGTGCTTTGCGGAGCGGGAACAGTGGTTGGTTTTAATAATGTAACTTATATACCGGATTGTAATCAATTGGCGCAAGATTTGATGACATTTATGATTGTAAATGGATGCTCTATTGAAGATGCGATTGAAGAGATTGATTTTACTAGCAATAAAAGCAAGTATGACCACGATATGTCTACGTTAATTGAAATCGCAGGAAACCGTAATTTTAAAATTAGATAAGACGGAGGTTATTATTATGAAAATGATTAAAATAACAGCAAATTTGTTAGCATTGGCAAGTGTAATGATGCTGTTTGCCTGTGGCTCTGAGAAAAAAACAGTTACTCTTTTGGAAGAGTATGAAAGCTACGTAACCGATGTGGCAAATGACGGTGTTTTATCCGGGGATTATGTGACAACAACTGAGTGGCAGGACGAAACGATCGTGAAAGAGAATATGAAGGATCGTAAGGTAACTATTTTTGGTGAAGACTATGTCGGCGTATATCAGGAAACAAGAAGCGGACGTAACTCTTATATGTTCGATTGCTATCAAGATGCACTGGGTAGAGAATTCTATTTTAGATGTGATACGGATGAGTTAGATGGATTTAGCTTGTCAACACCGCAATTGTTGAATAGGGATTATTATTTGGATGATGTGAAAGAGCCTCAAAAACATGCAGAAGAGTTGGCAAAAGAGATCGCGCAAACGTATGTGGATGATATTGATGAATATGAAATGGTTACAAAGTCTTCCACTACGGACAGAGAAAAGGATGGAAAAACCTATTATTTGACTCGTTACACGATTGATTTTATTAAAAAAGTAGCCGGCTATGAGACTATGGATAAGGTTACTGTCGGAATCAATTCAAAAGGTACTGTATTTTTCGTGAGTGCAGGGGACATCGACGTGTTTTCTGATGCTGATTTGAAGATTGATAAGGAATCTTTGGATAAAAGCATTGATTTGGCAGTAACCAATGCATATGAAAATTCGTCGTATCAAATTATAGGCTATGACATCATGCAGCAAAAGCTGTATGCTATGTTCAATGGAGATGTATGCATAGTTACGAGTCTTGGAGTGAATTTGAAAACAGAAGTTGGTGAAGAATTTGCTACCGGAATAATGATAACGACAAAGATAGGCGAAAGATCGTAATTAAAAGAATAGTAATTGCAAATTGATATAATGAAGTCCCCCAAGCCTCGGCTTGGGGGACTGTTATTTTGCACAAGAAAGCGGCGTGATTTTCGTCAAAATCACGAAATGCAAAAAATATGAAATTCTGCTTGCAATCGGCGGAAAATTATTATATACTTATTTTGGAAAAGATTGAAAATTCCAAATACACTCGACAAATGTCGGGAAGGATGGTAACTGAAATGGAAAAGAAAACACCCCTTTATGATTGCCACGTGGCGCTGGGCGGCAAGATCGTTCCCTTTGCAGGCTATCTGCTCCCCGTGCAGTACGGCACCGGTGTGATCACCGAGCACATGACCGTGCGCACCAAGGCAGGTCTGTTTGACGTTTCTCATATGGCAGAGATCGTGCTGGAGGGCCCCGATGCCCTTGCCAACGCCAATATGCTCACCACCGTGATCGTGGACGAAATGTACGACGGTCAGGTGAAGTATTCTCCCATGTGCAACGAAAACGGCGGCATCGTGGACGACCTGATGATCTACCGTCTGAAGGCGGATAAATATCTCTTCGTTGTCAACGCTGCCAACCACGAAAAGGACTATGCGTGGATGAAGGCGCACATCTCGGGCGACGTGACTCTGACCGACATTTCCGAGTCTGTGGCACAGATCGCGCTGCAGGGTCCTGCGTCCGATGCGATCCTTGCCAAGATCTGCGACGAGCAGTACATCCCCACCAAGTATTACACCTTTGTGGAAGAAGGCGTTATCCGTCTTGCCGACCGCGAGATCACTGCCATCGTTTCCAAGACCGGCTACACCGGTGAGGACGGCTTCGAGCTCTACTGCAAGGCTGAGGACGCTGCCGATCTGTGGAACACTCTTCTGGAGGTGGGCAAGGACGAGGGCCTTATCCCTTGCGGTCTGGGCGCCAGAGATACCCTGCGTCTGGAGGCGGCTATGCCCCTTTACGGACACGAAATGAACGACGAGCTGACCCCCAAGGAAAGCGGTCTTGGCTTCTTCGTGAAGATGGACAAGCCCGATTTCATCGGCAAGCAGGCGATCCTTGACAAGGGCACTCCCACCATCAAGCGCGTGGGTCTGAAGGTCACCGGCAGAGGGATTGCCAGAGAGCACTGCCCCGTTTACGTTGACGGCAACGAGGTCGGCTACGTGACTTCCGGTACGCACTGTCCCTTCATCGGTCAGGCGATCGCAATGGCATACGTTCCCACCGAGCTGGCTGTGATCGGCAACACCGTACAGATCGACGTGCGCGGCAGAAAGATCGACGCGGAGATCGTCAAGCTGCCTTTTTACAAAAAGCCCGCTAAGGCGTAAGAACGTAAATGGACTTTGGTCAAAAGCCTGCTAAGGCGTAAGAACAAATCGGAAAACAATTTAAACAAATCAAAATAAAATTTTTGGAGGAACCAAACCATGAATCCTAAGGAACTGCTTTACAGCAAAACCCATGAATGGGTAAAGAAGAACGAAGACGGCACCGCATACGTAGGTCTTACTGATTTTGCACAGTCTGAGCTGGGCGAGCTGGTATTTGTCAACCTTCCCGAGGAAGGCGACGCTGTGACCGCTGAGGAATCCTTTGCAGACGTTGAGTCCGTAAAGGCCGTTTCCGACGTAATGTCTCCCGTAACCGGCACCATCATCGCCGTGAACGAGGAGCTGCTGGATGCTCCCCAGAACATCAACGAACAGCCCTACGAGGCATGGCTGATTCAGGTTGGCGATATCGAAGGCTACGAAGACCTGATGGATGCCGACGCATACGAGGCATTTATTGCCGGCTAATAGCAAGAAACGGGGCAGGGGTCTTTGGTAGGTCTCTGCCCTTTGCCAAAAATAACGAAAGAAGGTACTATCAAAATGGGAAGCTACGTTCCGACCAGTCCCGCCGAGAGAGAAGAGATGCTAAAATCGATCGGCGTTCCCACGGTGGAAGCGCTGTATGACAACGTTCCCCGTGATATGCTGCTTTCCCGCCCGCTGAACCTGCCCGAGGGCATGAGCGAGCTGGAGGTGGCCACCAAGGTGAGCGAGATCGCCGACAAGAATATCGTTTTCAAAACGATCCTGCGCGGCGCGGGCGCTTACCGTCACCACATTCCCTCCATCGTGAAGAGTGTGGTCAACAAAGAACAGCTCGTAACTGCATACACTCCCTATCAGGCGGAGATCAGCCAGGGTATCCTGCAGAGCATTTTCGAATATCAGACCATGATCTGCTCGCTGACCGGCATGGACGTTTCCAATGCGTCGGTCTACGACGGCGCCACCGCAGCCGCTGAGTCGGTTGCCATGTGCATTGAAAGAAAGAAGACCAAGGCGTACATTTCCGCCACCGTGAACCCCGCGTATCTTGACGTTGTCAAGACCTACTGCTACGGCTCGGGCGTGCCGCTGGAGGTCATTCCCGAAAAGAATGGCGTGACCGATGCCGAGGCATTGAAGGCCGCTCTTGGAAGCGATGCCGCCTGCTTCATCTCCCAGCAGCCCAACTTCTACGGACTCATGGAAGATGCCGATGCGCTGTGTGAGGCCACCCACGGTGCGGGTGCGAAATACGTGATGGTCTGCAACCCCATTTCGCTGGGTATCTGCAAGACCCCCGCAGAATACGGTGCAGACGTGGCGGTGGGCGAGGGTCAGCCCCTCGGTATGCCTATCGCATTCGGCGGTCCTTACCTCGGCTTCATGGCAGCCAAGAGCCAGATGGCAAGAAAGCTGCCCGGCAGAATCGTCGGTGAAACGGTGGACAAGGAAGGCAAGCGCGGCTTCGTTCTGACGCTACAGGCAAGAGAACAGCACATCCGCCGCGAAAAGGCATCCTCCAACATTTGCAGCAACCAGGCGCTGTGCGCCCTGACCGCAGCGGTATATCTGTCCGCCATGGGTCAGACGGGTCTTGCGCAGGCTGCCACTTTGTGTACCTCCAAGGCACACTATCTGGCAGAGCAGCTGTGCGCCATTGACGGCGTGGAAATGGTGTACGGGGGCGAATATTTCCATGAATTTTTGACCACTCTTCCAAAGGCCGACGAGGTTTTGGCAGAGCTGGAATCCGAGGGTATCCTCGGCGGTTATCCCACCGAAAAGGGTGTTCTGTGGTGCGTGACCGAGGTCGTTACCAAGGCTGAAATGGATCGCGCGGTAGCCATCGTGAAGGAGGTGCTGGCAAGATGAAATTGGTATTTGAAAGAGGACTTGAAGGTCAGTTCCAGCAGATCATGCCCGCATGCGACGTGCCCGTGTACGAAGGAAGCGCGGCGTTCAAGAGAGAGGGCAAATTGAACCTTCCCCACCTTTCCGAAAACGAGCTTTCCCGTCACTACAGCGAAATCGCAAAGAGAGTGCACGGTGTCAATGACGGCTTCTATCCCCTTGGCTCCTGTACCATGAAGTACAATCCCAAGATCAATGAAGACATGGCGGCACTAAAAGGCTTTACCGATATCCATCCCCTGCAGCCCACCTATTCGGTGCAGGGATGTCTGGAAGCGCTGAAGGTGTCCGAGGAATACCTCGCCGAGATCGCAGGTATGGATGCGGTGACTCTGCAGCCCGCAGCGGGCGCGCACGGTGAATTCACCGGTATTTTGCTGATCAAGAAGCATCTGGAGGCGATCGGCGCCACCGAGCGAAAGAAGATCATCGTTCCCGACTCTGCCCACGGTACCAACCCCGCAACCGCGGCAATGTGCGGCTTTGAGATCGTGAACGTTCCCTCCGGCGAGGACGGATGCGTGAACATCGAGGCACTGAAGGCGGCCGTTGGCCCCGACACTGCGGGTCTGATGCTCACCAACCCCAACACCGTCGGTGTGTTCGATAAAAACATTCTGCAGATCACGAAGATCGTGCACGACGCAGGCGGCTACTGCTACTACGACGGTGCGAACCTGAACGCCGTCATGGGCGTGGTACGTCCCGGCGACATGGGCTTTGACTGTATCCACATCAATCTGCACAAGACCTTCTCCACCC
>SVRH01000088.1 GCA_015064925.1 Oscillospiraceae bacterium | reverse complement strand
TGCTTTACGGCAGAGCTCCTTTTTCTTTGGGCATGGAAACGGCATCCTTTGAATATACATGGTGTGAAAAAACAAAGGAGCGGTTATATGGCGGCAGAGAAAAAAATATATGCTGGTGGTTTGACCGAGGACGAGGTGCGTCGGTCAAGGCAAAAATACGGTGAAAACAGCATACGGCAAAAAAAGAAAAAGAGCTTTGGGAGAATGGTTTGGGAAAGTCTGTCGGATCCCATTATTCGCATCCTGCTGGGAGCTCTTTCGGTCAATCTGATCTTCACGTATCGGAATATCAATTGGGCAGAAAGCGGTGGGATCCTTGCTGCAGTGCTGATTGCAACGCTTGTATCGGTCATTTCGGAGCGGAGCGGTGAACGGGCATTTGAAAAAATGAACGATATTGCCAAGCGTCAAAGTGTATCGGTGTTGCGACATGGAAAATGGCAGTCAATCCCCGTGATTGAGCTGGTGGTGGGGGATGTGGTACGCATGGGAGCAGGGGAGAGAGTCCCCGCTGATGCGATGATTTTAGAGGGTGAGCTGCGCGTAGATCAGTCAGCCCTGAACGGTGAGTCAAAAGCGGTTTTGAAGCGAGCAGATCCTGATATGCAGGAGATTTCCGCTCTGCAGTGTGGCAGCATGGTCCTTTATGGCACGGCCATTTCAAAGATCACCGCCGTGGGAGAAAATACCGTATACGGACGCATTGCTGCCGAGCTTCAGGAAACTGCACGCGACAGTCCCATGAAGCAACGCTTGTCGCAGCTTGCCAAGGTGATCAGCCGTATTGGCTATGTGGCAGCCGCAACCGTTTCCATTGTGTATTTACTGAATACGTTGGTGCTTGATTGCAGCAGTTCTGCGCAGGTATTGGCAGGGCTTCGGGATTACCGCTATTTGGCAAATGCACTTTTAAAGGCGCTCACCATTGGGATCACGGTTATTGTGGTTGCAGTGCCGGAAGGTCTGCCTATGATGCTCACCGTTGTGCTGTCTGCCAATATGAAGAGAATGTATCGTGATAAGGTCTTAGTGCGTAAGCCCATCGGAATTGAGACGGCAGGAAGTATGAATATCTTGTTTTGTGATAAGACAGGCACATTGACCACGGGTAACCTTTCTGTAGAGGCGATCTATACAGCGGATCTTACAAGGATCACCTCAGCGGGGGCACTGCGTGAGCGCAGTGTGCTGCTGCGCCATTATATGCTGCAAGCATATTACAATACAGAGGCGTATTTTGAAGAGGGAAACGTCGTCGGTGGGAATGCGACCGAACGTGCACTACTACGCTTTGCGGGTAGGGGCAAGCCTATCGGAGTAACGGTCACCCACAGAATGGCGTTTGACAGTCGATATAAGTATTCGTATGCCGCTATCGAAGGAATGAATCAGCCTCTCTACTGCATCAAGGGAGCGGCTGAAAAGCTACTGCCGAAATGTAGCTTTTATCTGGATGAAAAGGGAGAAAGGCATCCGCTACTCACGCAAAAGCCGATAACAGAAACGATCAAAGAAATCTCCATGGCGCTTGGGCGTGTTATACTGCTTTGTGAGTCGGAGCAGGCGTGCTTTGGCAGCACTGTGCCGGACGGACTGACGCTTGTGGCTTTGGTTGCCATGCGGGATGAGATCCGAAGAGAGGTACCGCAGGCACTCCGTAGTATGAAGGAGGCAGGTGTCAATACAGTAATGGTCACAGGGGATAGCAAGGAGACCGCAATTGCGATCGCCATGCGTTGCGGTATTCTGACCGATCACGGCGATGAGTGCGTGCTGACAAGCAGCGAATTAGCCGAACTTGGCGACACAGAGCTTTGTCGGCTGCTGCCAAGGCTGCGGGTGCTGGCAAGAGCTCTCCCGCAGGACAAGAGCCGTTTGGTGCGCGTTGCGCAGTCCTGCGGCATGGTGGTTGGTATGACTGGGGACGGAGTGAACGATGCACCTGCACTCAAGATGGCAGACGTCGGCTTTGCCATGGGAAGCGGCACCGACGTAGCGCGGGAGGCAGGGGACGTGGTGATCCTGGACTGCAATTTTGCATCCATTGTGAAAGCGGTGCTGTACGGCCGTACGATCTTTAAGAGCGTACGGAAATTCATTGTGTTTCAGCTGACTATGAATCTGTGTGCGGTTGGAGTTTCACTGTTCGGTCAAATGGTGGGAATCGAAACTCCCGTGACGGTTATACAGATGCTATGGGTCAACATTATTATGGATACCTTAGGAGGACTTGCTTTTGCGGGAGAGGCGCCTAGGCATTCGTATATGAAGGAGCCACCAAAGCGTCGGGATGAACCGATCCTTGATCGAAAAATGATACAAAAAACCCTGATCATGGGTGCATATACTGTGTTTTTGTCCACTGTCTTTCTTTTTTCTCCACGTATTCGCAGCATTTATCGCTTTGCTGAAGACCCCGGACGCTTGCTGAGTGCTTTCTTTGCACTGTTTATATTCAGTGGCATTATGATTTGCTTCACGGCGCGCAGTGACGACAGAGGTCTATTCTCGGGTATCGGCGCCAACCGTGCATTTATCGTGATCATGCTGGTGATCCTATTCGTGCAGCTGCTGATGCTGTATTTCGGAGGAAGCACCTTCCGCTGCGTACCGCTGACTCTCAGCGAGCTGACAACTGTGATCCTTTTGTCCGCAACTGTGCTGCCGGTGGATTGGTTCAGACGGATCTTTGTCTTGCTTGCTGCTGCAAGAGCGCAGTAAAAAAGCCGGCAGAGCCGGCTCTTTTATCAGTACATCCCGTTGGTTGCCATGTAGTCGTAGATCGCTTTGCCGTGCTGCTGCTCTTCCTCCTGGATGTGAGAAAGCACCTTGCGTACTCCCTGATCCTTGAATTCAAAGATACAGGTGTCATACAGATGAGAAGCGTGCTTCTCGGTGGTGAGAAGATCTGTGCAAAGGTAGCAGTCGTTTTTCTTGTCTGTGGACTCGGTGGTATAGGTGGTCGTAAAGGTGGGAAGGGGCTTGTCCGCACTTCCGGAGGGAGGAACGGTACCGTTTTCGATCTGAGTCAGCGTGTCCAGATGCTTCTGCTCTGTGCCTGCGATGCCTGAGAACAGAGACTTCAGCTGGGGATCGACAGCGGTACTTGCGTGCTTTGTATACTTATCGATACAAAGCTTTTCCTGATCCTTCAAATCTTTGATCAGCGTGGTTTCTTTTTGCGTTAATTGCATGTTAATCACCTCGGTTTCAGTATGCGGCATAATTACGTCTTTTATACATGGCTGTTGACAAATGGTTGAAACTATGCTATAATGGTCAAAAATAAAAGTAAGGAGACCAAAAATGAAAAAAGCATTATCAATTGTACTTGTTATGATGCTGGTTCTGTCTGTGTTTACCTTTGGATCGGTAACCGTAAACGCCGATAGTATCACACTGATCGAATCCGGCAGCGAATGGTCCTATTGCATCGCTTTGGGTGATGAAGAATTGCCCGAAGGTTGGTACACTGTGGGCTATGATACCTCTTTGTTCACTAAGAGTGCATCCCCCTTCGGCAACGGTTGGAGTAGCGGTCACGCAACCTCCATCGAGCAGGATGGACAGGATCTGAAGGTTGGATTTGTGCAGACCTTTACCGCACAGTCCCCCGAGGATTACGAGGTCCTTCTGATGAAGTTCTATTACGATGAGGATCCCACTGTTTATATTAACGGAACAGAGGTATTCTCTACCTCCGGATACAACACAGCACTTGCTGAGTTTGATCTCGGCGAATACATCAGCCTGCTGGTTGAAGGCACCAACACCATCGCTGTACAGATGAATAACGCATCCAGCGGCTATGGCTTTAACTTTGATATGGTTCTGCTGGGCGGCAGTGCTCCCGAGCCTCCTCCTCCTCCTCCTCCTGTGAATACAGACGGTTCTATTGCGATCAAGGACATTGACCGAGTTGGCTTTGTGTCTTTTGGTGACATTAACGATCCCTTGAATCTTTTGGATAACGACGTGTATTCCTGCTCCGGTTCCAGATTTGAGAGAGATACCGAACAGTATTTCGTTCTTAATTTCTGGGAAGAGCTGGATGTGGTACAGATCTATCTGCAGTGCAAGGGCTACGAAGACGGTTGTATCACCAGCATGGATGATGACGTTACCTTTGGCTACTACAACATTTACATTGATGACGAGCTCGTTGGTGAAAACGTGCCTGCTGTTTCCGAAATGGACGGCGGTTATACGCTTTCTCTGGAAGAGCCCGTGAAGGGTAGCTCCGTTAAGATCGAGATTGTTGACTGGTTCAGCGTAAAGACCGAGGACTATACAGAAGAAGATGTTGGCTTCGGTAACTGGGCAAACGTTGCAGACGTAACCGTTTGGAATACCACCGATCTGCAGGTCATTGTTCCCACCGGTGTTACTCTTGATAAGACCGGCATCGATATGAAGGTTGGACAGACCACCACTTTGACTGCTACTGTTGAACCCGAAGGCGCAGAGACCGGACTGACTTGGGTGAGCTACAATGAAGACGTTGCAACCGTTGACGCCGAAGGTAAGGTTACCGCTGTTGGCGCAGGCATGGCAATTTTGTCTGTGACCACCGACGAGGGTCTGAGCGCTTCCTGCGTTGTGACCGTAACCGATGAGGTGCTTCCTCCCGATGAGGGCGGCGAAGGCTCCGACACTGGTGAAGGCGACGGCTCTGATCCTGTCGAGGGCGACGGCTCCGACACTGTTGAAGGTGACACCGATACCGACACTGACACCGATACCGACACTGATACCGATACCGACACCGATACCGACAACAAGGTTGACGGTGGCGATGATGGTAAGAACGAAGGCAATGAGGATGATGGCGAAGACGATTCTTCGATGACTGTTATCATCATTGTGGCAGTAGCAGCGGTTGTGCTGGTTGCTGCCATCGCAGCGGTGATCTTCCTTAAGAAGAGAAAGTAATCTTTACAATAAAAAATCAACGCATCCTTGGATGCGTTGATTTTTTTATTTGGCTGCTTCGGCAGCGTTGCGCAGTTCTTGAATGGCAAGGGCAATGTCCGGCTTTTTGTAAACTGCCGATCCTGCCACGAATATGCTTGCGCCTGCTTTCGCGGCAAGCGTGATGGTTTCGGTGGTGATGCCGCCGTCCACTTCGATCGGGATATCATATCCGCCTTCCTTCACCATGGCAGCAGCGGCGCGGATGTTGTCTGTTGCGGCGTGAATGTAAGACTGACCGCCAAAGCCGGGCTCTACGGTCATAATGAGGATCATATCCAGATAGGGAAGATATGGGCGCAGCTTTTCGGGATCGGTCTTGGGCTTGATGGAAAGACCTGCCTTGCATCCAAGTTCGCGAATAGCAAGCAGAGTGGCTTTCACATCCGTACATGCTTCCTCGTGCACGGTAATGATATCGGCACCTGATTTTTTAAAATCTGCGAGGTAACGAATCGGCTCGTCGATCATCAAATGAACGTCGAATACGATGTCCGTATGAGGTCGGATTGCAGAGATCACGCAAGGGCCGATGGTGATATTGGGCACAAACGCACCATCCATCACGTCAAGGTGCAGGTATTCAGCACCTGCTTTAGCGGTCTTTTTGACCTCAAATGCCATATTTGAAAAATCGCAGGATAATACAGAGGGAGAAATAATGGTCATGATGTTACCTCACTTAAAGTTTTTCGATCAGGCATACGGAGTGAGCGGCGATGCCCTCCATGCTGCCGGTAAATCCAAGGCCTTCTTCTGTGGTCGCCTTAATGCTCACCCGATCTGTGTCAATATCCAAAGCAGATGCCAGATTGGTTCTCATTTCTGCAATGTAAGGGGCAAGCTTTGGCTTTTGGCAGAGAAGTGTACAGTCAAGATTGACAATGGTGTAGCCGCATTGGTGCAGCCGTTCAGTCACTTCCTTGGCAAGTAAAAGGCTGTTGGCACCCTTGTAACGCTCATCACTGTCAGGAAACAGCTTGCCGATATCACCAAGGGCAGCAGCTCCCAGCAGTGCGTCCATTGCCGCATGGGTCAAAACGTCAGCATCGGAATGCCCGAGCAGCCCTAAATGAAATGGAATCTTGACGCCTGCCAGAATGAGATCGCGATCCGGTACCAATCTGTGTACGTCATATCCGTGTCCGATGCGGATGCTTGTCATACATTGTCCTCTTTTCCCGAAAGCAGAATTTCGGCACGTAAAATGTCCTCTTTCGTCGTAATTTTAATGTTCGTACTTCCCGTATTGACCGCCTTGCAGGCAAATCCGCAGTGATGAGCAAGGGAGGTGTCATCGGTGCCGCTAAAGCCGTCTTGTTGGGCAGTATAGCTGATAGCACGATAGAGGTTGGCATCAAAGATTTGCGGGGTCTGTAAAGCCATCAAGGATGAGCGCGCAGGCTGCCCATCGGTTTCGGTCATGCCGACGGAATTGATGATGACGACCGTATCGGTCACGGGGCAGGCTGCGGTGGCAGCCTTGTGGCGTACCGCTTCAAATGCCACTGTTTCAATGATTCTTGGTGTTACAAGACAGCGAGCTCCGTCATGAACGGCGATGTAGTCGCAGTCGGGATCGGCTGCCTCCATAGCATGAAAGGCAGATTCGCTGCGGGTGCTTCCGCCGATCACCGTTTTCTTTAGCTTTGTGATGGCGTATTTTTGCTTGTATTCCTCATACAGATTCTCTTCGCCCGGACGGATGGCAACGATGATCTCGTGCACGCAGGCCGTTTTTTCAAAGACAAGCAGCGTGTGAACGATTACAGGTATGGAATGAATCTGAATGTGCTGCTTTGGAATCTCACTTCCCATGCGCGTGCCGCTTCCACCGGCAAGGATCAAAGCAGATAGCTTTCCGATCCTGAAATTCTTATATATATCGGTGAGCGCCATTTCAGACCTCCTTTGCGACACAATCACTTGTTATATTATAATATAAACCGCATAAAATTGCAAGTGTAAATTTGATGTTTCGATTGGAATGAGAGATATATATTTTGGACGTCACAAAATTTGATATTTTTAAATAAAATGTGAAAAAACATTTGAAATTCAGCGTCTTATATGCTATAATCAAACTTGGATATTTTTAACCTTCGCCGGATCGGGAGGAATATAGGATGATACTGGATAATTT
Source organism: Oscillospiraceae bacterium (assembly GCA_015064925.1). Classification (GTDB taxonomy): domain Bacteria; phylum Bacillota; class Clostridia; order Oscillospirales; family CAG-272; genus SIG655. The sequence continues at coordinate 8 of SVRH01000088.1, read as the reverse complement.
GAAATCCA
>SVRH01000087.1 GCA_015064925.1 Oscillospiraceae bacterium | reverse complement strand
ATACCGATGGGACCTGCACCGGTTACCAGAACGTCCTCACCGATGGTGGTGAAGGAAAGTGCGGTATGGGTTGCATTTCCGAAGGGATCGAAAATGGAGTACAGCTCCTCGGGAATTCTCTTGGAGCAGTGAATTACGTTGGTTGCGGGGATGACCAGGTATTCTGCGAAGGCACCGTTACGGTTTACGCCAACGCCCTTGGTCGCACGGCAGAGATGTGCCTTGCCGGCACGGCAGCTGCGGCAGGTGCCGCATACGATGTGACCTTCACCGGATACGATATCACCGATCTTGGCGGAGGTTACGTTCTTACCTACTTCTACGATTTCGCCCACGTATTCGTGACCTGCGGTGGTACCCAGCTTGATGGTTTCCTGTGCCCAGCTGTTCCAGTCATAAATATGTACGTCGGTGCCGCAGATGGCAGTTTTATGAATCTTGATCTTTACGTCATTGTCGCCAACGGTGGGGATTTCAACCCTCTTCATCGTCAGACCTTTTTCTGCTTTGTCCTTGACAAGTGCCCACATAGTTTGATTGCTCATAATCGACATCTCCTTATCATTCAAAAAGATCTTAGTTACCTACATTATACACCAGCACGGCGCACAATTCAATAGATGAAATGAAAAAATCTTGCCTATTTTTCAATTTTTTTCGTACAAAAATGCGAGTGAACCGCTTTCGTTATTTCCCTGCCACCTTCATATCGGAAAGCAGCACGTCGGGACTGAGATATCTTGTATACCCCGGACCGTGCTCCTCGATCTCGTTTCCGAGTGCCGTAACCTTTTTGAGCAGGTCAAAGAAATTGCCCGCCACGGTAAAGGACTTGAGCGCCCTTCCCTTTTTGCCGCCTTCCACCAGAAAGCCCGCGCTTTCGATGGAGAAATCGCCCGTCACGTCGTTGGCACCCGCATGGAAGCCCTTCATTTCGGTGACGAAAATGCTACCGTCCCCTGCCTTTGCAAACAGCTCCTCTCTGCTGTACTCGCCGGGCTCCAAGCGGAAATTGTAAACCTTGGTTCCGATATTGCTTCCCTGCCTTGCTGCGTTGCCTGTGGTAGTAGTTCCCGCCATTTCAGCGCTCTTCAGATTGTAAAGGAAGGTCTTGAAGATACCCTTTTCCACCACCGCCTTTGTGTAGGTCGGCACGCCCTCACCGTCAAAGGGCATTTGATGAGAATTGCCCTCCATGAAGGGATCGTCGGTCAAGGTTACCTTTTCCGATGCCACCGCGGTATCCAGATTCTCTTTAGAAAGAGGCGAAAGTCCTCTTGCCGCACGCTCACCAAAGAATACCGAAGCAAAAGCAGACAGAATGGACTCCATCTGTTTGCCCTCGAGGATCAGATTGTACATGCCCGTTTCGGGCACGGTGGCACCGAAGCGGTCATTTGCCTTCTCGATCGCCCGATCGCAGATTGCCTTCGCATCGTAGTCTTGCAAGCAATTGTACGCACTGTGCACACCGCTCTGCTTCTCGCCGTCCTTTGCCAGCACCGCGTAGGCGTACACGCCCTCGCCGCCGCCTCTTCTTTCCAGCGACACACCCGAAGAATTGTATAGACAAATTCTGTGGCAGCCCGCCCATGCACCGCAGGCGGCACCGTCGGCAACATTTCCGTCCGCACGGTACAGCGTTTCACACAGATGAAGCGCCGCATCCTTTAGCCTGCCGGAGCTCGGCATAGCGTAGTCGCACGCCACCGCTTCGCGATAGATCCCGCCACCACCGTAAAACACCGCTTTTTCGCCGCCCGAGATCACCGCAAGGTTATCCTTGGCGTTCTTTAAAAGGGCTCTCACCGCCTCTTCGCTCACACTGCCCGAGGATGCGCTGCCTGCCTTACCGTCAAGGAAAACGCGTGCCGACAAATTGGCAGTCACTCCAAAGGAAAATTCCTCGATCTCGTGGCGAAAGGTCTCGGTGGAAACGTCCTCATTTTCGGTCAGGTACAATTCGTACTGAGAGATCCCCAGCTCGGCGGCACATTCCTTTGCCGCCTCTATGATTCTCTTGAAATCGATCATCTTCTCCGCCTCACTTTCTGCCGCCGACCGTGATATCCGACACACGGATCATGGGCTGTCCGACCTCTGTCGGAATACTGCCGCTGGAGGAGCCGCACATACCGGGGGCACGTACCACCTCGTCTGCGATCATGTCAATGTTCATCAACACCTCCGAGCCCGTACCAATGAGAGATGCACCCGTCACCGCTTCGCAGATCTTGCCGTTTCGGACCATATAACCCTCATCCACCGCAAAGTTGAAGGCTCCGTTGATGGGATTGACCGAGCCGCCACCCATTTTGCGGCAGTACAGACCGTACTCAATCGAGGTGATAATGTCCTCGCGGTGATCCTTGCCTGGGGCAATAAAGGTGTTGGTCATGCGGGATGTGGGTTCAAACTCAAAGTTCTGTCTGCGGCTGCTTCCCGTGGGAGCCATGCCCATGCGGCGACCGCCCAGCTTGTCGATCATATAGCCCTTCAGTATGCCGTTTTCGATCAGCACGTTTCTTTGGGCGGGCGTTCCCTCGTCATCTATATTGATGCTGCCCCAAGCGTGTGGAATGGTACCGTCATCAATGGCGGTCAGCTTGCAATTTGCCACCTGCTGACCCAGCTTTCCACACATTTGTGAGGTGCCTCTGGAAACCGAGGTTGCCTCCAGCGAGTGACCGCACGCCTCGTGGAAGATCACGCCTCCAAAGCCGCCATCGATAGCAACCGTCATTTTACCGGCAGGACAAGGCTCTGCACCCAACTTTGAGCAAGCGGATCTTGCCGCCTCCTCTGCCACCGTTTCGGGACTGACCACGTCGGAAAACAGTTCAAATCCCATGCGCAGTCCGGGGCCGTAAAAGCCGTCCCGACGGTCGGCACCGTTTTCCGCCACAGCAGAGATCGCAAGACGGGTGCGCACCTGACGATCCTCTTTCCACAGTCCGTCACTGTTTGCCACTGTAATGCGGTGATCCACATCCGAAAGATTGCCCGTGACCTGTGCCACGAAGGCGCTGCTTTCTCTTGCCGCACGGTCGGCGCGCAGCAAAAGCTCCGCTCTCTGACCCTTGCTCACCGCTTCGGGCGTGAGCTTCGGCGCATGTAGATCGGTAACCGAGGAAAGCTTCAGATGAATGCTCGGAAGAGATGGCTTCTGCGACATCATGTCGGCAATAGCATCGGCACAGCGTAGAAGTCCCTCTTCGGACAGATCTGCCGTGGATGCCGACACACATTTGGTGCCAAGGAGCACGCGAAGTCCCGCGCCTACCACCAGACTGTCACTGACTGTGTCGATCCCGCTGTCGATCAGATGCATACCGTTGTACTTGGTATGATTGACGTACAGCTCGGCAAAGTCGCCTCCGTTTTTCAGCGCCCGTAGCAATACGTTCTCATACAGCGTTTTCTTTTCCATAAAAACACCTCCGTTATCTTGACTATGGATCGGGAAACTGTTATAATATACCTATATTGTAACCCTTACGTCCATCTTTGTCAAGCGAAAGCGGTCGCATTTTTTTGAAAGTGAGGTTTCTATGCCTGAATTTCAACTCTCGCCCCAGCGGCAGTATATCATCGAGCATTTTATCAAGGAGCTGCCCACTCTTCGCAAGAAGGCAGGGCTAAAGCAGTACGAGCTGGCAAGCCTTGTGGGTAAAAGCCGTCAAAAGCTATCCGACATCGAGCGCGGCACCGCCCCCATGGGCTGGGATACCTTTTTAGCGATCCTCTTTATTTTTCAGTCCTACGGTCTGGAAGCAGAGATCAGGAATGACTCTGCCCTTACCAGAGTGTTGGAAAAAGAACTGCATCCAAACAAATAACGGCGACGCTGTCCTGTCAAGCAGGACGGCATCGCCGTTTTCTTTTCTATCAGCTGATCATTTCCTCCACGTTGAGGATCTCCCAGCCGTTCTTTGTCTTGCCCACGGTAAAATTACCGCCAAGCGCCTCCAGGTCCGCCTTGGTCATCCAACAGGTCAGATAGACCTCTGTGCCGTCGGCATTCCATTTTGCTTTACCAAAGGACATATGATAGCCCTCGGTAAATCTTCCGTCGACCACATAGCCGTCTTCCTTGAGCCCTTCCCATGTGTATTCCAAAAAGGACATTCCCTGCTTACCGAATACCGAGCGGGTATAGTCGCGCACGCCCTTCAGCGTTTCGCCATCCATTCCCTCGGGATCCAGCGCAATAAAGCGATTGCTCATGGGATCGATCTGAATTTCGGGACGCATGAAATACGCCAGCACCTCGGCATAGGCACCCACACCGGTCTGCTTCAGCTGCTTTTCATTGACCGATACGGTCGCCTTCCAGCCGTCACCCTTTTTGACCACGTGCACGATGCCGCCCACATTTGCGGCATCCACAAATAAGTTGGATCTCACCGAAACGGTCATATCCACCTTAGTGCGGTCTTCGCTCCAAGTCACGTCGCAAAACGAAACAAGGCAGGCATCCGTAAACTCGTTGGTGTGAAGATTCACCTTACCCGCTTCAAACAGTGCTGTTTCATTGCCTGTATAGATCCGCTTACCGCGGTCATCACAATACTCATAAAACAGATCATACAGCTTCTTTTGGTTCTCCTCCTCAACGCCCTCATAGCACAAACAAATACTGTCGACCTCAGAGGATATTTTTCCGGAAAAGGCGCGGAACGCCTGATAGTAAGCACCCCATTCGCCGCTTTGATCCGCGCCCTCGCAGGCAGTCATGGAAAGCAGCAGCGAGCAACACATCACGGCAAGCAGCAACAGAGTTACCGTTTGTTTCATAGTGTTTCTTCTCATTCTACAATATCCACCATACACTGTGCTTCGCAGCTGCCATCGGATGCGATCACCTTGACCAGCACCGCCTCAGCGGGCGTCAGCGCGCGGATGTTGCCATCGTCCACAAACAACGCCTCTTCGTTACTGCTGGTCCACACAAAGGTCATATCCTCCACGTTGCAGGAGGCGGTCAGATAGGTAGCATCCCCCACGCTGAGAGTGAGGTGATAGATGTTCAGCTCGATCTTCGGAGCGGGCTTCGGCTCGGTCACTGTAACCGTACAAACGGCGGTATACAGTCCGCAGGTGGCGGTGATCTTAGCTCTGCCCACTGCCAAAGCGGTCACCTTGCCGTTCTGGTCCACAGCAACACAGGGATTGTCGGAGGTATAATGCACCTTTGCCGTCAGACCGACGACGGTGGCGCTGAGCTGCACGGTCCCGCCCACCTCCAACGAAACAGCGGATTGGTCCAGCTTCACCGAGCTTTGCCCGCCATTCTTCAGCAGCTTGATCTCGCGCTGCGAGTTGTCGTATACGCTATAAGCATCAAACAGTGCCTTCATGTTGGCGTGATCGGCATACTTACGCAGGCACTGACCGTCCAAAATAATACGCTCGTTGTAGCAGATACCGAGATACAGCGGCACCGCCGAGGACGAGACCTTGTAGTCCCAGTTCACACCGTTCATGCTGGTGGCACAGTACACGGCAAAGCCCTTATTAAACAGTGCCTCGGCACGGTCCTTTCCGCCCTCTTTTCTCAAATCGGTAAAGTTACCGAAGGGATAGATGAACACGTGCGTTTTTCCGATATAGGGCAGGACCTCTCTGTCCCACTTTTCAAAATCCGCATTGATCTCACTGACAGACATGGAATTGAAATCGCCGTGCGAATAGCTGTGGCAGGCAAAGGTGTAGCCGTTGCCGCGGAACCAGTCCACGATCTTCGGCACTTCCGCCTCAGCCTCAGCCTTTTGAGCGGCAGTGGCGCCGGAGGTGGTGTTGTAGCCAAACAGTCCGGCGTAGCCGGAGGGGGATACCACCATACGCGCACCGCTGAAGGAGAAATCGGGATGCTGCTCGATGAAGCTTTCCAAAATGGTGAACACTTCATTGTCGTCCGAATAGAAATCGGTACCGTCCTTCAGCTTGGTGTAGGTGTACAGCTTACCGTTCTTGACCACCAGCTTATCAACGCGTCCAAGACCGTGCTCGTTTGCGGGATAGCACACGTTATCCACCGACATGATAAGGGGCGTCTTGCCCTTGGGTACCAGGATCTTATCGCGCAGCTTTGCTTTCAGCACACCGTTTTCTTCGTAGTACTCATAAATATAGTCGATATTGATCAGCACGTAACCGTTTTCATACAACTGCTCGAGCATCGCCTTAAACTCGGAAACGTACAGGCAGTCCTTGTCGAAATGACGGGTAGTATCCTCAAAGGCGATCAGATTGTGGAAGAACACGTGCTTGACGTTCTTGGCAGTGTAATTCACGTAGGTCACGTTTTCATCAAAGGTAGGCTCATAGTGAGGCACCTTCGATTCGGGCAGATCTGCCTTCTTGACAGTAAGCGTGATCTTGGCGGAAACGCCATCCGAAACGGTGACTGTGATCTCAGCCACGCCGGCAGATACTGCGGTGATCAGACCGTTTACATTGACGGTGGCTGCCGCAGAGGAGCTTGCAAAGCTGACAGTCGCATCCTGCGCGCAGTCGGTCAGGGTGTAGGCGATCTGCTTGCTCTCACCCACAGTCAGAGTAGCCTCGGTAAAGGAAAGGGTAATGGAAGGATTGCGTACGGGAGGCTTAGGAGGATCGGGAACGTCCGAGCCCTCGGTCTTGGAGCCCTCTGTGTCGGATCCCTCAAGGTTGGAGCCTTCTTCACTGTTGGCAGGCACCACCGTCAGCTCCAGCTGCTCGGTGGCAGCGCCGTTTGCCACCGCAAGGGTAATGGTCGCCTTGCCGGGAGTCAGTGCGCGTACCACACCGTCCTTTGTGACCGTTGCGATCATGGGATCGGAGGTGCCAAAGGAAACCGTTTCATCCGTGCAGTTTTTCAAAGTATAAGCACCCACAAGCGAGAAGGTCCTTCCCACCTGCAGCGTCACCTGCTTTTGGGTCAACACGATCTGCGGATGAACGCCTTGATCGGTGCTCCCGCCCTGTGTCTGATCCCCCGCCGGATCCTTTTCGAGGGACGCCTTCGACCCGCCTCCGCAAGCCGCAACGGGCAACACCGTCGCCAGCATCAACAAAACAGCCAGTAATCTCTTCACTTTATTCATATTGCACCTCCTGATGTATGCAAACTTCATTTTCACTTGTTTTAACCGTATATAAATAGGCTCTGCCCCTGCATCCGATCTGTCTGACCGCGC
>SVRH01000001.1 GCA_015064925.1 Oscillospiraceae bacterium | reverse complement strand
CGGGAATGGAGAGCTCGGTTTTGTTTTCCAGCTGTACAAGGATGGCTTTGACCGGCAGCTTGTCGTCGCAGCCGATCCTCACCTCGTATTGCAGCATTGCCGTGCTGCCGCGGTAGATGGCGCACGAGCGGGTGAAATCAACGGTGTGTGCTGTGGCGCACAGATCGTACAGATGCCCATTTTCCGAAAGGATCAGCCGTTCTCCGTTCATGTCCAAAAGCGGATCGGTATTGCGCTCGGTGAGGGAAAACTCGCTTGCGTTGCGAAAAAAGGTCACTCCCGCACTGTTGTGGGTCACTAGCGTGCCGAATTGATGAGAACAGTACAGATAGCTTTGAGGCGCAGTACAGCGGCTTTTGTTGACACGATAGCTGCCGTCCTGCAAAAACGCTCCGCCCGGCAGAGAAAGTAAGACCTCCTTTGCTGCAAGCACACTCTCGCGTGGCTTTTGGAGACAGTCGATCACAGGGGTGGGTCGATTCAGCGAAAAATGGGCTTGCCAAAGCTTTGCAAAGACTGCGTTTTCGTCCAGTGTCCAAAAGATCGGGCAGAGATATCGGCACGCCTGCGCTGTATTTTCATCACAAATGGGGAAGACGCCGCCTTTGCGCTGCAGGACGCTTTCCCCCACGCTCTCAAAGATGATTTGCTTGATCGCCTTTTGCTCGGGACAGCCGTACAGATCGCTTTGCCTGTGAAAGATCAAAAGATCGAAATGAAAGCCACCCAGTGCAAGGAATTTTTGTGCCTTCAAAAAGCCCTGCAGAATGCGTTTTGCACTGTCTGACAGCTGCGGTTGTGTGCAGTACAGAGCGATCATGGGAAGATCTGTGGAAACGCCGTGCCGCCAGAGCAGCTCGCTGTGGGTGGATAACAATCGATCGGCTGTTTGACGGGTGTTGTGAAGGATCGAAGAAAGGATCACCTGCTCGTAGCGCACCAGTGAGCGATCGTAGCCCGAGGCAAGCAGACGCGCACGGATCTCCTGCTTGTAGGATGGTGCCAGCAATGCACCCACGGTGGAGGCGCGTGCCTTGCGGTAGCTTCGGATCTGTTTTAGCAGTTCTTCTGCATCGTTTCCGGCGGCAAAGAGAAATTCGCAGCTGAATTTTCCCCGTGGGCAGCAAGAGGATCTGCGCAGACAGAAAAAGGGCAGGATGCATTGACCGTCTCGATTTGAAAAGGGCTTTTGGTAAAGATGCTGCAGATCCTCTTCCTGGTACATCGGTCCGAATGCCTCGTCCCTGCGCGACAGAAAATCAAAGCCGCCTCCTTCCATGGTCACCAGAAAGTAAAACGGTGCTTCGCTTTCCGATTTGGGACGCCTTCGAAAGAGCAGTGCATTGTCCTCTGCCCTATGGACACACTCCACAAACAGTCCCGTGTAGCAGGGATGGCTCTGCCAGTCTTTCTCCGATGCGAGGATCACCTCGGAAAGAAGCATGGGGGTGGCGTTTGTAAACTCTCCCTTAAGCTCCAGTGTCAGGCTGAGGATGGGCTTGTCGCAGCAGAGGGTGAAAGCAGCGCGGCTTTGTAAGTTTTTTTCTTCAGAGGAAAACACAAGCGCATCCTCAAAACGCCCGAACTGTCTGTTTTGGCAGCGAAAAACGTCATGGATCTGTCCACCGTCGGTTTGGACCAGCAGCCGCAGTCCTCGCAGTGCGCTGCGTTCGTCGCAAAGGGGATAGGTCAGGGCGTATTGTTTGGCGGTAAGCTTCACAAATCCTTCGGAAGTTGCCAAAAGTGACAGCTGATCGGAAAGCAGTCCCGCGGCACCGGGCAGACCCTTTGAGGTGGTTTTGCCGAAATCCTCCGGTGGGGTCACGCGTTTTTTCAGAGAATCGGGCATGGGTCGGCGATGCAGTCTTCGACGAATGGGAGCGTCCACGGGAATACGCTCACATAACAGCTCCGAGGCTGCCTCCATTTCGGGGTCGCGCATGAAGCGCTCTGCAAAGCGTTTTCCGTCCACCGCACTTGCAATGGCAAGAATGGACATGCCTACGTGATGTGCCATGTAGCTGCGGACAATGCCGTAGCCTCCTCCCACGCGGGCGGGGGTATAATCGACGGCTTCATAAAAGCCGAAGGGACCGTACAGATCCGATTGCATCATGCGCTTAAGATTCTTGATGGGAAAACAGAGTGACATTTCCAAACACAAAATAGACGCATAGGGCGCTATGACATCGTTTTTTACGCTATCGGGATCCAGAGCCAGTCTGTGTGCACCAAACGCCTTGTACTGATAATTTAGATCACGGTCAAATGCGTAGTAGCCCGATTCCGACCTCCCCCAGATGCCGTGGCTTTTGTCGCAAAGCTGCTCATAAAAGGCAAATCCGAGACATTCATAGCAGAGTGAATTGGGAACGGTTGGCAGAAACAGCGTTGGCAAGAAGTATTCAAAGGCAGTGCCCGACCAGCTTGCCATGCCCATGTGTCCCTCGTGCTTGAGAAGCGGACGGGAAAGATACTGCCAGTGCTTTTTTTCTACGATCCCTTTGGCAATGCAGAAATAGGAGGTGGTACGGGATTCGCTCATGAAAAGATCGTAGCAATTTTCCGATTGCGTGCCGCTCACGGTGTCATAGCCGATGCAGAACAGATGCCGTTCCTTATTGTACAAGAAGGAAAAATCGCAGATTGCGATAGTGCGGTCGATCTGCGAGATCAGTTTGGCAAGACGAGGCTCCTCACTGCAATAATCATCTATGCCGTAGCGCAGAGTAAGCAGCGAAGTGATGAGATTGCCGCTGTCTACTGTGGAAACGTAAGGGGTACCGAGAACCTCCAGCGTCTTGGTGCTGTACCAGTTGTAAAGATGCCCTTTGTACTTCGGAAGCCGTGACAGACTCTCGAGTGTGCGGTCAAGGCGCTCGTACAGTCCGGTACTGTCCAAGAAGCCGAGATCCCGGGCGGCTAGCGTGGAGAGAAGGTACATGGCAATATTGGTGGGAGAGGTGCGCTCCGCCAGACGCGCCACGGGAGTGTACTGGTAATTGTCGGGAGGGAGGTAGTTGCTTTGGTGTGTGACGAAGGTTTCGTAGTAGCCATAGGCATTTTTGGCATGCTCCAGAAGGAACTGCCGCTCGGCAGGGGTGGCACTGCGTTTTTGAGAAAGAGGACGTGAGAGAAAATAGCAGGCAAAGGGGAACAGAAGCGTCATAAATCCAAAGACCGTAAGGATCCCGACGGGGGCAAGTATCAGGATAAGAAGACCCAGCACGAGACTTTTCCAAAAGAAAAGAAGGCAGCCCACAAGGGTATTGGTTCCGCCCAGCTCGGAGTGTTCCGCCGTCACCCATTCCAAAAGATGCTTTTGACTGAAAAGCATTCGCCACAGGCTGCGCAGCAGAGCATCCAAATGCAGGCAGGCGGTTTCTGCAAGAGAAGCAAACCCGTAGAGCATTTCTGAGAGTCCCATCTGTACACCATGCAAAACGCGGGAATAAAAGCGTCTGTTGGCATGATGAAAGTGTCGCAGAACGCGCAGTGCAAGGGGAATACTCAGATGCAGGGTTGCCAAGAGAAAGAGAGCTGTTCCCTGTGCGGCAGGCAAGAACAGAGCGTATACGGTGCACGCAAAGCAAAAGATGGGGCGCAGTAAAAACAGAAGGTTGCGCAGGATCTGCACTTTGCCGACAAGGTCGATGGGATTTTTCACCTTCTGTTGACGACTGTTGCGGTGGTGGGGCAGTGAAAAGGGGAGCGATTGCAGATCGCCTCGCATCCATCGGTGCTGCCGTTTCAAAAAAGAGATGGGCGTTTTGGGAACCGAATCGGTAAGGGCATTTTGACAAAGCGCTCCGCAGCGCAGTCGTGTGCCCTCCAGCAGATCGTGACTGAGGACACGCTCCTCGGGAAAGGCATCGTCAAGGGTGGCAAGAAAGGCATCGATGTCAAGGATCCCCTTGCCGCAAAATCCGCTTTTGCCAAAGGTGTTTTGGTCAAAATCCTGTCGGTAGGCACCGTAGCTGTCTTTGCCGGCACTGCCTGTTTGTAAAATGGTAAAGCCGGTCTTTCCGGCAGAGTCCATGGAGGCGATCATGCGTGGCTGTAAGACACCGTAGCCCGAAACCACGATTCCGTTTTGCACCACGGGAATATTTTCAGGATGGAGCATGGTAAAGACCAGCTCGGAAACCGAGTCCATAGATAGCTCTGTATCGCTGTCCAGCGTGATCAGGTAGCGAAAGCTCCGTAGCTCTGCTTCGGACAGGGTGCAGAGTGAAAAGCTATGCTTTTTGCCGCGCGTGGCGCGGCAAAGCTCCAGTATGGCGCCTCTCTTACGCTCCCAGCCCATGTAATTGCCCTCGGTTGCACATCGCACGCGGCTGCGCACAAACAGACAAAAATGCCCGGGACATTCCTTTTCCAGTGCCTCAAAGCAGGAAAGTGCCCTAGCCAGCACCTCCTTGTCCTTTGGGTCGGTGGTGTGGGTGCTTTCGGGAAGATCGGCAAGAATGCCGAACCGAACGTTTTTTTGTCGGTTTCGGTAATAGTATCTGCGCAGCTTGGCAAATAGTGCCTCATCTGCCTGTTTTCCCGAAAGCAACGCGGTGATCACCACAAGCGTCGCGTTCTTTTCGGAAATGGTTCCGGGGCGCAGCGACAGAACGGGAATGGGTGAAAAGACTTTGATTAGCAGCGCCTGCGTTGCGGTGGCGGAAAGGGCAAAAAAGGGGAGCACAAGCAGAAGTCCGGCTCCTCTGCCGAAAAGAAGAAAGCCGCCGACAGAAAAGAGAGTCCCCAACGCCAAAAACAGCGAAAGCGCAAGCGCAGTGCGTCGGGCAGTGTCGGGCTTGGGCGCTTGCTTGGCGTACATGGTGGCAGCCTTGCATTCGGAAAGATGATGGCGCTTGGCGTAGCGGACCACTCGGCTGCACACGTGAGCGCGGGAATGCTCGTCCAGATTTCGGTAGTTGTGTAGATCCAGCTCCATGAGCTTTCTGTGCAGTACCGACAGCGTATCGTGCAGCCTTGTGAAATCAATGCGGTCAAAGGCACGAAGAATGCGCACTCCGTCGCGGAAAGCCTGCGCACGCAGCGCACGGTCCTTGGTTTGGACTACCAACTGTAGGGTAGAAAGCGTTAGCGCATGGGGAAGAGCAGCAAGCTGCTCTTCCGTAAATGGTTCCTTTTCGTTTTCGGCAATCAACAGCTCCCGCAGTGCGGTATGCTCTTGCGGTAAGCCTTGGGAAATTGCCTTGCGGATGCGCAATAGAAAGCGTCTGCCGCTGCCGCTTTTCAAATACCGATCTGCAAGGGCGGAGACGATCCTGCTCTGCCAAAGATACAGACCGTCCTGCCATGTAAATTCCCGTTGCAAAAGACGGAATGCGCGTTTGTCGTTCATGGGAGATACTCCTTGTTTTGCTATTGTATTCGATCCTATTTTGAACGCTTTTTTTGAAAAATATGCCATACATATAAATAAAAAAGGACCAAACGCACTCGTTTGGTCCTAGGAGGGATCCTCAAAGACGATCATAATACGGGGACAGTCCTCGCTCAGAACGGTGTGATCGCCAAAGGGACAGCCGATGATCTCGTACTGCTTATTCGAGGAATAAAAGGCGTGCACCGTTTCCTCACCGTCAAAGGATGGCAGTGGATATTTGTCTGCAGGCGGAGAATCGATCAGGATCAGATGATCCACACCCGACAGATCGGGAGCTCCGATACCGTCCAGCTCAAAGACCGAGGGGTCGGCAGCCAGTACCCGTCCGCCCTTGCTTACGATTTCGATGGCTTGGGAGGGATGCTCGGATCGGAACAGATATTCGGTGTGGATACGCAGCGAAAAGCCGGATACCGCCAGGAGTTGTTCACAGTCGTAGGTCACAGCCGTGACATTCATTTCTTTGGCAAGTCCACGAAGCTGCTTTTCGTTGGCTCTTTCCGTTTCGCTTGTAGGAGCGGGGAGGTAAAGAGTCTCAAGATAGGTGTTTTCGCAAAGATATGTCAGAAAGGAGTGGGAGCTCGGGTGGTAATGGGTCAGGATCAGTGTGTCGATCCCGGTCTGATGTAGGGTGTGCAGTGCTTCCTCCAACGCCAGTGCAGCATTCTTGCGGGAGGCGTTACCCGTTTCAATGAGTATGACCTCGTTTCCTTGCGTTAGCAAAAGGGTATCGCCGTTTGAGTCGCAGCGATAGAGCAATTGCTCGGAGCCTGTCAAAGAAACGGGATAGCAGAGAAAGAGGGATAGCACCGCTAAAAGCAGGGAAAGGGGCGCAAGCCTTGTTCGTTTCAAAAGATATAGCAGAAAGGCGGCAGACACAACGATGGCGATCGTGACGATTACCCACAGAGGCAGGTAACAATACAGATCCTTACAGTGGCGTGCCATTCCCGCAAGCTCTCTGATGCAGGTGTAAAGACCTGAAACGGCATAGCGCAGCAGATGATGAATGCCGGGAATGGGTAGCAGGATCAGATAAACAGCAAGCAGATACAGCATCAGTGTGACAAGCGGTACGAAAAGCAGATTGGCAAAGAGCGATGCCAGACTGACCGCACCGAATTGCAGATAGAGGATGGGAAGCGTGAAAACAGTGGCGGCAACCGTGAGGGCACACTGACAAAGGAAAAAGCGAAATACTCTTCCACCGAGCCAAAGGGTGTGTTTGGGTGACTCTTTTCCGATGAACAAGGGATATAGCACGAGGATGCCGAGCGTCGCCAGCGCGGACAGCTGCAGGGAAACGGAGAAAATGAGATAGGGGCAAAACAGTAGAATGAGTCCAAGGGATATGGCAAGCGTGCGCAGACCGTTTGTTTTTTCACCCGCAGTATTTGCCACCAAAAGGCAGGCGGCCATGAGAGCGGCTCGCAGCACCGAGGGAGAAAAACCGCAGATGCCAACGAACAATGCCAAAAACAGAGTGATGACTGTCAGCCTTGTTTTCCTGCCTGCGCGAAGGATGCCAAGCAAAAAGAGCAGGGCTGCCGTCAGCACCGAGAGATGCAGTCCGCTGACCGCCAGCGTGTGAGAAATGCCGAGAAAACGAAAATCCCGATTGATCTCGTCATCAAGACCGTTTCGCTGCCCCAGCAGCAAAGCACAGGCGAAGGAGGCGGTCTTGGAGTCAAGGTTGCGATGAAGCACCGTGCTCAGCCCCGACGAAAGACGGTGGAAAAAGGAACCGATCGTCTGTACGGAATCGTCGGTTGGGGTCAGAAAGATCAAATTGGCGCTGATGAGAATATTTTCGTCCCGATGATGTTTTAGCGATGAGCTCTCGCTTTCAAAGGTGATCTCTGCGGTAAAATAGCGGTAGGGAGTGGGCGCCGGGGTGTTGGTGCGCAGCAGAAGAAGATCGAATTCGTATTCCTTGCCGTCAAGCTGTGTGACGGTGACCTTGGTGCTGCCGTACGTGCCGTCGCTACCCGCTTCGGTGGTATAGCCCGTGATCCGATGGGTCTCTTGGGAGCTTGTAAGGGAACGCAGCGCAGCAGCAGGACGCGCGATAATATAGTAGCAGGAAAGGATCGCCAGCAAAATGCAGACGGCGGAAACCGTGACTGTGCGGCGGTAGGGGCGCAACCGATAGGCAAAGCGAGTTAGAGAAAGCAGCCAAAAAAGGACTGCTGCCCCGAACGTACCCAGAAAAGCCGCAGTGTGGGCAGTGGTCTCGGCGCCTGCCAGACAGATGACGGTCAGGATGATGCAAAGACACCCGACAATGAACGAGTATCGGCGAAGAAAGGAAAGCATAGTCGTACCTCAAAAAAGAAAGGCCGCGTTTGTGGCGCGACCTTTGCGTGCGAATTTTATGCGATGATATCCTTAAGACCCTTGCCTGCCTTGAAAGCGGGAACCTTGGTAGCCGCAACGGTGATGGGCTCTTTGGTGCGGGGGTTGAGCGCCTGACGTTCCGCTCTTTCTCTTACCTCAAAGGTGCCGAAGCCGGTCAGCTGTACTGCCTCTCCTGCCTTCAGGGTTTCTTCAACGGTTGCGATAAATGCGTTCAGCGCAGCCTCGGAATCTTTCTTGGAAAGTCCAGCCTTTTCAGCGATGGCAGCAACCAAATCCTTCTTAGTCATGTTGATATTCCTCCATATCATGTATTTAATAATTTTGTCTTTTTGACAGGGATGTACTTAGCATTATAGCACAGCCACACACAAAAAGCAAATAGTTTTTTTGCAAAAAAGGGTTGAATTTGCATTTTCATGAAAAATACACAAAAAAGGTGGGGGATTTTGTACCCTAAAAGCCCGCTTTTTCGTTTCTTTGTACAAAAGCGGGCTTTGAAGGCAGATGTTCTGTTACATTCGGTCAAGCACCCGACAGATGGCAAGGGCGGCGTCCCCTCTTGTCAGAGGGCTTTCGGGAGCAATTTCATCATGGGGAAGGGGCAGGATGCCCATTTGTACCATGACCAGCAGCGACTGAACGGGACGCTCGGCACCGGGAATGGGCGTGAGGGAAAGTTCCATGGCAGAGCAGAGCAGCTCAGCGGCATCGGCGCGGGTGATGGGATCGTTCGGACGGAAGGCAGAGCAGGCGTCTGCGTTGACCCAGCCGCGTTCCACAGCAACAGCAAGGGCTGGGATCAGATGGGAGGGAATGGAGTCGCCATCCGAGAAAACGGGGGCTTCGTCGTTTTGGCTTTCAATGCCGAGGGCGGTGGTGAGAACTGCAACAAATTCTGCTCTTGTGATACTTTCCTCCGGACGGAAAACTGCCTCACCGCCGATCACGGTACCCGAAAGCGCACCGCAGTAGGAAAGGGTAAGAGCAGCACCGTGGGCATCGTGATCCTCCATATCGGTATAGTCAAGGCTGCTCTTGCGGGCAAGCACGGTGATCGGCACCGTAACCGCTTCGCTGCGGTTTCCGTATCGGTCAATGGCTATGACTGTGAAGGAGTCCTCTCCGATCGCGCCGTCAAAGGCGGTGTAACGGTACTGATCTTCCGTGAGGGTGAGGGTGCCCTTTTGGGGGTAGGCAGACACCTCAAAGCGGATGGTGTCTCCCTCCGGGTCGATGGCATCAAGGTAACCGCAGGTGGAGGTGCCCTCATAGGCAGAACAGCCTACCGTCACACCGTTTGCGTCGGTAAGCTCGATGCAGGGGGCAAAGTTCAGTCGATCCAGCATATGAAGATTGCAGACCGCCTGATACCTGCCTGCTTCGGTCTGCTGGCGGAAGGTGAAGCGGCAGGCGCTTTCCTTATCGCAGGAGGCGCGGAAGGTCAGCTTGCAGATCTCGTCTCTTGCGATCTCCGTAAAGCGTTGCACCGGCTCACCGTAGAGGTAGAGCGTGCCGCTTTCGGCGGTGGGAAGGGTCAGTACGGTGATGCTGTCGGTGGGGGATGCGGTCATAGCGTCAAAATCCTCGGGAAAGAAGGTCACCTCGTTGCCCAAAAGTCCGCATTTGTCAATGGAAAGATCGTTTGCCAGCACCGCAAGGGCAGGCGAAAGGGGAGAGGCGCCGATGCAAAGGGGCAGACAGCCAAGCAGAAGTAGACAAAGAAGACCAAGGCAAAACAGTTTTCGTTTCATGAAGAACACTCCTCTTTGAACAAATATCGCTAACAGTTTTTCCTTTTTCTTCTGTTTTATGATAGCCAAATCCTTCCTTGTTTGTTGACAGGACGGCAAGTTTGTGCTACATTTCTCTAATAAACAAAAAGAGGAATCAGATGATCGTACTGAGATGTGACGGTATCGGCTGGGCGTACGGTACCGACGTTATTATAGAAGAAATCACCTTCAGCGTGGAGAAGGGTGACCGCCTCGGCATCGTTGGCGTCAACGGTGCGGGTTATTATCTTACTACGAAATCCACAGGACTGGGTAGTTCTAGCGGTGGTTCGGAGATTAAGTGGAGATTGTGTAAAGCAAACGAACATAATGAATTGTTATCTGTTAGTATTAGTCAGTCATCATTTAATATTATACCTTTCCAAACATCGCAATTGATATATTCTATTGATAATATTACTGCGACATGGAGTTCAATAGATGATTTCATTTTTTCTACAAGCGATCCATTATCAGTATCGGTATCTGCACAAGGAATTGTGACTGGAGAAAACATGCTGGGAGAAGCATCAATTAAAATCACGCATGTACCAACCGGACTAAATCACTCAATAAATGTGGAATATGATTATTATGATAAGGTGATCGGTTATTTTGGACTTGTGGAGAATCAAAAAGTTCTTCTAGCTTCCGGATCTATTTCAAAAGTCAAATCCGGCCCCAACCTTGCGGCGATCTTTGTCAGCACTTCTGTCCTTTTGGTGCTTGGCGCGCTGACCTATACGGCAAACGAAACGGCAAAGAAGAACAGGCAAAAAATATAGCATATTTCACAAAATATTGGTGATTTGCTTGGAAAAATTATTGACTTTTGGCAGTGATTTTGATAAAATGTAAACGGTAAGACTATATTTGCTTACGATTTGATATGACATATTGTTGGGAAGGAGACTTATATGAAAAAGTGGTTGGTATGTATATGTATACTGGCGATATCCATGCTGTGTGTAACAGGCTCGCTGGCGGAGGATTCGGTGCCGTATGGCAGCGTTGCAAAGGTGGTGACGCAAGAAGGCACTGTTTATTATGACGATCTGTTTGATGCGGTCAAAGCGGCGGACGGTGTTGCGGGTGCTGAGGTAATTATGGTCACCGATTACGTGAACTATGGGTACAGCTCCGGTGACTTTACACACTATACGATTACCGAAAGCGTTACCTTAGAGATGGGAGATGCAACCGTGATCGGCAAGGGAACGCTCTTTACCGTTTCGGAAGGGGCATCTCTGTCCGTGCGGTCGTCTAGCGGTTACGGCTATCTGTCTACATGGGATGGTGTGGATTCCATTGTGAATAACGGCACGCTGTCGGTAGATGGCTGTACTGTTAGCATGATGTCCAATTATGGCACTGCGGTTGTAAGTTCTGCGGTATTAAACAGTTATTACGGTAATGCTGTTACCAATTGCGGTACGCTTTCGCTTGATAATTGTAAAGTATATTCTGAAATGTATGCTATCTACAATGAAGGCGACGTTACTGTTAACGGAAACACGACTTTTTCATCAATGTACGGCGAATTTTTATTGATGCAGGGATCCAGCGTAACCTTTGCACAGGATTATGACTGCTCCGGTATCTATTTCTTAAACGGTAGCGAGGAGGATATTGTTGTATCCGGTGAGCAGTCGGCGGTAAAATTCTCCGAATGCTATAAGATGATGTACAACGAGGAAGAAGCGGATGTATTGCCCGCCGGTATGGGCGGAATCATTGTCAGTGATCACGCCGATATGGATGAAGACGGCAAATGTCCCGTTTGCGGTAAGTGCTATGAGGCTTCTTTGATTGCGGATGGTAAGACCATGAATTTCATCAATCTTTACGAGGCGGTTGACTATGCGCAGTATCTCAATGAAAGCACAACGGTTACCCTTCTTTCGGACGTTGAAATTCTGACTTCGGGCAAGATGGTATTCATTTGCGAGGGAAAGATCACCCTTGATTTAAACGGCCACACGCTGCTTTGTGAAAATTCCGTATACGACTACTATGCAACTCCCATCGCAATGAATGGCGGCGAGCTTACGCTTGTAGACACGAGCGAAGGTAAAACGGGTATGATCACTGCACGCGGTATTAGCGAAAACGGAGTTGCCGGTGTACACGTCATGGGCGGTAAGTTCATTATGGAAAGCGGTAAGATCCAAATTACCAAAGAATCTCTGTCAAAGCCTGACGGAATGTATTACATAAGAGGCATTCAGGTTGAACAGGGAGCAAAAGCCCATGTAAAGGGTGGAACTATCCTTGTGGAGAGCGATTACGAAGCACAGGGTGTATACGTGAACAACGGAGGAACCCTGACGCTGTCGGGCGGCGTTATCAACGCTGTGAGCGAGTATGAATATGCCGTAGTACGCGGTGTGCAAACCTATTACAGAAGTTCTATGACGGTCAGCGGCGGTACGGTTACCTCGACCAAGTATGCAATGGAATTTGGCGAGAGCTGTGATATCCGCTTTGAAGGTGCGCCGATCTTGCAGGGTGAAATAAGTGATATTATTCCCGGCTCCTTTAATCCCATTGTGATTGCCTGCGATCTGGGCAATGCGGTCTATACCGTTGAAAATATGAATTACTGCTTCAAGTTTGCCAAAGGTGAAGGAATGATTCCCGATGCCGATAACTTCTACTGTATTAACGAAGGTGCTTCGGTTTTGCGTGTGGGCAAAATGCTGTATCTGACAGACGGATATTCGGATGTTCCCGATCAAACAAACGAGCCTATTTTGGTAACCGCTTCCAATTATGAAGCTCTTGGGCTGGATAGCTCTTACATCGGTTACTATTATATCGAGGATGCAGACGATTTGAGATGGATGTCGAATGCGATTAACGACTATTACGATTATTATGCCGCATGCAACATTGTACAGGGCGGAATGATTTCGATTCCTCCTTCCGACACCTACTCTTTGCGCAGCAGCAGATCTTCTGCGTGGAGACCGATCGATGGCTTTGAAGGTGTATATGACGGCAGAGGATATACAATCTCCGGTCTTTACTATAATTTGGACGATTATATCGATCCCGAAACCGGATTTGCGGATGGAGAAAACGCCACTTTGTGGGTTGGCTTGTTTGCTACCATCAATGAGAGCGGTGTTGTTAAAAACGTAAATATAAGCGACAGCTTATTCAGCGGCAAGTATGTTGGCGCCATTTGCGGTGAAAACTACGGTACCATTACCAATTGTTCCTCTTCGGCAACGATCGTGCTGAGCGGTGCACAGTATGCAGAGCCGTACTACGGAATGGAAGCGATCGGAGGAGGTATTGTTGGTTCCGGTACCAGAGGAACCATTGAAAATTGCATCAGCAACGGCAAAATTTATACCGGTGAGTTTGTGTTTGATACGGAAATCAGTATTTATATGGGCGGTATCATCGGTTTCGGTTATAACGACACTGTGAAAAACTGTGTCAGCAACAACCAAATGACTGTGGGCAATGCATTTGCGGGCGAAACCGAAGTGAGAATGGGCGGTATTGCGGGAACATGCATCGATACGCAATTGAAAAACTGCATTCATTCCGGTTCTATGGAAACGACCGCCACCTTTGCACTGCGCTCTGTGCCTTCCGTTGCCTATTTTATGGGCGGCATTGCGGGAGAAGCAAGCTACTCTGTGATTGATAACTGTTATTATGACAGTGACAATCAGGATGTGCCTGCTGTTGGAAGTATTGATGAAGAGACCGAGGTTACGGATAAAGTAGCGGGCATGCCCACAAGAGCGTTTATGGACGGTACTGTGGCATATTTGCTGGGAGACAGCTTTGGTCAGCAGATCGGTAAGGATGCGTATCCCGTATTCGGCGGAGATCGTATTTATGCTTCCACCGACTGTGAAGGAAACGAGATCTTCTCCAACAGCGAAGAAGCCGACCACATTGACGTTGACGGCGACGGAATATGCGATACTTGCGACACGGATACAACGATCAATGCCAATCCTTATGATGTGAACCTGGATGGAGTTATCAATATTTCGGATGTAAACGATTTGCTTATATATCTGGCAGGTAGCGCGGAAAATGATGACTATCATTGGGACGTGGACGGTAACGGTGTTGTCAATATTGCGGATTTGAACGAGTTGCTTGTTGAGCTTGCCGGCGGCAACGAATAATTCTATGATCACGATCATATACCCCAAAGCAATTCGCTTTGGGGTATACTACTTGACATAAGAGGATATTTATGCTACAATTTTCGTATCAATCTAAAAGAGGCATTACATGATCGTACTGAGTTGTGACGGTATCGGCTGGGCGTACGGTACCGACGTTATCATAGAAGAAATCACCTTCAGCGTGGAGAAGGGTGACCGCCTCGGTATCGTTGGTGTCAACGGCGCGGGGAAATCCACGCTTTTGAAGATCATAGAGGGCAGCATGGAGGCAACCTCCGGGCAGGTCTACCGCGCCAAGGATACGACCCTTGCCATGCTGGATCAAAATGCGGCGGCAGACGGAGAGGGAAGCATGGAGGAAATGATGCTTGCCTGCTACGCACCGCTGATCGCTGCCGAGAAGCGGCTGGAGCAGCTGCAAAAGGACATGGAAAACGGCGTTTCCCACGCCGCCAAGGAATACACCATGCTGCTGGAGCGCTTTACCAAGGACGGCGGCTTTGAATTCCGCGGCAGATGCAAGAGCATTCTGCGCTCGCTGGGCTTTGGGGATGAAATGCACGGAATGTCGGTATCCCTTCTGTCGGGCGGACAGAAGACCCGTCTTGCCCTTGCCAGAGTGCTTTACGCAAGACCCGATATCCTGATCCTGGACGAGCCCACCAACCATTTGGATACCGATACGCTGTTCTGGCTGGAGGATCACCTTTCCCAGTACCCCGGAACGGTGATTACCGTTTCCCACGACCGTTATTTCCTTGACCGTGTGACAAGCAAGATCCTTGACATCGAAAACAAGCACGGTAAACTGTATGGCGGAAATTATTCCACCTTTCAGGAAAAGAAAAAGAAGGATAGAGAGGTGCAGGAAAAGCACTATCGCAATCAGCAGAAGGAAATTGCAAGGATCGAGGCATACATCGAGCAGCAGCGCAGATGGAACAGAGAGCGCAACATTATTGCCGCCGAGTCAAGGCAGAAGATGCTTGATAAAATGGAGCGTGTGGAAAGACCCGAAAACGCGCCCCGCACTGCCACGCTTTCCTTCCATCGCGGTATGGAAAGCGGCAACGAGGTGCTGACTCTGCAGAATCTGTCCAAAGCCTACGGCAAAAAGCAGCTCTTTGCGGGTCTTTCCACCCTTGTCAAAAAGAAGGACCGACTGTTTGTGTTGGGTCCCAACGGATGCGGAAAATCCACTCTTCTAAAAATACTGACGGGCTCTTTGCTGCAGGACGAGGGAAAATACGAGTTTGGCTACAATGTGACCCTTGGCTACTACGACCAGGAGAATCAAAGGCTGAATCCCACCGACACGGTGCTGGACAGTCTGTGGGATGAGTATTCCCACATGACCATGACCGAGATCCGCACCGCCCTTGCCGCCTTCGGCTTTTCGGGGGACGACGTGGGCAAGACCGTTTCGGTGCTTTCGGGCGGCGAGCGTGCAAGGCTGACCCTTTGCCGTCTGTCCCTTTCGGAGTGCAATCTCCTGATCTTGGACGAGCCCACCAACCACCTCGACATTCCCACAAGAGAGGTGCTGGAGGAAGCCCTTTCGCTGTACGACGGCACCATGATCGTGGTCTCTCACGACCGTTATCTTGTGAAAAAGCTGGCAACGCGCATTCTTGATTTCCATTACCCGAAGGACGGCGCTCCCCTTGACTTCATGGGCGGCTACGAGGACTGCCTTGCCTACGGCAAGAAATACCTTGCGGCAAAGAGCGACGGGGAGATCGCTCCCACCGCCGTGCAAAGCGGTAAGGAGCAGTATCTGGAGAGCAAGCGCCAGCGCTCCGAGGCGAAAAAGCTGGAGCGGCGCATCAAGCTCAATGCCGAAGAGACCGAAAAAATCGAAACGCGTCTTTCGGAGATTGAAGAGGAAGAAGCAGCCTCTGCCACCGACCACGTAAAGCTCATGGCACTTTCCGAGGAAAAAGAAACGCTGGAGCTGCGGCTACTGGAGCTTTATGAAGAGATGGAAGAATTGACGATGACATAAAACGAAGTGCACCCCCAAAAGCCATGGCTTTTGGGGGTGCTTTTTTGCTGTTTTGGATTCTATTAAGGCTTCCAAACGTTAATATAGACGTGCGAAGTCGATACACTGCTTTGCGCCAATTCCGGATCGGCATCGGTTTCAACAACGTAGCATATCCGGTTAATATCATCGGTTCCTATCTGCTGCACGTTGTATTTCACGGTGACTGCGAAGGAGGAGTTCCCGTCCTTGTTTGTCATACGGCGAAGATCCGTCACGTCCACAAAGGGAAGCTGTGTGGAGGAAACGGGTCTTGCAAACACCAGCACCAGCGATTTGGTTTCAAAAAATGCCTCGTCGTAATCGCCAAGACGTACGTTTTGGCTTTGAAAAGCTTTGAATGCTTCATAGCTGTCAAGCACCGTTGCCCGATCGACGGAGCAGGTGTATCCCTTGACGTCTTCGGGGCGCAGGAAAACGGTGCCTGCCACGGTAAAGTCAAGCGCTTCTCCCACGGGCATAGGCCCTTTTTGATAGGGTTCATAAGCCGCATCGTATTCCGTTTCATTGTCGGTACTTCGGAATGTGAATTCGATAGTCAGATCTTCGGTAGCGGTATCCTTTTCAAGGGCAAGCAGGATCATGACGCCGCGTTTTCCGTTGACCTCGTACCCGTTCCTGCTGACCGTAGCCACCGTCAGGTGCAGCGCTTTCTCCTTTTCCGTAAAGCTCTTTACCATCGGGTATGCCCCCATCATTTCATTCATATATAGTGCTATCAGTGTACGCTCTTCAAAAAAGGCATGATCGTAAGGCGCAAAAAACACGCTGTAATCTCCGGGATCAAGCGAATGCTCGGTAAGGTAAGAGTCAAGCGTATCCCCGTCCTTGATCACACGGAAGAAGGACTCGTAACCAAGTCTTGAATGGGGAAACGCAAAGTAGGTCGCGTCATAGGGAACGGCTGCTTCGGGGGGATCGGAATCGATAGGAGGATCTTCTGTATGTCCACCGTCATCGACAGGTGGCTCTTCGGTATGACCACCGTCATCGACAGGAGGCTCTTTGGTAAGACCACCGTTATCGGGAAGACGGTTATTTTGCAGTATGCTGAATCCGATCAGCACACAAGCGATCAGGCAGGCGGCGATGGGCGCAATTTTGAAAAAAGCGGTTTTCCGATCGTCGGCGGGTGAATAGTCGATGGCTTTTTGAAGGAGTTTAGGACTTATTTCATTCATAGCTTCGGAAATTCTTTGCCGTTTCATAGTGCTACTCCTTTCTTCAGTAGGTATTTTTTTAGTTTTTCTCTTGATTTGGACAAGCTCAGGGTTACTTTTCTCGGCTCCATGTGCATTCGTTTGGCGATATCTGCCACCGATTCCGAAAAGTAGTAGCGTCTTATAAAGATTACGCAGTTCTTTTTGGATAGGGAACCCAAAAAGGCGTCAAAATGGGCGGCAAGCTCCTTGGCACGGATGAGCTCTTCCACGGTTTCCGAGCTTGGAATACAGTCTTCCAATTCCGATAAAGCGGTGTCGTAATGGCTGTTTCGCTTTTTTGCCGTGTTATGATGATAGCGCATAATGGACTGATTTCTGGCAACGCGTGCGACATAAGACACAAACGGATCGGGGCGCTCCGGGGGAATGGTATTCCAAAGCGCAAGGTAAACGTCGTTTATACACTCTTGTGTATCCGATTCGTTTTTCAGAATGTTAAAGGAAATTTCATGGCAAAGTCCGCCGTATTTGATCTGGACTTCCATGATTGCCTGTTCGGACCGTTGGAAGAATAATTGTATGATTTTATTGTCGTCCACGTATGTCACCTCTTTTCGTCTTCATCTATATACTAGGGATTGAATGCCGAATATCACCCACCCATTTGAATGTTTTTTATTTTAACATGATTCTTTTTATATGTCAACGGCTGTGTGGGGGAAAACAAAGCTCCCACAACCCGCTTGCTTGGGTTGTGGGAGTGGATCGGTTACACAGGAAAGAAAAGGTAAGGTAAGCTCAGCTTCCCATTCGAACCGTCATATTGACAGCCATCGGGAGTACTTTCTTAATAACAGAAACAGCCGTCCTCAAAGAGATCCCGGAGTCCTTGCTGCCATATGCTTTGTTTGTTTTTTAAGGCATAAATGAATTGCTCTTTTTGACAATCGGTTCGGAAGAAATGAGTTACCGAGCCATTGCGTGCTTGCTCGTCCAGAATCAAAGGACCGTAAATGACGCCGAAATCGTATTTGACGGAGTGAAAGATGTCTTCGAGCATGCGTTCCTGGCGTGCAAATTCTGTCCGTGAGTCCACACCGATCGCAGCTTG
Organism: Oscillospiraceae bacterium; assembly: GCA_015064925.1. GTDB lineage: Bacteria > Bacillota > Clostridia > Oscillospirales > CAG-272 > SIG655. The sequence continues at coordinate 25,105 of SVRH01000001.1, read as the reverse complement.
ACGGTACAGCGGATCCACCTCGCGCTTGGATTGATATGCCATCAGCTCGAGGGTGGCGGTGATGGCGGCAAGCTTGTTTTCGGCAACGGCGGTTTTGGGAATGCCAAACAGAGTCAGATTGTCATGGGTACTTGTAGTGTGCCGTTCGCTCGTTCCGGGTACCAGCTTGGGAAGGGGAAGAATATAGTATTCATCTTCCATATGGGACAAATATTTTTCTGCTGCAGAAAACGTATTGACAGTCATCAGTGAGTTTCCTTTGGCAAAGTACTCCATCACGTGCTCATCATGGTTTGGAAAACTGATCAGGCAGGCGGCAGATTCGGGGGAGTAGAGTGCGGCTAGTATCGTGGCAAATAGCATGTTGCGTTTTGTTTCAAAATCTATTTTCCATTCTCCTTCAGAAAGGGTGGCATAGGTGACACCTGCTCCTGCAGCCAAGGCATCAGCCATAATATTTTCCAGACCGGGACCGTAGGTCAAAAATCCCGTCACGTCGTCCGGATCGGCTATTTCGTTATCGTTTCGGTCGATCCACATTTTTTTTGAGATCTCCTGCCACAGATCGATCGTCCAATAGCCCTTCTCGATCAGCTCATACGGATCGGAGTACCCCTTGGCTTGGCGACAGCCTGCAATCACGTCGGCATACTGCTCCCACAGATTCTTATTTACGTAAGAAACAAACACGGAGCCTGTATGGGTCAGGGTGATGTCGCCCGTTACCCAATAGGCGATGCCGTTGAGGGTAAGAAGATCATAAAGCTCCTTATCCCAATAGGGCTTCGTTATATCAATATAAATATCATTTTGCAGCTCTTCATTTTCAAAGTTGACAAAGAAACCGCCGTTGCTTCCGATGGTCAGCCCCATATCGTAGTACTGATAGGCACCGATCACGTCATACAGATGAATGTCGGCGGCTAGGCAGTCTGATATTTTGGTAATCGTCTCTCTTGCGTAGCAGGTATCCATTTCGATCCGTACGTTCAGCGCCTTCTCCACCTCTTTGTTGCGTGCAAACAGTGCGGAATCGATCTCATAAAATACAATTTCCGGGTTTGGAAGAATGGAGCGAGAATTCAATGAAAATGAATTGGAGATATCGTCACCATCACAAACCAAGAATTTGATGGTGGAACCGGAAAAATCAAGTGAATTCGGAAGAGGATATTCATAAGAGGGGAAGAAGGGTGAGGGTGGGCAGATATTTGTGCCGGAAGAAGAACCGGGCGGATCGGAATCGGGAAGCTGAGAATTGGGAGGGGAATACGCCTGATCGTTGCTTGTTGTTCCGTTATCGGGCGTTTGGGAATTGGGTGTATGCCCGAAGATGTTGATCGCAATGAGAACACACGCTGCAAAGCAAGCGGCGATCGATGCGAATTTTACGAACTTTTCCGCAGTGAGCCCCGCGGACGGGCGGTAGTCCATCGCTTCCTTCAGGTGGCGATCGTCGATCTCGTCAAGCGCTTTTGATAGCTTTTCTCGTTTCATAAGAAAACTCCTTTCTTTTGTAGATACTGTTTCAGCTTTTCTCTGGTGCGGGACAGGCTAAGGGTCACTTTTCTGGGTTCCATGTGCATCTTTTTTGCTATTTCCGCTACGGGTTCGGAGAAGTAGTAGCGACGAACAAAGATCACGCGATTCTTTTTCGAAAGTGTATCGAGGAATGCGTCAAAATGAGCGGCAAGCTCTTTGGCACGAAAGAGCTCCTCCACGGTCTCGCCATCGGGAATACAGCCCTCCAGCTCCGAAAGAGCCGTGTCATAATGGCTGTTTCGCTTTTTTGCCGTGTTTTTGTGATAGCGCTTGATGGACTGATTTCTGGCAACACGCGCCACGTAGGTCACAAGAGGATCGGGGCGAGCGGGCGGGATGGTGTTCCAGAGGGCGAGGTACACGTCGTTTGCGCACTCCTCGGCATCCGATTCACTTCTCAGGATATTCACGGATATTTCATGACAAAGCCCGCCGTATTTGATCTGTACCTCGGTGATCGCCTGCTCGGAGCGGGCAAAGAACAGCTCTATGATCCTTTTGTCATCCATTTGTGTCACCTCTTTCATCCTCGTCTATATACTACGCTTTCGGGGGGAAATATCACCCCGACAAGAAAATATTTTTAAAAAACTATGGAAAAAATGAAATATATGTGTTATACTGAAGAAAAACAACGTGTAAGCGAAAGGAAACAGTATTATGGCTATTAAGATGAAGATTTTACATTACCCCGAAAACGGAAAGATGACGACCTTTGCAAACGGGCTTTCCGAGGAGTTTGGTGTAAAGAGCGACAAAATTCCCCCCGCATACAACTGTGATAAGGAAAGACTGCTCATCGCAGGCATTTCCACCGGAAAGAATTTCTCCGATGACCTTTCCATGTTCCTTCGCGGACTGACCAAGGGCCAGGTGCAGAACGTGGCGATCTATACCGATTCCAAGGATGATGCCATTGAAGCCATGAAAACGACGGTCGAAGCAGCCGGCGCGACAGTGGTTGATATCAAGAAGGTAAAGGGAAGCGTTCTTCCTTTCCTCAAGGGCGTCAAGGCCGAGGAGATGGCAGAGCTGAAGGCTTGGGCACACGGCGTCATCGACAACCTTAAGTAATATACATACCGATTTACACAGATCCCCGTGAAAACGGGGATTTTTGTTTGCCAAAAACAAAATATCCCGACCGTGGGCGGTCGGGATAAAGCGAACCTTATTTTTTATCACCGCTGTCGGCAAGCTTTGAGATGCAGTAGATCAGCGTGCCCGCGTATACCGCAGTCAGCGCAGCGGCAGCTCCCCAGTAGAGGATGCGTTTTCTCTTATAGCGTCTGGCAAGTGGGCGGAAATCCTTTTCACCTGCGGGCGGAATGGCTTCCTTTTTCAAAAACTCGGTGGCAGCCAGCTCGCTTTCCTTGACCTGCTTGCGGTAGGCGCGGCAGGCGGCGCAGCGTCCGAGATGTGCGGAAACGATTTTTTCTCCGTCGCGGCTGATGACGCCGTCGTCGTAAAGCGGCAGCAGATCGCGTACCAGCTCACAGGAAATTGTCATGGGAAAGCTCCTCTCTGATCTGATTTTTCGCTCTGTAAAACAGAACCTTGGCTGAATTTTCACTGATCTTCAAGATCCTTGCAATTTCCGCAAAGGGCAGGTCACCGTAAATGCGCAGGGTCACCACGTCTCTGTACTTTTCGGGCAGACGGTCGATGATGCGGCGCAGTGCCTCCAGCTCGGTGCGCTTTTCCAAAAGCTCCGCAGGATCCTCCTCCTCACCGCCTGTGACGGCGGATTCCTCGGGGTCGATCAGATCGACGGGGCGGGCAGCGCTCTTGCGCAGATGCTTGAAATAGGTGTTTTTTGCGATGGCGGCAAGCCAAGTGAAAAGCGAACAGCTTCCGTCGTAGCGGTGGAAGCTCTTCAGAGCCTGATAAAAGCTTTCCTGGGTCAATTCTTCGCTGAGGTCACGGTCTTGGCACATCTTGAAAAGGAATGCGTGGACGCGCTGGTAATATTCTTGATATATGACTTCAAACTCGTCCATCATCGTCTTCCTTTTCAAGTAGTTAATACCGAAAGAGCAAAAAAAGTTACGTTCACAACTAAAAAGTTGGCAGCGAAGCTCATGTTTTCCTCGGGGTATACAGTATAGCACAGTATCTCTAAAAAAGCAAGCCGATTTTTTTCTTGCAATTCATCGCCAAATGTGATAGAATGTCTCCCGAGGTGATGATGGTATGACGAAAACGAACGCAATGCGCATCCTTGCTTCGATGAAGATCCCCTATACCACCGCGGAATACGAGGTGGATCCCGAGGATCTGTCGGGGGTACACGCCGCTGAGCTGATGGGACTTGCCCCCGAACGGGTGTACAAAACGCTGGTGGCCCGCTCGGAGAAGGGAGAGATCGTGGTGCTTTGCATTCCCGTGGCAAGGGAGCTGGATCTGAAAAAATGTGCCGTGGCGGCATCTGTCAAGCGACTGGAGCTGACGGCGGTCAAGGAATTGCTTTCTCTTACGGGCTATATCCGCGGAGGCTGCTCACCCATCGGCATGAAGAAAAAATACCGTACCTTTTTGCAAAGGGAAGCGGGGGAGCAACGTGAGATCTTTGTCAGCGGCGGAATGCGGGGTGTGCAGATCTGCCTTGCTCCGAGCGATCTTGTGCGTGCAACCAATGCGCAGTACGGCGACCTGTGTCGCTGAATCCTATGATTTTGTATGAGGTAAATTATGATGGATACGGTTAAGATCGAACATCCGAACACAAAGCTGATCGCGCACCGCGGTGCGTCGGCGCTTGAACGTGAGAATACCGCGGCAGCATTCGTAGCGGCGGGCAATCGAAGCTACTACGGCATCGAGACCGACGTGCATCGCACTGCCGACGGCAAATACATTCTCATCCACGATGATACCACCACCCGTGTGACGGGGGATACGACCCTGACGGTGGAGCAGACCGATTTTGCCGATTTGCGTCGCTTGACCGTGATGGATATGGATAAAAGCAAGCGTGGAGATTTGATATTGCCCACTCCGGAGGAATACTTCTCCATTTGCCGCAAATACGGCAAGGTGGCGGTGTTCGAGCTGAAGAATCGCTTTACAGCAGAGCAGATCGAAGAGATCGTTGAGATCGTGCGCAGCACGGGACATCTGGAGCAAACGGTCTTCATCTCTTTTTCCTACTTCAACGTGCAGACGGTGCGCCAACTGTTGCCCGAGGCAAAGGTGCAGTATCTCTATTACGGAGAGATCACCGAGGAATTCGTAGCGGGGCTGAAGGCCGACAGACTGGATCTTGACGTGCGTCACGATCGTCTGGATGAGACTGCAATGGCACTGTTAAAGAGGGAAGGGATCGAGGTCAACTGCTGGACGGTGGACGATCCCGAACGGGCGCGCAGACTCATCGAGCTGGGAGTAGACTACATCACCACCAACTGCCTGGAATAATCATGAACGCTCTTTCTTTCGCATATAGTGATACAAATATGCGGTAAGGAGATACAATCATGAAACGTTTCGGATGGCTTTTGCCTATCTTCATCATGATCACACTGTGTGTGAGCGGTTGTGATGCGGGTGTCACGGGGGCACAGGGTGAGGATCCCTTTGCATTTCTGAGGGGCCCTATCACACTGGAGGGAATACTTGCGGTGGGAGAAAAGGAGTATGGAATCGTGCTGCAGTCCCCCGACGGAACAAACGGTAAGGTGACCTTCACCTGCCCGAAAAGCATGGAGGGCTACGCGTTTGAAAAGGCACAGGACGGGTATTTTGTCAGCTACGGCGATCTGCGTGTACCACTGCGTCAATCCACTCTGCCGGGCGGGGCGGGCAGTCTTTTGCAGCTGCTGACGCTTAGGCTGCCCATGCCCGAACAGACTACGGAAAAGGCAAACGGTATGGAGATGAGCGTGTACACCTTTTCGCTTGCAGAAAACGGCGGTAAGATCAAGCTGTATTTAAAAAAGACCGATCAAAGCCCTCTGCGCATCGAATTTATGTCCGACGTGCTGGATGCGGTCTTCCATATACAAAAAGCGGAATACTGATATAATGAAAATACTGCAGCAAGCGCTGCAGTATTTTCATTATTTATCGGAGCTTTCGAACACTTCGTTTCGTTCCCGCACCAACAGGGAAATGCACCAAAGGGCGGAAATTGCCACTGCGGTGTAGATGATGCGTGCTACGATGGAGGTCTGACCGCCGCAAAGCCACGCGACCGTGTCAAAGCGGAACAGCCCCACACCACCCCAGTTGAGACCGCCGATGATGGTGAGAATGAGTGCCAGTCTGTCAAGCATAGCGATATATCCTTTCCTGCAAATATTTGTGTTCCCATCGGTTGAAAATGGATCGGAACGTTTGTAGTATGTGCAGAAAAACCAAGGCTATGCAGACTTTTAACCGTTACAGTAGACGGTGAGCTTGGTGCCGGTCATATCGAGGGAGAGACTGTGGTAATCACTGCCCGAAAGATTTGCCTGGAAGATGGCAGAGGACTGGTCCACGCCGTTGAGATTCAGGCTGCCACCCTCGCTGCGAATATCATAGCGGAAGAGATAGGGAATGGCGGTGTCATTGTATGTCAGCTCGCCGCCCGAGCCCTTGATCAGTGTTTCGATGTAGTCCACGGTATCAAGCACCGTTTTGCATTTGTCAAGGGTCAAACGCAGTGTGGACTCGGTCGAGCAGTTCTTCATGGTGACGGTGGAGCTTTTGGCTTCCAAACGCATATCGTAGGCACCGTTGATGTTTTCCAGCTCGATACGGCAGTTGTTCAGCTTGAAGTCATACTGCTTCAGCTCGTCGGCATCCTCCACATAGAGGATCACTTGTTTCTTGCCGTCATATTTGCTGGTATTCAGATACTTGCGCATGCCGTCAAAGGACAGACCCTCCGACTGTAAAAAGTTGGGCAGCGTAAAGTGATTGGTCACGTACAGTACGTTGTTGCTGATGTGATAATAGTAGCTTCCTTCGCTCATGTTTTGGAAGACCACACGGGAGCGATCGGCACCGCCCACCACCAGAATGTCCATGTCCGTAAAGGTCAGGGAGACCTTGCGCACGGCGTGCTTCTTGACCTCGTTGCCCTCGGCATCGGTTTCGATGATGGTATCCTTGGAAAACTCGTATTCTTTTACAATGTTGCCTTCTTCGTCATAATTATATTCAAAAAGAAGGTCATAGCCGCCGGCACTTTTTGCCATGCTCTCTGCCACGCCGCACACGATGTAGCCCGTGATGGAAATTACAAGTCCAACGACCAAGAAAATGACAGATGATATTTTCATTTTCCCCTCCTGTTCTTACAGATCGCGGCAGCGGTCATACAGATGAATGATCAGCTGCTTGATCTGACGGATGGTAAATTTTAAAAATACGGTCAGTTTTTTGAGGGTGTAGGGAACCAGCACTGTGGCGCCGTTGTATTCCAAAATGGAGAAGATGATCGTGCCACCCACCACGATCATACCCAGACCGAATTCATATAGCCCCACAAAGAAGGCGTCGGTGCCGGGCAACATTTCGACAATACCGTATCCAAGACCAATGATCGCCAGCAGAATACCGCCAATGACGGTGACGGTCAGCGCTACGATTAGACCGACCGCTGCCACGATGAGCGCACCGTAGGCAAAGAGGAACAGTCCTGCCAGTACAAAGGCGAGGAACAGCCAGATGGGGCTGGAAAGACCTACGCTCCACCAAAAGATCTGCATACCGCGTTTGGAGATGGGCTTCTTTGGAGCCTCCTCCTCCGGCATTTCCTGCTTGACGGGGTCCAGCTTCTTTTTGGTTGCCTGCAGCTCGGGATTGGGCATAACAGTGGTCTTTTCTTCTTCGTTTGTATGGACCACGGGAATGGCTCTTGTCATGGGAACGGCAGCGCGCTTGCCGGCGTCCACGTTGATGGTGTGTTCCAGTGCGGGATTGGCTTTCTGTTCATCCTCTGCAGGGGATGCTTCGGCTTGCTTGCTTGCGATGGAAAGGACGCGCTTTGCCAGATCCTCGGGACTGCCGTAGCTTGCCAGCTTCTGCTCTCTTGCCGCAGGCTCAAGGTTGCCGAGCGAATCGGATAGACGTTTGCAGTACGCAGCGCTTTGCGCGGAAGTCATGCCCCCGGCGCAGAGTGCGTCACCAAGGTCGGCAAAGTATTTATGCAGATCCATATGTATCTTACTCCTTTTACCAAAAAACTCTTGATAATTTTCAAAAACGTGTTATAATGTTTTCATACGTGTGCCTATACAGCAGGCACTATATAATCTATTATAACAGAAAGTTTGGTGTTTTTCAATATGAGAATGCGAAAAAAAAAGCACGGAGCCGAAAGAATTGCAGCCTGTGCGGAGCTTTTGCTGACGGACCGTGAGGGAGTGGCGTCCTTCCTTGCCGAAAACGGGGGAGCGTGCGAATTGGAGATCGGTTGCGGCAAGGGCGATTTCGCCATAGAAGCATCGAGAAGATGCGAGCTTCCTTTCATTGCCATGGAGCGTGCCTCCGACGTGGCGGTGGTTGCCATGGAAAAGGCAAAGGCAGCGGGCTGCGACAATCTGCATTTTATCGTGGGCAACGCCCAGGAGCTGCTGCCCCGGCTGTTTGAAAAGGGGCAGATCAAAACTTTGTATCTGAACTTTTCCGACCCGTGGCCAAAAAAGGGCTATGCCAAGCGCCGCCTGACCCACCGCAATTTCCTTGCCATGTACAAGGAGCTGCTGCCGGAGGACGGTAAGATCGTGTTCAAGACCGACAACGTGGGGCTGTTTGATTTTTCGCTGGAGGAATTTGAGGCGATGGGCTTCCGCATGGAGGAGCTGACCCGCGATCTGCACAATTCCGAATACAACGAAGGAAATATCCAGACAGAGTACGAGCGGAATTTTTCCGCCAAGGGTTTTCCGATCCACCGGGTCGTTGTGTATATGAACTGACTTGTTTTGCCACAAATTTGCCGTTTGTGAGTATTAAAAATGCAAACGGTTGACAGGTTTTGAAAAAAACTGTATAATGTGCGTATGCAGTATCGCGCCCCCTATTGCGGAAGGACGTGGGTCCTTGTTGTAGGGTGGTGCTTGTGTAATGGAGTGTTCTATGAGTAAGATTAAGATAACCTGCGATTCTACCTGCGACTTGACCCCCGAGTTGTATGAAAAATACGACGTGGAGGTGATCGGTCTATGCGTATCTTTGGGAGATAAGCTTTACCGTGATGGCTATGACATCAAGGCAGAGGACGTGTTTGCCTACGTGGCGGAAAGCGGCAGTCTGCCCAAGACCTCTGCGATCTCGGTGGGTGAATACGAGCAGGTGTTCCGCAAATATACCGAAGAGGGCTATCAGGTGGTCCATATCAATCTGTCAAGCGGTCTTTCCTCCTGTTATCAGAATGCCTGCATCGCGGCAAAGGAAGTGGGGGGCGTGTACCCCGTGGACAGCTTAAATCTGTCCAGCGGCTCGGGGCATTTGGTCATCGAGGCTAAGAAAATGGCAGAGCAGGGCATGGAAGCCGAGGCGATTGCCGAGAAGCTTTGCGTGATGCGAGAAAAGCTGGACGTCAGCTTCGTGCTGCAAACGCTGGAATACTTAAGAAAAGGCGGCAGATGCTCCGCCCTTACGGCGCTCGGTGCCAACCTTTTGCAGCTGCGACCCGAGATCGAGGTCAAGGACGGAAAGATGGGTGTTGGCAACAAGTACCGCGGTAAGATGGATAAGTCCATTACAGACTATGTAAAAGGCAGATTGGAGGGCAGAAAGGATCTGGTGCTCGATCGCATCTTTGTCACCCATTCGGGTGTGCCCGCAGAGATCGTTGCCGACGTGATCGCCCTTGTAAAGCAGCTGCAGCCCTTTGCTGAGGTCATTGAGACCAAGGCGGGATGTACCATCTCCAGCCACTGCGGTCCCAACTGTTTGGGCGTTCTGTTTTTCAAGAAATAAACTGTATGAACCGTTTCCTTTGGAGCGGTTCTTTTTTGTTCCGAAGGCTTTGGCGATGACTATTTCAAATTTGAGAATTATTTTCAAATTCCCCTTGACAAACGGGTGGTGGATGGTTATAATTCAAGAGTAATTCTCAAATTGAAAGGAAGAGTCCATGGGAAAGTATCAGACCGAGCAGAAAAAACTGCTCCTTGCGTTTTTTGCCTCCCACCCCGAGCAGCAGTTTACTGCCGAAGAGGCAGCAAGTGCGCTGGTGGGGGAGGAAGAGGGACAGCGCTCTCCCGGAAAGAGCACGGTCTACCGTCTGGTCGCCGAAATGGCGGAGGACGGGCATTTGAAGCGGTTTCCCAAGGTGGACGGGGGCAGAGGCTGGCTGTATCAATACCATGAAAGCCACGGGTGCGAGGGGCATCTGCATCTGAAATGCACCCTGTGCGGCGCACTTACGCATTTGGAATGCGGAATGTCTGAGGAGCTGCTGCACCATATTGAGAGCACCCACTGCTTTAAGGTCGACAATACCGCCACCGTTTTGTACGGTCTGTGCGGTGACTGTCGGTCCAAGCAGCCGAATACAGAAAGAAAGGAAATGAAAAACGATGCGTAAACCGATCAAAGCACTTGCCCTGATGCTGGCACTTTTAATGCTTGCTTCCGTACTGCCTGCCTGCGTCAGCGTGGAAAAAGGGGGAAGCGGCAAGGAGGACGGCAGACTCTACGTGGTCTGCACCGTGTTCCCACAATACGATTTTATAAAAAACATTGCAGGCGATCTGGTTCGCCTTGAAATGCTGGTGCCCGCCGGTACAGATACACACAATTTTACGATGAGTAATCTTTCGGTTTCGAAGATCAATGAGCTAAAGGACGCCGATCTGATCGTATTCGTAGGCGGTGAATCGGACGAAGCGCTGCAGAACGAATTGCAGAAGGCTTTTAAAGATGAGGACATTACCTTTTTGACCCTTTTGTCGCTGATCGATCAGCCACTGTGCAACGCCGAGACCGACGGGATGCACGTTGAAGAAGGATCGGGAGAAGAGCACGAGGAAGAGCACGATCACGACCATGATCATGAGCAGGCGCTTGACGAGCATGTTTGGACCTCTCCCAAGCGCGCGATGGAGCTGACAAAGGACCTTTGCAAGCTGCTTTGCGAATTGGATCCCGCGGGTCAAAAGACCTATGAGGCAAATGCCGAGCGATATATCGGCAAGCTCACTGCGCTGGATGCTTCTTTTGAGGCGCTCAAAGAGAACAGAACCTTTGACACGCTGATCTTTGCCGACCGTTTCCCCTTCCGTTATCTGTGCTACGACTACGGCATTTCTGCCGACGCTGCCTTTACAGGCTGCTCCACCTCGGTGGACCCTTCGGTTTCCACCATGGACTATTTGTATCAGAAGGCAGAGCGTCTGGGACTGCCTGCCATCCTTTATATGGAGGGCTCTACTCCCGTGTATGCCGAAACGCTGGCGGAGCGTATCGGCGGTGTGGCACTGCTGCTGCATTCCTGCCATATTCCAAATGAGAAGGAATTTAAAAGCGAAAGCTATCTTTCTCTGATGGAAAAAAATCTGGATGTTCTGAAAACGGCGCTGGGCGCTGAATAAGGGAAAGAGGAGCTATGTCACTCATTCAATTTGAAAACGTTGTCCTGGGGTACGAGGGCAAGGCAGTGATCGCAGGCCTTAGCTTCGAGGTCTGCCAAGGGGATTATCTCTGCGTTCTGGGTCAGAACGGATCGGGCAAATCCACTATGATGAAATCACTTTTGGGGCTTTTACAGCCCATTTCGGGACAGATCCGGAAGAACGTACGCAAAAACGGCATCGGCTATCTGCCGCAGCAGCAACCCACGCAGGCGGATTTCCCCGCAAGCGTCAGGGAAGTGGTGCTGTCGGGCTGTCAGGGCAAGCATCCCTATATGCCTTTCTACACAAAGGAAGACAAGCATCTTGCAAAGGAAAAGATGGAGCTGATGAACATCACACATCTGGAGGGCAAAAGCTTTCGCGAGCTTTCGGGCGGACAAAAGCAAAGGGTACTGCTTGCCAGAACACTGTGCGCCGCCGACGAGTTGATCCTTTTGGACGAGCCCACGGCGGGACTTGACCCGGTGGTGACCGAGGATCTGTACGAGCTGATCAACAGAATCAACAAGGAGCGGGGTGTGACGGTGATCATGATCTCTCACGATCCTGCTGCCGCCAAGCGGTATGCCAGCCACATTTTGCATTTAGGTCAGCAAATGCTGTATTTCGGCAAGACCGAGGACTATGACCGTGCTGCGGTCATCGGAAGGGAGCTGAACGGTTGATGGAGATCATTATCAATCTGAATACTCTTGTGAACGCATCGGATATCATTCTTAAGGGAATGATCGTAGGCGTTCTGACGGCGATCTGCGCCGCCATTCTCGGTGTGCCGCTGGTGCTGAAACGGTATTCCATGATCGGCGACGGCTTGTCGCACATGGGCTTCTGTGCCACGGCAATTGCGGCAGCCGTCGGTGTGTCAAACGACAAGGTCATGTACGTTACCATGCCCTTTGTGGTGATCTCCGCGATTGTGCTGCTGCTTCTGTCCGAGAGCGGCAAGATCAAGGGAGATGCTGCCATTGCTATGCTCAGCACGGGTGCTGTGGCGTCGGGCTATATTATTTACAGCCTTGCCAGCAAGGGAGCGGGTGACGTTTGCTCTTCGCTGTTCGGCGGCTCTATCTATACTCTCGATTCGGGCGACGTGACCGTGAGCGTGCTGCTTGCCTGCGGCGTGATCCTTGTGTTCGTGCTGCTGTTTTCCAAAATTTTCGCCATATCCTTTGATACCGCCTTTGCCAAGTCTGCCGGCACCAATGTGGCGTTTTACAACGTTTTGCTGGCGGTGCTGACGGCGGTGACCATCGTTGTGGGCATGAAGATGATCGGTTCCATCATGATCTCGGCACTGATCGTATTTCCCGCACTGACCGCCATGCGTATTTGCAAGCAGTTCAAGAGCGTGATCCTCGTGGCAGGACTGATCTCCACGGTGTGCTTTGTGCTTGGACTTCTGTTTGCAACGGTGATCGAATTCAATTTCGGACGTGTGTCCACCGCCTCCATTCCGATCGGCCCCTCCGTGGTGGCCTTCAACGTCATTGCGTTTGCTCTGACGGTCGGCATCAAGAAGCTTTTACAGACCGTTTCTAAAAGGAATCTCGGAAAGAAGGAGGGCGAGCAATGAAAAAAACAGTGGTATTGTTGCTGTGTATGATGTGTCTTCTCACCTCCTGCGTACGTATTCGTATCATTTTGCCGGGACAGTCGGATACCGATAAGACCCTTGATGACATGATCGGGGAGAACATAGGGGACGTCACCGACAAAACCGAGGATGAGGGATCCTTTATAGGGGGAAGTGAGGTAGAGGATGAGACCGGTATCGACTACGATTATTCCGATCTGCGTCCCGCCGATCAATACAACAAGGTGCTGGAGTTCGTGCTTTTCTTTGATCATTACGTGGGTAGCACCGTGAAGATCCACGGCTTGTATACCTATGAGGATGATAAGCACGTTTTGACTGTGGCAGACAATCTCAATTGCTGCTACGCTCCCTTTGAGATCTACGTTGCGGACGGCAGCTATCCTGCAAACGAATCGTGGGTGATCATAGAGGGAACGCTTTCTTCTGTAACGGTGGAAGGTGAAACAATCAATTATATCAACGTAAATACGGTTATACCGTCAGAAGAACGATAAAAGGTTGGATCCGAAAGGATCCAACCTTTTAATTTAATTGGTCGATTTGTATTTCTTTGCCTGCAGGGCAAACATTTCGGCGTACTTTCCTTCTTTCGATAAAAGCTCCTTGTGCGATCCCTGCTCGATCAGACTGCCGCTGTCGAACATATAGATCATATCCGACATACGGGTGGTGGACAGACGGTGAGAAATGAAGATGACTGTCTTTCCTTGCAGGTGATTGGCAATGGAGTGATTGAGATTGTACTCTGCGATGGGATCCAGCGCCGAGGAGGGCTCGTCCATCATGACCAGATCGTAATCGTGTGCAAATACGCGGGCGATAGCGATCTTTTGGCTCTCGCCTCCCGATAGATTGGTGCCCTCGTCGTCAAATTCTCTTGTCAGCATGGTGTCGATACCCTTTTCCAGCTCACTGCATTTATCCTTGAAGCCTGCCATCTCCAGCGCACGCAGTACTCTTTGGCGATCCTCTTCGTTTTGTACGGGACGTCCCAGCACGTTTTCCGCAATGGTCGCCGAAAAGAGCTTGAAGTCCTGGAAGACCGCCCCGATGGTGTGGCGATACGCCTTCAGATCATACTGCTTGATGTCAATGCCGTTGAGCAGAATAACACCTTCATCCGGATCGTAAAAGCGCATGAGCAGCTTGATGAGCGTGGATTTTCCCGCGCCGTTGTAGCCCACCAGCGCGATCTTCTCGCCCTTGCGGATGGTGAGGGATACGTTTTTCAAAACGCAGTCGCTCTTTTCGGTATAACGGAAGCTGACGTTTTTAAGCTCCAGCGTTTCAAAGGCAGAAACGGGCAGGGTGCCGCTCTTGACCTTCGGGACGTATTCCATAAACTTTCTGTATTTTTCAATATAAAGGCTGTTGTTGCCGAATTCGTTGAAGAAATAAGAGAAGTTATCGAACATATATCCGATGCGCCAGAATTGGGTGAGCGTGATGATAAAGCTGCCCACGGGTACCGTGCCTTCAAAGAGTCCAAGCGTCATATAGATGGTGATCAGACAGTTTGGCACCATGTTGAGAAGGAAGGAGATCACGTTGAGGATATGATGCTTTTTGTTGTAATGCAGCGTGATCGTAAGATTCCTGTCTACAGCATCATCGTACTGCGCCGCAAGATTTTCGGCCAAGCGGGAGGTGCGCAGCTCCTTTGCGTAGTCCACCAGATGGAATACGCGGTTGACATATGCCGTTTGACGGTGATAGGGCTTTGCCTTGGTGTTTTGCTCCTCGTTGATCTTGTTCCAGTATTTTCCGATGAAAAAGCTGATGACAGACCGCGCGGCAAGAATGGCAACCACGATGGGGCTGACGGTGAGCATGATGGCGATACAGGTGCCGAGCGAGATCACGAAGTTGATGAAATTGGCCATGGTCTCCAGCACCTGCATGGCGCGGCCGTCCGACTCGTCCATTGCCCAGACGAAGTCATTGTAGAATTCCGGATCGTCAAAGCAGATAAGATCCGCATCCATGGATTTTTGGAAGATCTCCTCGTGCATACGGTAGTGCAGGCGGTTTTGCATCCAGGGACGGAAGTAGAGATAGTTCAGCCGTCCGTAGAGCCAGCCCACAAGGCAGCCTGCCACCCCCACTGCAAAATAAGGGATAAATTCGGGGAAGCTTTCGCCTCTTTGCAGACCGTTAAGCACCAGCGGCAAAAACAGCATACTCAGAGAGCCGCTGACGCCGTAGGCGATGCCCTGACCGACCATCAGAAAAACAAGCTGGGGAGAGTGGCGGAAGATCTTGCGGATCATCAGCAGGTTGTTGGAAACAACGGCTTTCAATGATTGCTTCTTTTTCATGCTTCCACCTCCTCGCTAAAGTAGTTTTCCGCCTGGCGGTTGAACATTTCGGCATAGGGACTGTGACTGTCTGCCAGCAGTTCTTTATGAGAACCGCACTGCACCAGTTTCCCCTTTTCCATGACGAGCACGGTGTCGGCCAGCACGGCGGAGCTGAGGCGGTGGGAAATGAAGAGCACCAGCTTTCCGCTTGTGGCACGGATCATGCTTTCAAAGACCTTATATTCCGCGATGGGATCAAGGGCAGAGGAGGGTTCGTCTAAAATAGCAACGGGAGCGTTTTTGGCAAATACCGCCGCCAGCTGTACCTTTTGCGTCTCACCGCCCGAAAGCACGGCACCCTCCGGATCAAATTCTTTGGTCAGAGTGGTGTCGATCCCCTGAGGCAGTGTTTCGATCTTATCAAACACACCGCTTTCCCGTAGCGCGTGCTCCACTGTCGGACGGTCTTGCGCAGAGGTGGGCCCTTGCATGACGTTTTCCGCCACGGTCATGGAAAGGCATTTGTAGTCCTGGAACATGACCGAGAACAGTGCGCGGTAGCCCGAGAGCCGCAGGGTGCGGATGTCCACACCGTCAAGGGTAATGCGTCCCTCGGTGGGATCGTACAGACGAAGCAGCAGCTTGACGATGGTGGTCTTTCCAGCACCGTTACAGCCTACCAGCGCAAAGCGTTTGCCGGGCTCCAGGGTGAAGCTGACGTTGTCCAGCACCTTGTCTTTGGCACCGAAGTAGGTAAAGCTGACGTTTTCAAAGCAGATGACACCGGGCGTCGGCACGGGAGCCTCGGGATCCTCCTTGATCTTCGGATCGTAGTCCAGAAAGTCCCGCATATCGCGGATGTAGAGGGCGTGCTCGGTAAAGCCCGCAAAGTCGGTCACCGAGCGGTTGAGTACCCAGCCGAGCTGTGAAATGGCGTTGATGGTGACGGCGCAGTCACCGATGAGGATGGATTTTTTGACTACGGCAAGGTATACGGCATACACCGCCGCTCCCACCGAGGTGATCACGTCCCCCGAGAACTCGCCGATAAAGCCGAGGAAGGTGCGCAGCGGACCGTGCTTGCGAAGCACTTTTTTGTAGTCACCGTAGAGTCCGCGGAAGGTCTGCACCTGACTGTCCTGCATATCGGTCAGCCGCATTTCCTTGGCGTATTCGTTCAAGTAGAAGGTGCGGCGTATGTACTGCTTGCGGCGGTCGATGGGCTTTTGATCCGCCACGTAGCGATAATACACTGCCAATTCTTTTTTGCGAAGAAAACCGAAGAAGATCGGAAATGCCGTGAAGAAGACCAGATACCAGTCAATGGTGAACAGCAGAATGCCGTTTGCCAGCACCATGACGATTACCTCAATCAGGTTGCAAAGGGTGTTCAGCACTCCGTAGATGCGGCTCGCCGCCTCGTCCATGGCTTTGACGTACTTGTCGTAAAAATCGGGATCCTCGTAGCAGGCAAGGTCGGCTGCCAGCGATTTTTCAAAAAGGTTTTTGGTAATGCGCGAGGTGATGCGCACCCGCATTTTCGGCATCACGAAGTTGGCAACGGCGTTGCGGACATACCACAGTACGAAGTGACAGGCGTATATGAGCGCGATGGTGATGACAAGCTCTCTTGCGGAGGCGTTTCCTTCCTGAAAACGGTTGAGGACGTGGCGCAGCAGCCAGGAATCCACGATAAACTCTGCAACTGCAAAATAGATGCAGGTGAAGAGCTGGATGGCGATGAAGCCACCGGATGCGCTGTGGATCTGCCGAAGCGCCCACAGATTGTGACCGATCACGTCTTTCAGAGGCAGGGAATCCTTTTTCTTTTCTATTTTTGTTTTGTCTTTTTTCAAATATGTCTCCTTTTGCACTTAGCGGAACCATGTGTCCCGCCATATTGGAATTATGCGAACGATTTTGGTTGCTTCCGTTACAAATAAACGAGTGTAAGGTGGAAAACTGCCATTTGCTTTGTCTGACAGTTTTCTTTAAAAAAATACCGATTAAGGCACCGATGGATATAAAATCAATATAACATATCGCATTCTGTTTGTCAAGGTAAATAAACTTTCGGTTGAGAAGAAGAAAAAGTTTCGTGAAGGTAGCGTGAAGGGTATTGACCCGCGAAGAAAAATAGTATATAATGATATGGATATGTAGAAAAGAAAGGATGAGGAAATGAAAAGAAGAATATCGTTTATCGTGATCGGACTTGCCATTGTCTTGATCCCTACGTTTATCATGCTTTCGTTTTATTTGTCCAATCGGAATATCCCGGTGGAGATCCGTAATGCGGAAGAGGTCATTTTACTCACCCCCGATGAAAAAACGGTCAAAGCGGTGTCAAACGGTGAAAATGACGATCTGTTGAAGCTGCTTTGTGAAATGACCGTCGATGCCAAGTCGGTGGAGAAGCTGCCGCAGGAGGCAGAAGCGTGCAAGCTGTTTCGGGTGACCTTCCGTACTGAACACTCCTCGTTGATTTACAAATTCTATTTTGGTGAAAACCCTGCGTACTGCTACTTTGTAACCGACGGCGGAGCTGTAAGGCGCATCAATACCGAAAAAGCGAGACAGTTTCTAGGCTCCGAGTTTTCGGAAACGGTCTATACCTATGCGTTAGGACCTACGGTGACCTTGAACGGTGTACCGCTCGTATATCAAAGCCTTGATTGGGAGTACCGCTTGATTGACGGCACCTACCGCAAGGCAAGCTGCTGTGTTAAACAGCAAAAGGTGGATCCGATGGATCTTGGAACGCTTACCGAGGCACTGCAGATAAAGAGCGATTTGCCTGCCGATTCTGTGATCGTCAATGCGTATGATGAAAGCGGTGCGCTGCTTTATACCGGTGACGGCAGCGGCATTGAGCAGCTTGAGGTGGAGAAGCCCACCGAGATCGGCGTTACCGTGATTTTGGAATGGAAAAAGGACGATGAAGGGAAGGCTCCCTTTGCGGGAAGAGCGGAGTATACGGCTTTGACAAGAAAATACCCGCCCGCAGCGTTTGCTGTTTCCCACAGAGAGGTGCAGGCAGGACAGACCTTTATCCTGAGCGGCTCTCACGTGAAGGATCCCTCCGGGGTAAAGATCACTGTCGAGCCTGACGTGGATTTCCAAGCTCGGTTTGTCACAGAGGGCAGCGAGGTCAAGGCGCTGATGACCCTCGGCTTTCCCGAAGATTATGAAATGGATACCGATTATCGCATCAGCTTACACAGCGATGAGTGGAAGGAGCCAATGACCTTTACCGTGACGGTAAAAGGAAAGAAATACGGTGAATTCCGCGATTACGTCAGCAAAGAGACCCTTGGACAGACCTTTTCACCGGGCTGTAAAAACGAGTTCTTGGAGTGCATGAAGGAGATCATGTCACAGCCCTCCATCTATACCTCGGAAAAGGGCAGGATCGATTTTACCGATGCGGTGGTCACACCGGACGGCACCCGCTCCTATCAGTACGGAAGCAAGGTGATCATTCATGCGACCAAGGCGGAGTATCGGGCGCTGGATACGATGTACTGTACCTACGGCGCGTCAAAGCCGGTGGCTGTGGCAGATGGAAGGGTGCTGTACGTGGGAGAGAGCGCATTGACCGGCAAGCTGCTTGTGATCGACCACGGGCAGGGAGTGCGCAGCTGGTACTGCAATCTCAGCGAGATTTCGGTCAGTGCAGGTCAGAATATCAAAATGGGCGACGTGATCGGCAAATGTCTTGGCGGTGGCTTTAACGGTCAAGGCGGACTGAATATGCACGTGGCGCTGACCCTTGAGAATACGGCTTTGGATTTAAAATGGGCAATACAAAACGGCATCGAATACTGATGCGACAAGGAAAGGATTACAAATATGAAAAGAATTGCATTGCTGCTGGCACTGGTGCTGGCATTCGGCGCTTGCCTTGCCGCTTGCGACGGAAAGAAGGATAATAAGGATCAGGGACCCGATTACGTGATGCACGTTGGTGACTACCAGAGTGTTGAGGGTACTGCTTTCAAGAGCAGCGACAGCGAGATTGTCGAGGTGACCCGTGACAATCTGCTGCGTGCTTGCAAGCCCGGAACGGTAACGGTCAGCGGTAAGAACGGCAAAGCATCCGTCAAATACACCGTTCAGGTGGTGGATCTGTCGGGTGTGACCCTCGGAACCGATTTTCATTCGGTCAGTCTGAAAAAGGTGCAGGAGGCCATCGATGCCGAGATCGCCAATCTGATGTCAAACAATGCCCAGTATACCGAGGTCACCGATCGAAAGGATGTGCGTGAAGGCGACAAGGTCAACATCGACTACGTGGGCAAAAAGGATGGCGTTGCGTTTGAAGGCGGTACCGGTACCTATGATCTGGTCATTGGCTCCGGCTCCTTTATCGCAGGATTTGAAGAGGGATTGATTGGCAAGGAAAACGGAACCACTGTGGATCTGGATCTGACCTTCCCCACGCCCTATCCCAACAATCCCGATCTTGCGGGCAAGCCTGTTGTGTTTACCGTAACCATCAATAAGATCTCCGCCCCCGAGCCCTATTCCGATGAATTTGTCAAAAAGGCAACCGGATACGATACAATCGAGGCGTATGAGGCACAGCTGAAGAGACTGGCTGTGACCGATCTGATGTTCTCGGCGCTTTCCTCCAAGAGTGTAATTGGTGAGATTCCCCAGGTGGTCAAGGACTATTACTACAAGGGCTATGTGCAGGATATGATTAATTACATGGCAAATTACGGAATGCAGGTGTCCACCAAGGAAGAGATCATTTCTCTGATGGGTTATACCGAAGAGAATTTTGATAAGATGGTGTGGGAAAGCGTGACCACCAAGATCGAGCAGGATTACGTATTCTATCGCTACTGTGAGGTCAACGGACTGAAGCTGACCGACGAGCTGTACCAGAAGCATCTGGCAAGCTTCCTCAAGCAGTATGACTGTAAGGATGAAGCGGAAATGCTTAAGGAATACGGAATCACACTGGATACGCTGTACGAGACCTTCCTGTATGAGGTGGTCATGGACCATCTGTACGCGCAGGCGGAGATCGTTGACGATCTGGAACAAAGTGATGATGAAAAGAATGAAGAAAGCAAGCAGAGCGACCTGCGCATGGAATACTCCACCGACATGCTGAACTGGAAGATGCCCTCCGACGCCGGCGAAATGTTTGAAAAGGATGCGTATTGGGAGCCCGGACGTGTTGAGGTGGTTTACGTAAAGCTCACCGGTACCACCACTGCGGCGCAGAATTATAAGCTGGTGTGCAGTGTTGCTTCCGAAACCGAGGGTACTAACTTAAACGGTGAGAAGTACAAGATGTCCTCCTATGTGAAAGCTGCCATCTTGAGTAAAGAGGACGGAAAGGCATTTGCAAGCCGCGAGGAGGCAATTGCTGCGGCGGGTGCCGCAACGGCGCTGTCGGGCGATTGCATTGGCACCGGATCCCTTGCCGCATCCGAAAGCAAGTACGTGGCAGTGGTTGTATATATGCCCGTGGACGTTGGCGATGAGGCAAACAGTCACGGTCAGGAATCCACTTTTCAGCTGAGCCTTACGTTGACAGCAGAATAAAAATATGAAGCAGCCCGAAAAGCTGCTTCATATTTTTTTGTATCGCTTCATATATTGCCAAAAAAGGGAGGTGGGAAAACGAAAAAACTGATTCTTTATATGCTTCTGCTCTTGACCTTGCTGACTTCCTGCCAAGCGGAGGGGATTTCCTCAGGGGAGCTGTTAGAGACGGTTCTGTCAGAGCATCCCCACCTTCCCTCAGCCCATGTTCTATATCAAAGCGACGCGTTGCCGGGGCAGCAGGCATATATGACAAAGCGGCTGCAATCTCTGCTGTATGACGAAGGACGAGGGCGTTCGCTGCCGGAGCTTTCACAGGTAGTGGATTATGCCGTATGCCTTAGCGATGGGATATACGGAATGGAGATCCATATTTTCCGCATGAAAAGCCCCTATGATGCTCGCAACATGAAAAAGCTGCTGCTGCGTCGCGCCGAGCTGATGAAGCGGCGCTCGCTGTATTTGTTTGCACCCGAAGCATACGAGAATTACTTGTGCTCGGCTGCAGTCTATCGAGAGGATGAGTACGTGTTTCTGCTTTGTACAGGTGACAACGAACAGATTGCTGCCGCGATCCGTGAGCGGATTGGTTAGACTTGACTTGGCGCCAAGCGATGATACATACTGTCGAGATAGGCAGCCGAGCGCTTCAGCTTTGTCAGCTCATCCTCTCTCAGCGTTAAGGTAACGGTCTCCCGAATGCCACTGCGTGTGACAATGGCGGGTACACCCAGATAGACGTCTTGGATACCGTATTCGCCACTCAGGCGGCAGGAGAGGGTGAAAATACTTTGCTCGTCCGATAGGATGGCATCGGTCAGCTTGACAAGTGCGGTGGCGATGCCATAGCAGGTGGCACCCTTGGCGGCGATGATCTCTCCCGCAGCATCGACGGTGCGCTGCTCGACCTGCGTGAGATAGGAGATGGGAAAGCGCGAAGGATCCTCACGACAGATGGTAAGGACCTCCTTTGTCCCGATCCGTGCCTGGCTGAAGGGTACAAATTCGCTCTCTCCATGCTCGCCCAGCACGTAGGCATGTACGTTTTTTGGATCGACTGCAAAGAACGTGCTGAGTAAGAAGCGCAGTCTGGCGGTATCCAGCATAGTGCCGCTGCCAATCACGCGACGGGGATCGGCTCCCGATAGCTCTGCGCAAAGCCGTGTCATGATATCCACTGGGTTGGTGGCGATCAGATAGATCCCCCGAAAGCCGCTTTGGACGATCCTTCCGACTATTTCTGTCAGAATATCCGCATTTCGGTGCAGAAGCGCCATGCGATCTTCCCCTTCCTTTTGTGCAGCTCCCGCGGTGATCAGAACTATATTTGCATCGTGCAGGTCTTGATAATCTCCTGCCCATACCTCGGTGATGCGTCCTAAATAACTCAGTCCGTGCCGAAGATCCTCTGCCTCCGCCCACACCCTGCGCTGATCTGTATCAATGAGCACCAGCTTATCGCAAATGCCGCTGTGTAAAAGCGAAAAAGCATAGCTCATGCCCACCCTTCCGCATCCGATGACACCGATTTTTCGTTCCACTATATGAACCTCCCCCATTTGATATAAGGGATTTTTGCCGTAAAAAAGGAAGGTTAAACAAAAAGCACTCGGATATCCGAGTGCTTTTTGGGCGTGTGAGATGAATTATGATCAGTAATATTTTCTTGAACGGATGATGCCGTAGATCATGAACAGCACCGAGAATGCGATCACGATATATCCAGCCACGTCAAAGAGGGCATTGAAGGCGGTTCCGGGACCGATGAGCAGCAGCAGCACGCCCACGATCATGCGGGGCAGTTCGATCTTCAGATTACGCTTCATGTCCTTGGAAAGAAGCACTCTGCAAAGAGGCAGGATCAGAAGATAGATGCCGAGGATGTAAAACAACAGTGATTCATGCCAGAAGATCATCAAAATACCGGCGGCAATGGGCAAAACCGAGGATAGAATACCGGGAACGTTTGCCGAGGTCAGCGAAAAGATGAAGGCGGGCAGGTTACAAATGAGAATGATGATACCGATGATGATAAACAAGATGTCAATGACCTTGGCAAAATTCACAAAGATGAGCAGTGCTCCCAGCAAAATGCCGAGGATGCCGATGGTCAGAATCACGGGAAGTGCATTGTTTCTGCGCATAATAAATTCTCCTTTTTTTAGAATACATATATTATAGCAAATTTCTCGTATTTGTCAAGAAATTGATATATTTACCCTTGACAAAAAAACAATATGTGTTATAATGAAATTGTCAAAAGAGCCAATAACTAACAATCGGTACTAAAGTGCCCGAAGCGAACCCCCAAAAGGGCACGCAACGGGCGCTTTTTGCATATCATAAAACAAACTGAAACAAGGGGGCCCGCATCGCTTGATTTATCCAATATGCGTATCATTGCATTTGTTGGGTGTGCAACAGGAGTCAGTGGTGATTTGGGCAAAAACCTTCCTTCGGTGGCAGTTCAACGAGGTGCGAGAGTTGCCATCGGATTTCAAGCAAATATTTCTACCGAGATGGCAAATGCATGGGTCGAAAGATTTTTCTATTTGCTTTCTGAGGGACGCACTGTACAAGCAGCAGTTGATACAATAAACGGAGAAACCTATACCTATCCGCAGAGCGGAGATAATGTTTCCTTTTCTACTATGGCAGTTTATATCGCAGGCAACGAAACTACTACACTTTATTGAAAGGAGAATAAATTATGAAAAAGCTCATTACGATCATTCTTACGTTATCAATGATTTTCGGTTGCACAGTACTGTATTCTTGCGGTAATGTTGATGCAGTTAACACCGAAGAACCCGGTGATATTTATTTGTCTCCGTATACGCTGTACAGTAGCTCCGCAGACAGTAGCGAAGGCGCTGCCGGCTTATCGTTACAAACTGAGCAGTTTCCGGAAGAATGGACCGCCTCGCGCGGTAAATACAAAGATGAACAGGCTCCAAAATCGGTTACTGTAGAGATTCAAGGAAAGAAGTATACGTATCAATACACCGAGTCTTACGAACACAATTTGATGTTTTGCCCAACGAAGCGCCAAGCCATCCATATTTACGGAATAGAGGGAAGCGTTGACGGATATGCGAAAGTAGATGCACAAACAAGCAAAATTGTTTCTTGGTATGAAGGAACTCCATTTCCGATCGGATTCTGGCAAATCGATACAAATAATGAAGCCGACCTTGCAAAATTGAAGGAGACAGCCGGAGGATATCTGGAAGGTCTTGTTGGAAAGGAAAGGATAAACGATTATCAATTTACGATTGATTACAATCGAATATATTTCTATCGGTATATCAACGGCAAAAAAACAAATGAATACGTTTCTATGTCTTTACTTGCAAACGGTTCACTTCAATCGTACAATCTCTATAATATCGGTTTGTATGATGATGTCACGGACTTTAAATTTGATGAAGAAAAAGCCGAAACCATGATCAAGACACAGATAAAAGAGCATTTTAAGGATACAAAATACAGTATAGAAAAGATGGACATCACAATTAGAATATTGCCCAACGGACAAATGGCATATAAGTATGCAGTAACTGTTCATTACTGTATCGGCGAAGAACAAGATGAAAACGGCGAAATGCGGTATACTTGGACCGGTGAAACCCTAACCTTTACTATCCCCGCCGAATAAGTATTCCACCCCATCCCCCGTGCCATGCACGGGGGATTTTTTTGACGATTTGTGAGTGAAATCTTGACATTTTCCGTGAATAGGTGTATAATATCTCTTATCTTGTGTATGGAGGGAAGCCTATGGAATACAGACCGCTTGCGGACAAAATGCGGCCGCAAAAGCTGGATCAGATCGCAGGTCAGCGGCATCTGGTGGCAAGAGACGGTATCTTGACCAAGGCTTTGTCCCGATCCTATCTTACCAACATGGTCTTTTACGGCCCTCCCGGTACGGGCAAGACCAGCTGCGCGAATATCGTGGCGTCCATTGCCGATATGCGTCTGTATAAGCTCAATGCCACCACCGCCTCCACAGCCGATGTACGGGCAATTTTACAGGAAGCGGACGGGGTGCTCTCGGGCGGCGGGATGCTCCTTTATATCGACGAGATCCAGTATTTCAACAAAAAGCAGCAGCAGACCTTGCTTGAGTATCTGGAAAACGGAAAGATCACCATGATCGCCTCCACCACCGAGAATCCCTACCTTTATATTTATAATGCGATCCTTTCGCGCTCCATGGTGTTTGAATTCCGACCCGTGAGCGCAGAGGAGATCCTTCCCGTACTGCGAAGAGGACTGCAAACGCTGAATGAAGAGGGAAGAGCGGGTGTTGTGTCGGCATCCGACGAGGTGCTGTTGAAGATCGCGGTGTCGGCGGGCGGAGACGTGCGCCGAAGTCTGAACATCCTTGAGAGCTGTTACTATCTTTCGGAGGGCAATATCAGCGCCGAAACGGTGGCACAGATGACCCCCCGTGTGATGGGAAGCTTTGACAAGGACGGTACGGTGCATTACGATCTGCTGTCCTGCCTTCAGAAGTCGATTCGCGG
>SVRH01000086.1 GCA_015064925.1 Oscillospiraceae bacterium | reverse complement strand
ACTGAGGTGGATGGTAACAGTTATCACCTGCAGCCCGGCGGTGAATACGATAAGGACCCTTATGTCACCATTGATTCTACTAGTGACGAATCGTATCTGTTTGTAAAAATCAGAAATGACCTGCGTAATGTGGAAGCTGACACAACAGATAAAAAAATAGACGGTTCTGATTATGTAACACTTTCCGAGCAGGTTGCGGCAAACGGTTGGTACTTTATTGGCAGAACTTCCAATGCCAATGTTTATGTTTACAAGGATTTTGTTGGTAAGAATCATACAGACAATACGATTGAGATTTTCGAAGAATTCAAGATTGATACAGATGCCGACTTGTCCACTCACGGTGCATCCATTGTAACTCTGTTTGGTTTTGCTATTCAGACAACTGGTTTTAAGCCTACCGGTGCAACTGTAGTCACAAATGACACTACCGGATTGGACGCAGCACGCGCTGCATGGAATGCGATCGGTTCTGTATATACTATGCA
Source organism: Oscillospiraceae bacterium (assembly GCA_015064925.1). GTDB lineage: Bacteria > Bacillota > Clostridia > Oscillospirales > CAG-272 > SIG655. Next base: position 7,020 of record SVRH01000086.1, on the reverse strand, counting down.
GGATACTGCTCTTTCTCATTATACTACGCCTTATGTAAAGGGCGACAATAATTACAGTACCTCCAATCCCTAATACTTACGAATGAAAGGTCAGAACTAAATGAAAAAGAAATTCATCGTCCTGACTGTTGTCATTGGTATATTGCTGACCGTCGCTGTGAGCGGCACGCTGGCATGGATCATGGCGGTATCCAATCCGGTAGAAAACACCTTCACCGTCGGTGACGTACAGATCACGCTCACGGAAACCACGGGAGATCAGTACAAGATGATCCCCGGCGTGACCGTGGACAAGGATCCCACCGTCACCGTGAAGGCGGGAAGCGACGCGTGCTGGCTGTTTGTCAAGATCGAAAAATCCCCGAATTTTGATGCCTATATGTCCTTCCTTACCGAGGATGGCTGGAATGCGCTTGCGGGGGAAGACGGTGTCTATTATCGCCGGGTGGCGGCTACCTCGTGGGACATGGCATATTACGTGCTGCGTGACAATCACGTTAACGTCAAGGACACCTTGACAGAGGAGCAGTTGAAGGCGGTAACGTTGAACCCGACACTGTCCTTTCGCGCTTATGCAATCCAACAAACCGGATTTTCCACGGCAGAGCTTGCTTGGAATGAATTGAACGGATAATATTTCTTAGGAGAAAGAAATGAAAAAGAGTATGTTTCTTTCGGCACTGCTGCTTTTGATCTCGGTCATTGCCTTTGCCGGCTCCACAATTGCATATTTTTCCGACACCAAGCAGACCGGAAACACCTTTACGTCGGGAAACGTCGAGATCTCGCTGAGCGAATCTGCGATCACTACCGACACCACGGGAAACGTGATTGCGGATCCGACCAAGCCCAGAATCATGGGCACGGCGGAAGAAACGGTGCATGACTACGGCGTTGTCTATCCCGGACAGAGCATCTTCAAGGATCCTCTTGTCAAGAACATCGGCAGCTCCCCTGCTTGGGTGGCGGTCAAGGTAACTCTGACCGACGGAAAGGGTGACATCTGTAAGCTCATGGGATATGATCCCGACAGAACCGACATGATCGACATCGAGGCCATGCTGCAGGGCGGATTACTGGATGAAAAGGTACACGTTGGTTTGTGGAACGGCATTGAGAACGTGTGTTACAACGATCGCTATGCAATGGTACAGAAGGCGTCAAGAGCGGAAGGAAAGTATGAGTTCTGGTTCTTCATGCTCCAGCCTCTTACCAACGGTCAGTCCTTTGTGGTATTCGATTCCATGAATATCGACGGCGCATGGACCAATTCCGACGTGCAGGAGCTTGTTGAGTTCAAGATCAACGTGTGCGCCTATGCGGTGCAGACCTTCGGCTTTGATTCCTGCTACAAGGCAATGACAACGGCATTCAAGTCAAGCTTTACTTAAATGAAACGATCCTGCTCCCGCTTTTGGGAGCAGGGTGCAGACGGACAGCCTAACCACAGTGTAGGCTGTCTCTCTGTGCTTAATGAAGAGAAAGGATAACGTATGTTAAAGCGTATTGTAAACAATCAAAACAGAATATATGCTTTCGTGCTGGTGATTGTCACTCTGTTGACCTCGCTTCCTTTTTCTGCGCTTCCGATCTTTTCCGAGACTGCAAGTAAGAGCGATCCTGTGGTGATTACTTTGGACGGCAAGGAGATCAGCGAGCTTTTGCTGCAGGAGCATGACAAACGCATTCTGCATGCCCAAACCGATATGAGCGGTGAAAACCTGTATACGTGGCAGATCAGAGACCCCATGGGTGAGGACCGCTGGATCGATATTTACGGTCAGGTCAAGAGCGACATTGCAATTACCTATGCGCTCATCGGCAGCATGCTCACTCAAAATGGTGAAGCGACCATTCGTTGTAAGCTGAAAAACGGTTCGGACGAGTATTTTAGCAAAGCGGTTTCGATCATTGTTTCTTACGACGTGTCTGACGGTACGTCCGAGCAGCCGATCGGTTCGTTTATGGGTATGGGTAGCGTGGATCTGATGAACGATGGAGAAGAGGACGGTAAGACGCACAGTATCGTTATCAACTACCTCTTTGATAACAACGCCATGGCGTTTGAGCCCTACGGAGCCTCTGTGGCAAAGGGCAGCGACTTTACCGCTAGTGTGCCAAGCCCCAAGATTGTCGGTTATGCGCCCTATCGCAGAATCGGTGAGGACTATTTGCCCGCTGATACAGTTGAACTGAATTATACCAATATCCAGTCGGATATTACCATCAACGTTATTTACGAGCCTGCGCTTGTAAGCTTTTTCGTACATCATCACCTGCAAAATTTGCTCGATGATGAGTATTCTCTTCACGCTGATAAGATCACCGAAGGCAAGGCGTTGACTGAAACCCTCGTTCCCGAAGGACTTGCGCTGACCGAGATGGAGCTTCCCGGCTTCCGTGCGCTGGCGTACGAGCGTCTTACAGTGGCTGCCGACGGTAGTACGGTAGTTGAGATACGCTACGACAGAAACTACTACCTTGTAGACTTTGAAATGGCTGGCGGTTACGGTGTTGATCCCGTATATACACGCTACGACATGACGGTTGGTGCCAATGTTCCGATTCGCCATGGTTACGTCTTTGGCGGTTGGGAGCTTGTTTCCTATGACGGTGTTGAGCCCACTGACGTTCAAAAATCGCTTTATGATATCAACAACGGAAGACAGATCAACGTACCCGCTGCCAATCTGCGCTATCGCGCCATTTGGATCACTCAGGAGACCACCTATACGATGGTGTTCTGGAGAGAAAATGCGGATGACGACGGTTACAGCTACTGGGGCTATCTCGATGGCTTGTCTGCCATGTCGGGCGACTACGTAAGCGCAGCTGACCGCGTATCCGAGGTGACCTCCATCACCGATGAGGTTTATTTTACCTTCAATCCCGAGCGCTCCGATCAGAACGTGTTGGTGGAAGGCGACGGCTCGACTGTTGTTAATGTATATTATACCAGAAATCATTATTTGTTGACATTTAAAGGGAAGGGAAAATGTACGATTCCGGCGAATCATACCCATGGGGATGATTGCTACGATGAGATCTGCGGCAAGGGTCACGTGCATGACGAGAGCTGTCAGCCAAAGCTGACTTGTACGACTCCCGTGCATTCTTCCCACACCGATGACTGTCTGTTGTGTACTTTGCAAGAGCACACCGAGCACACCTCAGCCTGCTGCGGTAAAACCGAGCATACCCATACCATCAGCTGCTGGCGTAATATTGGCTCGCTTTACACAGGTCTTCGAAATCCTCCTGCCAATCCCGAAGATGGGCAGGTCTACCGTAGCGGAAGATTCTATATTTTTATTAAAGGAAACTGGTACCGTTACAACGGTTTCGGTCAATCCAGCGGAGATATAGTTGACCCCAGCTGCGGATATGATGAAGAGCATACTCACGGCAACAGTGATTGCGCATGTACGCTTCCGATCCACGTACATAGCGGTTCCTGCTATAAGGACACGATCCATACGCACGGCGAGGAATGCTATTCCTATTCATGCAATCAAAACGAGCATATTCACAGTGACAAATGTTACCGTTTGAACTGCGGTATCACAGAAGGTCACGTGCATAGCAGTACTTGCAACAGTTCTACTGCTACCAATACCGTCAAAACCGTTTACCGTAAATACGAGCAGTCACTTGCCGATCTTTGGCCGGTGGTTGACGATAACGGTAAAACCTATGACAGCGGCGAGCGTTGGAAGCCGTCCAGCTCCAGCTATTATACGCAGGTGCTTGTCTACATTTCCACTATGCCCGCTGATGACTTCACGTTGACGCTGGATGAAGCGAACTACGATACCTTCGTAATGCATTACTATCTGGAGGTATTGCCCGGATCTGCTTTTGATAAGACCTATAACGGAAGAAACTATAAGCTGTTTACGATTATCAGAGCAAATTACAACTATGTTACGAAGGCGGAAGACTTCTTTGACATCAAGGGCTTCGTTCAGGCGGGATCTGATCCCGGATTCAGCAACAATCAGATCGACAATGTGGAAAACGTGTATTTCTACTATAACCGTAAGGTGAATCTGAAGCTTGAATTCAGTAACAACGGTATTATGATGGATGATAAGGCTGTGACCGGTGTTCTGTATGAAGAGCCTCTGAAGCAGCATGATTTTGTCCCTCCCTATCCCTCCAATCTTGAGCCTAACGCCTACGGCTTTAAGGGCTGGTATACCTCGCCCGGATGCTTTGATGGAACCGAGGTTGACTGGGATTCTCTTATCATGCCCGACGGTGACCTGCTTCTGTATGCAAAGTGGGCACCGATCCAGCACACCGTCAAGGTCTATAAGGACGCCACTCTTTCCGAGCAGATCGGTCAGACGCAGCTTGTAGATCACAAGGCGTTTGCGTATGCACCCGAGTCCATTCCCGACAACGGAAACTACGTGTTCCAGGGTTGGTTCTATATGGACGAGGAAAACGGCGTAAAAGTGGAAAAGGCATTTGTATTCACAGGTATTCCTGTCCTTCATGATATGGATGTCTATGCAAAATGGAGCTCTCACGTTTCGGTGAATTATACCATCCATTACGTGCTTAAGGGCACCAATACAAAAATAGCAGACGATACGAAGGGACAGGCGATCGCAGGTCATAACAAGACCTTCGACGCGAAAGCAAGCACCGATCTCTACGTTGGATATCAGACCGGATATTATCCCTTGGCAAACAGCCACACCATCACCATGAGCGTGGATGGAACACATGAGTATACGTTTGAGTATGTGTACGTGGAGTCTATGCCATATATTGTGCGTTACGTGGATGCTATTACCGGCAAAGAGGTTATGACTCAGAAAAAGGTTACTGATAATAATCTGTCGGTCGTCACGGAAACATTTGTGCGTGTTGACAAAATGATGCCTGACGCTTACCAAAAGCGACTCATTCTTTCTGCATCGGGAACCGATACCGATAAAGATGGCGTTTACGATGAAAACGTGATCACCTTCTATTACAGCTCTGATGATGAACACGCGTACTATCGCGTTGTGCATTACATTCAGAATATTTCCGGTGCCGATTACCGTGAATACCGCTCGGTGGAAACGGTCGGACTGATCGGACAGTCCTATTCAGTCGATGCGATGCTGCTGACCGGCTTTGAATTTGCGGGCAAAAAAACCAAGGTCAACGGTGTCGTTACGCAGACTGACGAAACGACCGTTACGGCAACTCTTGGCTCTGAGGGTATGCTGATCGAGTTGTACTATGACCGTATTACGGTGAACTATATTGTACAGTACGTCGAAGAAGGTACCGATAAGCAGCTGATCCCCGATAAGAAGGGAAGTGCGCATTACGGTACGCAGATCGCTGAATATGCGGTTGATCTGACTGCAAGGGGATATACTCTGGTCGGTGAGACGCTTAAAACGCTGGTGCTTTCTGCCAATGAAACACATAACGTGATAAAATTCAAGTATACCCAGTCCACTGTGTCTGTTAAATATCAGATCGTCGGACCTGACGGTTGCGGTTCGCTCAGCCAGTATTCGGAAAACGTGTTGGCAATCGATGGTGAGCTCAACGGATCTGTTCCCACCGCTTCGACGGGATACCGCTTTGTTGGCTGGTATATGGATGAGGCGTGTACCGCAGCGATCAATGATGTTTGGGTGGATAGCACTAACAACAAGTTGGTGCCTGTCAAGGCAAGCAGTACCGTTTGGGTAGAGGGTACAACCTTCTATGCGAAATTCGAAGCAAATCATACTGAATTGATCATCCATAAGACAGGGGTTTCTGCAACCGATGAACTGCAGGCTTCTATTTTCCGCGTGCAAGGTACGGTTGGAACACGTACCGAAGGGATCGACGTGATCGTTTCTGTGATCGGTAACGGTACCGCTACACTGACACAGTTGCCTTTGGGCGATTATACTGTGACCGAACTTACCAAATGGTCTTGGCGTTATCAGAGTGATGCTGCAGTTAAGTCAATTCAGCTTGTGGCGGATATAGCAAAGAACGAATTGGTATACCACAATAACCGCGTGATCGCAGAATGGCTTGACGGCAATGCGGCACAAAACAATGTATTTGATAGATCTTAAGTAGAATGGAGGCAATGGAATGAAGCATCAAATTATTAGTAAAAAAATGTGGACGTTCATTGCCTGCATTTTGCTCTTGCTGGTCTTTATGGCATCCGCATCTATCTCATATCTGATCTCTAAAACTGACGAGAAGGAAAATGAATTTATACCTGCCTTTGTCAGTTGCGAGGTCGTTGAGAGCTTTGACGGTAGTGTGAAATCTGACGTTGGGGTTAAGAATACCGGTAACGTGGATGCATATATTCGTGCCACTGTGATCGTTACCTACGTAGATGAATTAGACCCAAGCAGAGTGCTTGGCAGGTCACCGATCTTAGATTCCGATTATACGCTGACATGGGGCGATTCAGCATGGGCAAAGGGGGCTGACGGCTTCTGGTATTACCGTGAACCGATTGCTCCCGGTGCGGTAAGCACAGATCTCATTGATGAGGTTAAGTCGCTTAATGATGCTCCCGAAGGGTATCGGTTATCGGTTCAGATTTTGGCAACTGCGATCCAAGCACAGCCTGCGAATGTTGTGACCGACCACTGGGATGTGAATGAATATGGCGGTCAAATCACACCTATTACGTAAAAAAGAAGGCAGAGAATTCTGCCTTCTTTTTTATAGTCAACTACTTCAGATGAAATTTGATCCGTCCCGACGAAATCGGATTTTATCTCATATTAGTTAGAATTAGTTGAAAAATGCCAAGTCGTAAGACTTGGCTTTTTTTCTTGCCTTAAACGTGATAAAAGGTGTTTAAACGAGGGAAAAAACGAACAAAAGGTGTCTGCTTTTCTTCCATACCACCGTTCGATAAATTGGAATTTGTTTTACATTAGAATCCAAACAACACCATTCCAAGCACACCCGAGATTACAACGAGCAGAATGGAGGAAAACTCTTTCTTCTTGAAGCGTTTCCATACAAGCGGAACGGCAACTA
>SVRH01000085.1 GCA_015064925.1 Oscillospiraceae bacterium | reverse complement strand
TGAGAAATCCTGCATTTTCCAGTTGTCAAACGCGCCTTCATATTCCGCGTGCTTGCCGTACAGAAGATACAATCCGAGTATGAACATGACAATCAGAGACAGATTCTGTGCAAGTGCTGCGCCGTGGATTCCGTATCCGGCAATTGCTTCCATCGTGAGTTTGTCTTTTACGATGGTTTCAAGTTCGCTTCCATGCATAGTTGAAATCATAGGAATACCCGAAAGTTTGTTTACCGCAGTTTCAAAGGCTATACGAGAGCGCGCAAACGAACGCTTTGTGGGTGTTGCAGAACAAATAACAGACCAAGGTGCGCTTGTTGTGCGCGATGAGGATGGCAATGCCATGATCATGGACAGCGGAGAAATCAGTTTGCGATTTACTTCATGATCCTCTTGAATCGATCTGCCAGCAGCACCGCAGCGGTAATCTTGAGTGCGTCGGGAAGAATGAACGGGAAGACGCAGACCGACAGAACACCGCTTGTGCCAAAAAGATAGGCATACCATAGTCCGCCGATCAGATATAGTAGCATTACGCTGAGCGCCGCAAAGAAAAGGCGCAGTATGTATGAGCCTGTTTTGGAGGCAAGATACCCATATAAAGCAACCGTTGGAAGACTTCCCACCAAAAAACCGCCGGTAGGGCCCAGCAGCGTTCCGATTCCCGATTGAAAGCCTGCGAAAACAGGTAGACCGACCGTTCCGAGGCAGAGATAGATCACCACCGAAAGACAGGCTTGGGAAAGCGGCAGACAGTCTGCAAGCAAGAACAATGCAAAGGTTTGAAGTGTGATCGGTATGGGTGTGGGAATGCTGATCAAGGCTGAGATCGCAAGCATGGCGGCAAACAGTGCAGCACGACATATTTGTAATACACGGGTTCTGTTTTTCATGGCGATCTCCCTTTGTTTTTCCACATTATATAACCTTTTATCCGATTTGTCAACTTGCTTTTATCAGAGGAGAATATGAAACGATATCCGTCCCATACGAAGAAAAAACGAAACATTTCCCTTATAAAGCTTGCAAAGCATCTGTATTATCGTGTTTGTCACTACGGCGCTCTTGCGATCAATAAGCCCATGGCGTTTTGCGACCGAATGCTCGGCAGCTTTATCTATACAAGCTCTCCTATGTACCGGGAGGATCTGGATTATCGCAGATTTATTAAGGAACGCGGCAGATACGGCGAGTTTCAGCTGTGGCGCAAAGCAAAGCGTTTCGTAGGAAAGGACGCACGTTGGTTGACGAACCTGTACCTTCCCAAAAAGGACGGAACGACCTGTGAGATCGATCTTGTGGCAATTTGCCATCGGGGAGTGCTGGTGTTTGAATCCAAAAATTACGGTGGCTGGATCTACGGAGATGAAAAGAGCCCGTACTGGTATCAGATGCTTCGCAAGGATGTATCAAGAAGAGCAAGAAAGTATACGTTTTTTAATCCGATCATGCAAAACGGAATGCATTGTCGGGTCCTGCGCGAACAGCTCTGCATCGGTGACGACGCAGTGCATTCTATGATCGTATTCGGTAATCAGTGCCGATTGAAGGAAATTCGCTATGATGCGAAAAGAACGATGATATGTCGCAAGGCGCAGCTCGGCAGAAAAATACGCGCATTGCCAAAGAATGCTTTGACAAACAGCGAGATCGAACAGATCTTTGAACGTTTAAAGCCCTATACCGACGTTACTCGGAAAGAAAAGCTGGCGCATATTGCTCATATACAAGATCATAAATAAATTTAATCGAAAGAAGGCAAATATATTGAAAATTTCAGAACTACTGCACGACGGAAAACAACATCTGTCCTTTGAGGTGTTTCCACCGAAAACAGATACCGCATATGATAGCGTAAAACACGCCACTGAAGAAATTGCGAAGCTGAAGCCCACCTTTATGAGCGTTACCTACGGGGCAGGTGGCGGCACTAGCAGATATACGCTCGAGATTGCAGAAAACATAAAAAAGAACTATGGCGTTCCAAGCGTTGCCCATTTGACCTGCGTTTCATCCACCAAGAAAACTGTTGCCGAGAAGATCGAACAGATCTGTGCGGCTGGTATTGAAAACGTCATGGCTCTGCGAGGCGACATCCCCAAGGGAATGGAGAATGCGGACCGTAGCGGTTGGGATTACCGTCACGCTGTGCAGCTTGTCAGAGAGCTGAAGCAATGCGGCCGTGATTTCTGCATCGGCGGCGCTTGTTATCCCGAGATCCATCCTGAGAGCGATAATCAAAAGCAGGACATTCTTTACCTGAAGGAAAAGGTGGATGCAGGATGTGATTTTTTGACCACCCAAATGTTTTTTGATAACAATCTGTTTTATAATTTTCTCTATAAGATCCGTGAGGCCGGCATTACCGTACCTGTGATTCCGGGCATTATGCCCATTACAAATGCCAATCAAGTGGAAAAAGCGATCCGCTTGTCGGGATCCTTTATGCCACAGCGATTTAAAAGCCTTGTGGATCATTTCGGGAACAACCCCGATGCAATGATGCAAGCAGGCATCGTTTACGCTTGTGACCAGATCATTGACCTGTATGCCAACGGTATCAACTGCGTTCACGTGTATTCAATGAACAAGCCGCAGGTTGCGCAGCGTATTCAGGCAAGCGTCAGCTCCATGATTGCCTTATGATCTGTCATATCTATGAATGCAAAGACTCGCTTACCGTGCCCGTTGATGAGCTGCTGCGCTATGCCGGAATGCCCAAAGGTGGCGATCCCGACATATACCAAAGGGCAGCACAGAGCGCAACTCTGTGTGAAAAGGTGATCACACCGCGCTGTGTGTGGCAAAGATATCGTATTCAAAGCCGAGGAAATGACGGTGTTTGTCTTGATAACGGACCGACGCTGCGGGGATCATTGCCCACACGTTATCTTTCGGATTGCGATGAGGTGATCTTGGTCCTGGCAACCGTTGGGCAGGGAGCAGACCGTATGATCGCAGCACAGGGCGTGCGATCTATGACAGATGCTTTGCTTGCGGATGCTGCCGGCAGTGCAGCGGTGGAGGCACTTTTGGATGCATTTTGCGATGAAATTGCAAAAAGTGACCCCATATTGCCAAGAATCAGCCCCGGATACGGCGACTTTTCTTTGGAAAATCAGATAGGAATCCTGTGCTGTCTTGACGGCACACGAAATCTCGGTGTATATTTGAATGACTCTTTACTTATGACCCCAACCAAAAGCGTGTCTGCATTGATCGGGATCAGAAAGGATACTTATGTTTGAACTGAAAAAGCTTCTTAAAAACGGTCCGCTGTTTTTGGACGGTGGAATGGGAACGACACTGCAGGCAATGGGACTTAACCAAAGCGAGCGTCCCGAGGATTGGAATTTGACACACAGCGATGCGATCGTATCGCTGCATAAGGCGTACGTGGATGCAGGAAGTAACGTGGTGCTTGCCAATACCTTTGGCGCAAATGCTCTACACTATTCCGAAGAGGACGGAAGCTTGGAACGGGTTGTGACCGCAGCGATAAAGAATGCCAAGGCGGCTTGCGGAAGGAATGCGTTTGTTGCGCTCGATATCGGTCCCAGCGGTAAAATGCTGGCGCCCTACGGAGATCTGGATTTTGAGGATGCTGTTTCTCTCTTCGCCAAAACGATCCGTATTGGTGTGAAGGCAGGCGCAGATCTGATTGTCATCGAGACAATGAACGACTGTTATGAAACAAAGGCTGCGGTGCTGGCGGCAAAGGAAAATTCTACGCTTCCAATCTTTGTTACCAATGCATACGGCACTGACGGACGGCTGATGACAGGGGCAACGCCCGAGGTCATGTGTGCCATGCTGGAGGGACTCGGTGTGGATGCAATCGGTCTGAATTGCTCCATGGGTCCCCGTGAGATGCTGCCGGTGATAGAGGCGCTGGCAAAATGCAGCTCGCTTCCCATCATAGTTAAGCCCAACGCGGGGATGCCGTACATAGAAGACGGAAAAACCCTTTACGATATTGATGCGGATGAATTTGCGGAATACATGGTAAAGGCTTATGAAGCGGGTGGATGTATCTTCGGCGGCTGCTGCGGCACCACTGCAAGCTATATCAAAAAGACAGTGCAGCAGCTTTCCGGCAAAAAGCTGCCGGAAATCACTCATAAAGATCGATGCGTGATCTGCTCCGCATTTAAAACCGTTACCTTTGGAAATGCGCCCGTTCTCATTGGAGAACGCATTAATCCCACCGGTAAAAAAGCATTTAAGCAGGCGTTGCGTGACGGAGATCTGTCTTACGTTTTGAACGAAGGTATCCGCCAGAGCGAGTGCGGTGTACAGGTACTGGATGTCAACGTTGGTCTGCCTGAGATCGATGAAGCAGATTGGATGGTGCGAGCAGTCACAGGGCTACAGGGTGTTTTGGATCTGCCTTTGCAGATCGACACTGCGGATCCGAAGGTGCTTGAAAAGGCGCTTCGTTACTATAACGGAAAACCCCTTGTCAATTCTGTAAACGGAACAGAAAAGAGCATGGAGGGCGTTCTGCCGTTGGTTGCCAAATACGGCGGCACACTTGTGATTTTGACACTGGATGAAAACGGCATCCCTGCAACTGCCAAGGAGAGACTGGCAATTGCACTGCGTGTAGCTGAGCGTGCGCAGAAGTACGGTATCAAACGGTGTGACCTGATCGTTGACACGCTGACTATGACGGTCAGCTCGGATACATCAGCTCCGACTGTTACGTTGGAGGCGCTGAAGCTTTGCAAGGAGGCAGGCTTCTGCACTTCGCTTGGCGTATCTAACGTATCGTTTGGACTTCCCGCAAGAGACAACATCAATGCAGTTTTCTTTACTCTGGCGCTTCAGGCGGGACTTGACGGTGCTATCATGAATCCCTATTCGGCTTCTATGATGAATGCATACTACTCCTATCTGACGCTTAGCGGTAAGGATCCGATGTGTGCAGGCTATCTGCAATATGCATCTACCGTTTCCCAGACAATTGCCGTACAGACAACTACCGTTTCGGCAAATGTACCTGCTGTGAATGGTAATAGTGCGCTGCAAGATGCAGTGATCAAGGGACTGTCCGAACAGGCGTACAAGCTTGCCAAGAGCGCTTGTACTCAAAAAAATCCGATTGCGGTGGTGGAAGAGGAGATCGTTCCCGCGCTGGATACCGTTGGCAGAGGATACGAATCAAAGATCCTTTTTCTGCCGCAGCTTCTGATGGCAGCAGATGCCGCCAAGCATGCTTTTGATGCTGTACGCGAGGGCATGAACGGCGATCGCTCCGCAGTGCAAAAATATACGGTGGCAATGGCGACTGTAAAGGGCGATATTCACGACATCGGAAAGAATATCGTTGTATGCTTGCTTGAAAATTACGGCTATCGAGTGATTGATATGGGACATGATGTTTCATCTGAAGAGGTGCTGAAGCTCTGCCGTGAACAGAACGTAACGCTTGTTGGTCTATCTGCGCTGATGACCACCACAGTCCCTGCAATGCGTGAAACAGTGGAGTTGTTGAAGCGGCAGCTGCCGCAGGTAAAGGTGATGGTTGGCGGTGCCGTTTTGACCGAAGAATATGCAAAACAAATGGGTGCTGACTTCTACGGAAAGGACGCAATGTCTGCCGTACGGTATGCTGAATCTATTATTTGACAATTGGTGAATGAAGTGAAAAGTCTTTTTTCTAAATTAAGTGCGGGTCAAGTGGATCTGACCGGAAATTCAATGCTAAAGGGGATCATACTGTATACTATCCCCTTAATTCTCAGCGGTGTTCTGCAGCTGCTTTTCAATGCCGCAGACCTTGTGGTGGTGGGGCATTTTTCGGGAGAGGGTGCTTTGGCAGCTGTTGGCGCCACCGGTGCGCTGATCAACCTGATCGTCAATGTCTTTATGGGGCTTTCCGTTGGTTCTGCTTCCGGTACGGCTCTGAACTACGGTGCCAAAAATCATAAGGGTGTTCACAGAATGGTGCATACCTCCATGGCTCTCAGCATTGTTGGCGGCGTCTGTGTGATGTTGATCGGTCTTCTGTTCTCACGTACCTTCCTCATCTGGATGGACACCCCAAGCTCTGTTTTGGGCGATGCTGCGCTTTACATGAAAATTTACTTCATTGGTGCGCCTGCCATGATGATCTATAATTTTGGTGCTGCGATCCTGCGTTCGGTGGGCGACACTGCAAGACCGTTGATGTTCTTAACGGTGGCAGGCATTGTGAATGTCGTTTTGAATCTGATCCTCGCAGGTGTATTTTCCATGGGAGTAATCGGGGTAGCGGTGGCAACCGCCGTTTCTCAGTGCATTTCCGCCATTCTGGTGGTGCGCCATCTAATGAGATGTGATGCTGACTATAAACTGATGCTTGATAAGATCGCTTTTTACAAAAGAGAACTGATGATGATTCTGCGCGTGGGACTTCCTGCGGGTATTCAGGGATCGGTATTTGCAATCTCGAACGTGGTCATTCAATCCTCTGTCAACTCCTTTGGCTCGCTTGCCATGTCCGGCAGTACCGCATCCGGTAATATCGAAGGATTTATCTATATTGCCATGAACTCGTTCCACCATACAGCACTTGCCTTTACTGCACAAAACCTGGGTGCAGGAAAAAAAGATCGGATCAAAAAGATCTTTTTCCTGTGTCAGGGCATGGTGATCGCGACCGGTGTTCTGTTCGGTGCGGCAGCATATTTCTTTTCTGATAATCTTTTGGGAATTTATATCAAGGAATCGCAGGTTGCCATGCAGTTCGGTGCCGAGCGTTTGCAGATCATTGCGCTGACCTATTTCCTTTGCGGAATGATGGACGTAATGAGTGGCATGCTGCGAGGACTTGGCTCATCCTTTATTCCTATGCTGATCTGTCTTGTGGGTGCCTGCGGTACGCGTGTGCTGTGGGTCAACACCATTTTTAAAATGAGCGGTAATCATACCTTTACGGTACTGTTCCGATCCTATCCCGTTTCATGGCTTTTGACCGTTTCCGCTCAGCTTCTGTTTTTCTTCTACGTGTACCGAAAAACGGTACACAGTAAAAAGGAAACGCTTTTGGGAGATAATCTATGAAGCTGAAAAAGGTGTACCTGGAGATCGGAAACGTTTGCAATCGCAGCTGTGCTTTTTGTCCGGGATGTGTACGTGAGCCGAAGCGAATGAACCTGTCCGAATTCAAAAGGGCTGCTTCTGAAGCAAAGACCGTTTCTGATTATGTGTATTTTCATATGATGGGAGAGCCACTGCTGCATCCCGAGCTTTCTTCCTTTCTTGACTACTGTCATACGATCGGCTTGCGCGTTATTATCACGACCAATGGAACACTTTTGTCACGTTGTGAGGAAATGCTACTGTCTGCCCCCGCGCTCCACAAGATAAATATCTCGCTTCACAGCTTTGAAGCCAATTCAAAAGAAGATGACGACGGTTACCTTGGGGGATGCTTTTCCTTTGCGAAAAAGGCAAGCGAGAGGGGAAAGATCGCAGTGCTGCGGCTTTGGAACAAAGATGGTGATCTCCCCGGGATGAACGCCAGAAGTGATGAAATTCTTG
>SVRH01000084.1 GCA_015064925.1 Oscillospiraceae bacterium | reverse complement strand
TGAAGAATTATCCCACCGTTGCTATCAAGGCGCACGGTACTGCCGTAGGTCTCCCCGGTGACGACGATATGGGTAATTCCGAGGTCGGTCACAACGCACTTGGCGCAGGTCAGGTATTTGCGCAGGGCGCAAAGCTCGTTTCTCAGTCTATTGAAAGCGGAAAGATGTTCGCTTCCGGCTCTTGGCAGACCCTTTGCGGCAATGTAAAAGAAAACGGCTCCACCCTGCATTTCCTTGGGCTTTTCTCCGACGGTAATGTGCATTCCCACATTGATCACTTGAAAGCAATGATCGTCAGAGCCAAGGAAGAGGGTATTGCAAAGGTACGTGTTCATATTTTGCTGGACGGGCGTGACGTGGGCGAGACCTCCGCTCTTGAATATATTCTGCCTTTTGAAGCCTTTCTTGCTGACCTGCGCAGCGAAAACTACGATGTAAAGATCGCATCGGGCGGTGGCAGAATGCAGATCACCATGGACCGTTACGAAGCAAACTGGGCAATGGTGGAAGCCGGCTGGAAGACCCACGTGCTGGGTCAGGGCAGACAGTTTGCCTCTGCAGAAGAAGCAGTGAATACCTACCGCGCCGAGACCGGTGCCATTGACCAGGATCTGCCTGCATTTGTTATTGCTGAAAACGGCATCCCTGTGGGCACTGTAGAAGACGGCGACAGCGTGATCTTCTTCAACTTCCGCGGCGACCGTGCCATTGAAATTTCCAAAGCATTTGATGACGAGGCATTTGATAAGTTTGACCGTGTTCGCTACCCCAAGGTCATGTACGCAGGTATGCTGGAATATGACGGCGATGCGCACATCCCCTCCCGTTACCTGGTAAATCCTCCCGAAATCACCAACACCATGGGTGAGTATTTGGCAGATTGCGGTATTAAGCAAGCGGCAGTATCCGAAACACAGAAGTACGGTCATGTAACCTATTTCTGGAACGGAAACCGCTCCGGTAAATTTAGCGAGGAACTGGAAACCTATCTAGAGGTTCCTTCCGACGTTGTTCCCTTTGAACAAAGACCCTGGATGAAGTGTGCTGAAATCACCGATAAATTGATCGAAATGATCCAGTCGGGTGAATATAAGTACATCCGTTGCAATTTCCCCAACGGCGACATGGTAGGGCACACCGGTAATTTGGAAGCAACCAAGATCTCTGTAGCTTCCCTTGACCTGCAGTTGGCAAGACTCCTTCCCGTTATTGACGCGGCAAAGGGCGTTGCCATTATCACTGCAGACCACGGCAACGCGGATGAAATGTATGAACTGGACAAGAAGGGTCAGCCCAAGGCAAGCGGAAACGGCTTTAAGGCCAAGACCAGCCATACCCTCAATCCCGTACCCTGCATCATCTACGATAACTTCTACGCAGACAAGTACACCGTAAAAGAGCAGGGTGCCTTCGGCCTTGCCAACGTTGCGGCAACCACCGTGAACCTGCTTGGCTACGAAGCTCCCGAAATGTGGAACGAATCCCTCATTGAAACCAAATAAAGAAAGCAAAAGGAACCGTGCTAAGGCACGGTTCCTTTTTGTGTTTTTAATGTCTTGTCAGATACTGTTCAAAGCCGTATTTGCGGATCTTTGTAAAGGCTTTCTCCAGTTCGTCCTCCATCTGTACAAGGGCGTTTTCGATCTCGGTGCCCTGATAGGCTTTTTTGGTCAGATGCACCTGCAGCAGTCTTGCATCCAGACAAAGAATACGCGCTTCGTCGCTCTCCTCGGGCAGGGAAAGCTCGATGGCGGCGGTGTAATCGTAGTCCGAGGTGGGGCGGCGCTTGTGCAACTCCAAGTCGCTGGTCAAAAAGAGGAATTCATAGTTCAGAGAAAGGCCAAGCTCTTCCGCTTTGACGGAAAGAGGCTGCAGGACTCTGCGGGCTTCGGCGCGCGCGTTGCGCTCTGTCTGCACGATCTCATCGGTCAGATGCGCCTTGGTCGCCAGCTCTTCCTTTTCCAGTCGGCGCTTGGATTTGCTTTTGAGCTCCGCAAAGTAGTAGCCGCCGATCTTTTTGTGCCAGTATTTTTCGAGAAGTCGCTTGGTACGGCCGCTTTTACGGATATGACTGTCCATATAGAAGCGGCGCGTTCCTTCCGACGTGCCCTCCAGCAAAAAGAAGTTGGCAAGTCCCATAGACTTGGGGTCGATGTGTACGGTGACGGCGGTCACGTTTTTCCAGAGATAACGCTCGCTTGGCAGCAGCAGATAGCAAAGGGTGACGCCCTCCTTGTCAAAGGCGTAGTAGGTGGGCATTAAAATGAAGGGAGTGATGAGGGTACACGCTGCCATGATACCCATGATGATGCCAAGGGAAAGCTCCTCCATTGCCATGGGAACGGTCGTGACGCCGAGAAGGATCCCGATGATGATAAAGAAAAAGAATAGTCTGTTGATCGCGTACTGTTTATTTTGTTTCATGTCGTTTACCTTGCTTGCATAAGAGTTTGGTGTATTGTAGCACATTTTTTTCGTTTCGTAAAGGGGAAAACGAAATTCTTTTTTCTTGCCTTACTTTTTTAGGATAGCCATCCTTTGACAAATCTCGCTGATCTTCCTTGCTATACTGACAAAAACAGCGAAGTATATCGACAAAGGAAGGGAAAAATATGAATGTGAAAATGAGCACCGAGCGCCTGCGGGCGCATTTTAAGGAAGTATATGCACGTCTGACCCACGGAAGTAGCAGGGAGGATCTGCTGCGAAGTCTTGGCAAAGGGGCGCTTTTGACGGTTTATACGTTTTTATTGGCATCCACCGAGGGACTGTTCGAGACCTTGCCATTTGCGCTCTCGCTTCTTTGCGCGATTCCCGAGCGCATCGCGTTTGCCTATACGGGAGCGATGGCGGCCGCCGTGTTCGGACGCGGCTTTTCGCCCGCCATGTCGGTGGCGTATACGGTCATTTTTCTTTGGCGCACGCAGGTTTCTCGCTTCTTTTCGGGGCAGAGGGACGCGGGCAGGACCGAGGAGCCAACTGCTATGCGCTGTATGCTCAGTGCCGCTGTCGCCCTTGGTGTGACGTCACTTCCCATGATCGGCAATTTTACTTATTACGGTTTGTTCGGTGCGTTTTTTATGGTGATTGCCTGCCCCTGTCTGACGCTTTTATTCAGCGGAGCCTATCTTGTGGGCAGGACAAGTCCGCTGTACTCCTCGGCGGGCAAATGCCTCTTGTACTTTTGTCTGGTGCTTTCCTGCAAGGAATTCAGTTTGTTCGGCTTCACACCCGCATTGGCGGTGGCAGCCTTTGTCACGGTGTTGGAATTTACCTCGGGCACGCCGGTGGAAAGCTGCTTTCTCGGCTTTTTTTCGGCTCTTGCCATTGATCTTGGCAGTGCCGTGATGCTGGCAGCTGTGGCGCTGGTGGGGGGAGTAGTGCATCACTTCAACCACAAGATCTCTGTGGGAGCAGGACTGCTGGCCGGCATGGCGTATGCGTTTGCCGTCATGGGGAGCAGTGCTCTCTTTTCCGTGTTTCCCGATCTTGTCTGTGCGGGGTTACTGGCGGTACCTGTGGTGCGTACGCGTGGGCAGGCAGAGCCAATGACGGAGGAAAAGACCGTCGGGGCTGCGGGACAGTATCTGGACGAAAGGGAGAAGCAGCAGCGACAAGCACAGGAGCAACAAACGGTGGAAAGCATGCATCGACTGTCGGGGCTGTTCTACGCTCTTGGACAAAACCGAATACCCGACGGTGCGGAATGTCAAACACTTTGTGACGCTGTTGAGCAAAGGCGCTGCGGTCGATGTCGGGCTGCGGCATATTGCCGCGCGGAGCATGGAGAGCAGAGGGAGCTTGCTTTTCAAACGGCAGCAACCGCACTTCAGCGTGAGGGTAGGCTGGACGGAAGATTTCTCTTAGGGGTTGGCTGTATGTATTCGGCAGAGATTGCAGAGGAGCTGACGTCCGACTATGCCGTGCTTTGTCGGACAAAATCCGAGCCGAATCCCGCTGCCGCCTATGCTGTTGGCTTTGAGGCAGTATCAAAGCTGCTTTGTGAGCAAAAGGAGTACCGCAAGCGCAGCCGCATGCCAAGAGGAGAATATGCAGGGGAGCTTTCGCGCAGAGCGCGTCAGCTGGGGCTTTCCTTTTCCACGGTGGGTGTGTACGGATTCCTTTGCAAAACGGTGTTTTTTTGCAACTGCAAGGCGCTCGACTGCCGCGGCGGCGCAGAGGGACTGCGTAAGGTATGCCAAGAGGTGCTTGGCGGCAGGATGTCTTACCCGCGTATCGTCATCAGCAAGGGGGACTATGCGGTTATTTTGGAGTCGCTTCCCGCCTATTCGCTGGAGCACGCGCAGGCAAACAAACCGAAGCCCGGGCAAAAGCATAGCGGTGACAGCATCGGCTCGTTTTCGGATGCCGACGGCAATCCCTGCCTATTGCTTTGTGACGGTATGGGAAGCGGATCGCGGGCAGCCATCGCATCGGGGCTGGGATGCTCACTTTCCGAATGCCTTTCCGGGGCGGGGGCAACACCAAAGCTTATCACAGAGCTGCTCAATGCAGCACTTTGCCACCGCAAGGAAGAGGACAGCTGCACCTTCGATCTGTTTTGCTTTGACCGCTACACAGGCGGTGGAACCTTCATTAAAAGCGGAGCCGCCCCCACGCTGATCTTTCGAAAGGGAAGTGCTTACAACCTGTCCTCCTCAAATTTGCCGCTTGGGACCGTAGCGGACGCGCAGTCGGAGCAGATGCGGATGCAAATGTCAATAGGAGATCTGGTGATCCTTGCAAGCGACGGGGTGGCGTCTGATTTTGAAGATACGGCGGTGCTTGCCTCCATCATCAGCGGACACGAGGAGGATACGGTATCAGATCTGGCGGAGCGTATTCTCAGCCGGTGCAGCGGACAAACAAAGCAGAGAAAGGATCCTCGCAAATGTGACGATATGAGTATTTGCGTGATACGGATCAACGCTGCGGAGGAGACAAATACTTGATGGATGATGTGAATAATAACCGGAGTGGATTTCAAGCGATAAAATATAGTTCTATAAATTTATTTTAAATTCACCTATTTTATCCAAATCTCTTGCATTATTTATCTTTCGGTGCTATAATAGACTCCCAAATCATCGAAATATGGGAATTGTATCTCTGCTTGGTATTAAATGGCTGCACCATTTGATATAGTTTGTCACAAAAATTCTAGAAAAGGAGGAAAAACAAATGACAAACAAAAGAACAACAAAGCGCGCGTTGTTGTTTAGTGTCCTGTCTATGCTGCTTTGCGTCAGCATGCTGATGGGCACGACGTTTGCGTGGTTCACCGACTCCGTATCGTCTGTGAACAACATCATCAAGTCCGGTAATCTGGACGTCGAGCTTGAATACTACGACGGCACCAAGTGGACCGCTTTTGATGAAAAAACCAACGTGTTCTCCGACCAACTGTGGGAACCCGGCCATACCGAAGTGGTTTACTTAAAGGTTTCCAACCTCGGCACTTTGGCACTGAAGTATCAGTTGGGTGTTAACGTCGTATCCGAAACCGGATCGGTTAACGTGGCAGGTGAAGCATTCTTGCTGTCCGATTTCATCGAATTCGGTGCAATCGAAACAGCAGGCGAGAACTTCTACGCAACCCGTGATGATGCCCGTGCGGCAGTGACCGGTGCGCAGATCATCTCCAAGGGCTACTCCAAGAGCAGCGCTCTGTACGCGAAGGGCGACAACACCGGCGCTTCCGAGGAGTATGTGGCTCTGGTAGTTTACATGCCCGAAACCGTTGGCAACGAAGCCAACTACAAGACCGGCGCGAACGCTCCCAGCATTAAGTTGGGTATCAACGTATTCGCAACGCAGTATACTTACGAGTCCGACAGCTTCGGCAGTGACTACGATAAGGACGCAGCATGGACCGGTTCCGTTGATACCACTTGGTACAACACTACCGATACCGAGTTCACTCTGACCACCGCTGAACAGCTGGCAGGTCTGGCGACGCTCGTTAACGGCGGCAACTCCTTCGAGGGCAAGACCGTTAAGCTGGGTGCAAACGTGGATCTGAACAATGCGAACTGGACTCCCATCGGTAAGAGCGGTGCTACCTTTAAGGGTACCTTCATCGGCACCGGCTACACCATCTCCAACCTGAAGGCAGTGGGCGCCGCAGGCGTCGGTCTCTTCGGCCGTACCTTCGTTGGCGCACACATTGAAGGCGTAACCGTTCAGAATGCATACGTTTCCGGTACCGACTATGTTGGCGTAATCGTCGGCGGCGGATATCTGGCACGTAATTGCATCAAGAATTGTACCGTTGACAATGCTACCGTTATCGCCACTCCTTACCAGAAGGCTGATGGCACCTATGACGGCGGTGCCAAGGCAGGCGTGATCGTCGGCCAGGCTTACAACGGCAACATCATCGGCAACACTGTTACCAACTCCTCTGTTACCGCATACAGAGACCTGGGCGGTATCGCAGGTATGCTGGCATTTGACGGTAGCAACGTAACGGTTGTAGCCTCCGGAAATACTGTTAAGAACGTGACCTTGAACTACGTTGGCGTAGCAGGCAAGTACGACAGTGATACACCCAACCAGAATATGGCTGAGGTTGTAGGCCGTGTTGGAAGCGGTGCAGAGGTTGCTACTGATAACACCGTTACCGAAGTAACCATGAACGAAGCCAACAAGGGCGCAACCATGATTTTCACTCTGGCTGAGCTGATCAGCTTTGCCAAGGATGTAAACAGCGGCAATACCTACGAAGGTAAGACCGTTATTCTGGGCGCAGATATCGATCTTGCGAACATGGAATGGACTCCCATTGGTACCGGCAACGGCTTCAAGGGAACCTTCGACGGTAACGGCAAGACTGTTTCCAACCTGAAGATCACCGGCAACAAGTCTACCGTTGGTCTGTTTGCAAATACCTATAACGGCGAGATCAAGAATCTGACCGTTGAAAACGCTTCCGTTTCCGGACGCCTGAACGTGGGTGTTGTGGCAGGTAACCCCTATACCTCCAAGTACACCGGCATCAAGGTGATCGGTCACGTGGAAGTGAACGGCATGGCTTACGTTGGCGGCGTTGGCGGTAAGAATGCATATGCAAACTGGACCGACATCACCGTTAACGTTGACGATAGCTCTTACGTAAAGGCTGTTTCCACTGAAAACGGCATTGCATACAGAACCTACGTAGGCGGCGTTGTGGGCTTCAACGGCGAAGGCTCTCACACCTTCAAGAACATCACCTCCAATATCACCGTTATCGGTGACGTTTGCGACATCGGCGGTGCGTTCGGTATTGCACACTATGGCAACAATTTTGAAAACGTTACCGTTACCGGTAAGGTTATCAGCACCGGCGAAGCAGACGAAATCGGCGGCATCGCAGGTGTATGGAATAATGCTACCGGCTACACCGTAAGCTTCACCAACTGCAAGTTCTCCGGTACTGTTACCGATGTAAACGGTGCAGTGACCGGTTGTGACATCGTTGGCGGCGCTTATAGCTCCACCGGCACCGGTGTTCTGAAAATTGTGAACTTCTATGATAAAGACGGTATCACCTACTATGAGGACGGTGTAACCGGTGAGAAAGTTCTGTATGAGGTTCCTGCTGATTACACCGGTACTACCGTGAATGTAGCAGAGGGTACTACCGCCATCGGAAACTATGCATTTTCTTCCAACAGCAAAGTCAAGGAAGTTGTTCTGGCTTCTACTGTTCGCGATCTCGGACGTGGCTTTGACGGCTCCACAGTTGAAAAGGTTGTTCTGAACGAAGGCTTGACTATCATTAGCAGCCGCGCATTCAGATCCACTCCT
>SVRH01000083.1 GCA_015064925.1 Oscillospiraceae bacterium | reverse complement strand
TAGGCGTTGGTATCGGCGGTACCTTTGATAAGGCAGCGTTCCTTGCTAAGAAGGCACTTCTGCGTTCTCTGGATGAAAGAAACGAGGATCCCTTCTATGCAAAGTTTGAAGAAGAGCTGCTGGAAGGCATCAACTCTCTGGGTATTGGCCCGCAGGGCTTTGGCGGCAGAACCACCGCTCTTGCCGTAAACATCGAAAAGTTCCCCACTCATATCGCAGGTCTCCCCGTTGCGGTAAATATCAACTGCCATGTGGCAAGACATAAGTCGGAGGTAATTTAAATGGCTATTAAGATCGTTGCTCCCCTCTCCCATGAGGATGCCAGAAAACTGCGCGCAGGCGATAGCTGCCTGTTCTCCGGTGTGATCTACACCGCCCGTGACGCCGCTCACAAGCGTCTCTGCGACCTGGTGGCTCGCGGCGAAGAACTGCCCATCGACGTTAAGGACAGCGTGATCTACTTCGTAGGTCCCACTCCCGCAAAGCCCGGTCAGGCGATCGGCTCCGCAGGCCCCACCACCTCCTATAGAATGGACGCTTACAGCCCCACACTGATCGGTCTTGGTCAGACCGGTATGATCGGTAAGGGTAAGAGAGGTCCCGAGGTAATCGCAGCCATGAAGGAACACGGTGCCGTATACTTCGGTGCCATCGGCGGTCTGGGTGCGCTCTTGAGCAAGTGCATCAAGAAGGCTGAGATCGTAGCCTACGAAGATCTCGGTGCCGAGGCGATCCGCCGTCTGGAGGTAGAAGACTTCCCTGTTGTTGTTATCATCGACAGCGAAGGCAATAACCTCTACGAAACCGGCAGAAAAGAATATCTGGAATCTCTCGAAAAGTAATTTTTACATAGCAAAGCCCGCTTAACGGTCTGTTAAGCGGGCTTTGCTTATTTCTTGTTTTTTGTTTTCATAATATAAACCAAAATGGGCAAATACGCAACGATAAACAATAGCGTAAATACCATTCTCACCGGTGTCAGTTCGCGATGACTTATACTCACAATAAATATTATCAAATTGAGCGGTAGCAAAACTTGAGCTGCCACGTAGCATATCTTGCACCACGTCGGCATTTCTTCAAATGAAAGCTTTATGCTCTTACTGTTGAATCCGGATGAACGAATCGAAAGTAGCCTTGCAATGTTCCAAAAGCAGATCCAAGCTTCGAGCGAAACGATGCTAATGAGCGAAAGAACCGCATATACAGCCCCCACCGCCACCGTCGATTCAGATAGCTGAGATATATGCTGCATCACCAAAAGACAGATCATCAGCAAAACAGTTACACCAAAAACGGTATACGAAGCTACCTTTCCCACATGGACTCTTTTGATAAACCGTTCCGTTAGCTCGGGCGGATCATTCATCCAAACCGATCTGAAATTCTTTCGATAAATGACAAACGAAACAAGGCTTACGATAAATATGATGATAAAGCAGACAGATCCCAGCGGCCCCGCCACGTCGTCCTCTATCTTGAATCCCATTACAACCGAAATAAACAGTGCAAGCCAAAGAGGTACCGTGACCATAACAGCAAGATAGATTGAGCTAAGCAGCGCATACTTTTTCTTAAGCGTACCAAGATGCGCTTTCATCCTGGTAAGCTCGGTATCTTTTTCAAAGCGTCTGCCGGCAAACAGCTCCTCTACCGTTACGTCAAGAATCTGTGCAAGCTTTGGAATCAGCACGGTATTCGGCTTGGCGCTTCCGTTTTCCCATTTGGAAACCGCCTTGTTGGTCACGCCCAGCATTTGCCCCAGCTCCGACTGCGAATATCCTTTTTCGGTGCGAAGCTCATATATAAAATTTCCGAATGTGTAATCGTTCATGTTTTGCCTCCTGTGTTAGTAAGCCTATTTTACCATTTTCGCACCTGATTTTCAATAGTTTGCCTATCTCTTTTTGGTAGAACATCCTGTTTGGAGGCACAACCGCCATAAAAACGGATCAGTGAATAAGACACGGTAAAGAAATTACATCTCCACCGTGCCTTTCGAATATTCTAAGTTATGTACTTATTGCCAGCTCGTGTCGTCCCAAAAACCGCTGGCCGATAAATCATACCACATATTTTCGATTTCTTGCGCTTCTGCCCGAGCGGCAACCTCAGCCCAATACTCGGATACAATTTCGTCCATTCGGAATGAATTCTCCTCACTGTAACCAAAGCTTGGAACCGGTAAAACAGGTGTCGGTGGGAATGCAATGGCTGCCATTTTTCTTCGCCATCGTTCCGCTTCCTCCTTTGCCCGATGTCTTGACTGCATTTTTACAAATTCCTTTGGAATTTCAATTCCCGGGTTTAAAGTGCGCGCCAGCTCCAACCAAAATTCCGCATCGTAGAAGCCCTCATCGTTTTCGATTTCCATAGCCCTATTATATCGATCCATAAGGTCTTTGGAGTGTAGATACAACTTGAAGCAGCCCAGCTCCAAATAATCAGGCTCTCTCCCAAACATCTTTAAATAGCGCTGTTTCTGATATAAATAGCATTTCTCACTCTGACTGTCCTTATTGCGTGTGGGCATTTTGAGCATCCATCCGATGAAATGATATATTTCGTTTTTGACCAAAACGGTCGTTCTCGGGTGCTTTTCCAAAGCGTCAAGTAGAAATTTCATGATCGCTGCCGCCGCTGCTTGATCGTGGTTCAAGCCATACACCTGCCGCATGGTAATAATATCCTCTTCATAGGACATAATAACGCAAATATCATCGAGCATTGCGATCGAACCGTTAAAATAGTGAAGTGCATCCAAATTACCGTGCTTTTCAAGATGCGCTTTGACGTCTTCAAGCCTCGGTACGATCCCGTTGTTTGGTGTTTGGCAAGACAAAATCACCCGTTCCATTCCAAGTATTGCAGGCATACAGTATGGATCCAGCATGAGAGCCTGATAATACTCATCAAATGCACTTGCTTTGTTATTCACAGTTAAATGCTTTACAAACAGATAATCGTTTCCGCTCTTCAAATGAGTTTGAACGTCGTTTTTCCATTTAGGTACCAATTGCTCATATACCATTGGATAACGCTCAAGCTGCTTTAAAACCGACGGTGTCAGACACAAACGCGGACAGTTTGAAAAAGCATCGACCGCCAGATAGGTAAGACTGTCAGGCAAATTAAACTCCTTTAACGCCACACAGTTGGCAAATGCTCCCGAACCAATGTAGGTGACGCCTTCCGGTATAGATACGGTGCACATCCGTACACTTTCAAAAGCCCCCTCCCCTATTCTTGTGATCCCCTTTGGCAGCTCCACGTTCACCATCAGGCTTTGACAATTGCGAAACGCTCCGTCGGCAATTTGCGCATCCTCCTTCACCTCGTATCCCAAATAATCGGAAAGCCGAAGATGAGGGGGCGTATTGCGCCCGGAGGAGTAGCACTTCAAAGAATAACAAGAATCATTATCACTCACCTGCCCAAGATACTGCAGAGTATCAGGCAATAAAACAGGTGTTGGAATTCTACAGACCTTGGGCAGCTGAAGATTACGGATATATCGAATCTGCGGCGGAATTTCAATTTTCTCGGTGTCAAATTCAATACCGCGCAACTTGGATATACCGATATACTCAACCGTTTCGGGAAGCAAATTCACATCCACCTCGGACAGCATTTCATACTTCCAAAGCTTCTCTTTGACAGCACGCTGTGTCTTGCCATCCAGTGCAGCGTAGGCGTCATAAAGGCGCCCGGAACTGTCAAGATCGTCAATGCCACGCACGGTATATTTTCCGATTCGCTCGGGAACGGTGATCGGTTTTCCCTGCTTATACTTGATACCAACCAGCACAGCAGAATCCTTACCGACAGGATAAAAGCAGCAGCCTTTTGCTGTTTTGAGCCCTATTTTTTTCAACACGTTAAAAAAACTCATTTTGCTCCCCATTTCGTTCCGTAGAATTTCAAAAAATCTGTTATCATTCTAATTTTTATATCTTTTTTATGATTATATCACACTATAAAAACCAAATCAAGGGGATAAAAGGTCTCTGTATCATTTTTTCAGATTTCTTTCTGATACCCAATATAAAAAGACTCAAGATTGCACCCAATCCTGAGTCTTCTTATGGTCGAGGTGACGGGATTCGAACCCACGACTTCTACGTCCCGAACGTAGCGCTCTACCAAACTGAGCCACACCTCGAAAACGGTGTATAGTATATCATATCAATATTGAAAAGTCAATAGAAAACGGTAAAGTTTTTGTGTCGATCTTTCATTGACGCATCGGATCTTCTGTGCTATAATGTGGATATCAATGACGGAGGATGCCTTTATGAAAACCAAACTGTCTGCCAAATTCTGGTGCGCCATCACGCTGTTTTCCTTGATCGGTCAGGTCGCATGGGTCGTGGAAAATATGTATTTCAACGTGTTTATTTACAATATGTTCCGCGCCGACGCATCGGATATCTCTCTCATGGTGGCAGCCTCTGCCGTTGCCGCAACGCTCACCACCGTTTTCATGGGCGCATTATCCGATAAGATCGGAAAACGCAAGCTGTTCATTTGTGCAGGCTACATCCTTTGGGGTATCTCCATTCTCTGCTTTACCCTGCTGCGCACAGATCTCATCAGCGCCATCTTCCCAATGACCGTATCGGCCGCCACGCTTGGTATTACGCTGACCATTATTCTGGACTGTGTCATGACCTTCTTTGGCTCCACCGCCAACGATGCCGCCTTTAACGCATGGGTCACAGACTCCACCGACCGCACCAACCGAGGCGCCGTTGAGGGAATCAATTCCATGATGCCGCTTGTTGCCATTCTCGCGGTCTTCGGAGGATTCATGTTCTTCGATCTGACAAAGGAAGCAAGCTGGACACTGATCTTTCTGATCATCGGCGTCATCGTCATCGGTATCGGGATCCTCGGCATCTTCATCATCAAGGAACCAAATATCAAGCCCACCAAAGAAGGATATGTCCGCAGCATTTTTTACGGCTTTCTTCCCTCCACCGTTAAGCAAAACCCTCTTTTATATCTGATCCTCATTCTGTTCACGGTTTTCAACATTTCCATTCAGGTCTTCATGCCCTATCTGATCATCTATTATGAGCATTCACTGGGCATGTCGAATTACGTATTCATCATGGCGCCCGCCATCGTTCTTGCCGCTGTATTCACTGCCTTTTGGGGTAAAACATATGACAAGAAGGGCTTTCAGTCCTCGATCGTTGTTTCGCTGCTCTCCCTCTGTATCGGATATATTATTCTTTACCTGACGTCCGCGACCGTTCCCGTGTTCATAGGCTCGCTCCTAATGATGTGCGGATATTTGGCAAGCATGGCAGTTTTCGGCGCCATCATCCGCGATCTGACACCCGAAGGAAAAGCAGGAATGTTTCAAGGACTGCGTATCTGCTTTCAAGTATTGATCCCGGGCATCGTCGGTCCCTTCATCGGATCCCTGGTTCTTCGAAATGCCAAGACCATCCTCAACAGCGACGGCACCACTTCGTTCTTGCCCAATGCTAATATTTTCCTCGCGGCACTGATCTGCATCTTGGCACTTGTTCCTTTACTGCTGTACGTTTTCGGTAAAACCAAGCCCAAAATGCAAAGCCTTCGTACACCGTTTGAAGAGGATCTCGGGGACGTTCCCTATAACGAATACCCCCGCCCTCAGTGCAGGCGTGATTCTTTTCTCCCTCTGAACGGAGTATGGGATCTTCGGATCGTACGGGGCGGCAAACCGACCTACGAAGGGCCCGTGCTGGTACCTTTCCCGATCGAATCCCGTCTTTCGGGGGTAGAGCGAAGCATTGATAAATACGATAGAATGTATTACAGCCGTTCGTTCACCGTTGCATCTGATTTTCTGAGTGAAAAAACGATTTTGCATTTCGGTGCCGTGGATCAGATATGCCGTGTCTTTATAAACGGGATTCCCGTCGGAGAGCATATCGGCGGATACGTCCCCTTCTCCTTTGACGTAACAAAACTGATAAAGACGGGCGAAAACACCGTAACCGTTGAGGTGACCGACCCACTTGATCCCGAGCTGCCCTACGGTAAGCAACGCAAAAAGCGGGGCGGTATGTGGTATACTCCTGTTTCCGGCATTTGGCAGAGCGTATGGATGGAAAGCATCCCAGCCGATGCCATTGACAGTATCCGCATTGAATCGACCCTTGATAGTGCAACGATCTACGTTAAGGGTGGAACATCGGAAAAGACTCTGATCTTTGAAGGAAAAGAGCATCGCTTCACGGGCGACTGCTTTACCCTGACACCCGAGCGCCCCGAACGTTGGTCGCCGGAGCATCCAAAGCTGTATGAATTTGAGATCCTCTCCGGAAATGACAGAGTGCAAAGCTACTTTGCCCTGCGCACCGTCAGAGTGAAGGATGACAAGATACTTTTGAATGAAAAGCCCTATTTCTTCCACGGACTGTTGGATCAGGGATATTTCAGCGATGGCATCTATCTGCCCGCCACACCAAAAGGATTTGAAAACGATATCCTGCAAATGAAGTCGCTTGGATTTAATATGCTGCGCAAGCACATCAAAATCGAGCCGGAGCTGTTTTACTACTACTGTGACAAGCACGGAATGATCGTGTTCCAGGACTTTGTCAACAGCGGAAAGTACAACTTCCTCATTGATACTGCCCTGCCCACCGTTGGTCCCCGCAAGGGCATCACCCACCGCGCCTCAAAGTATCGCAGAGAACAGTTTGAGAAATGCGCCACCGAAATGGTGGAGCAGCTCAACAATCACCCCTGCGTTTGCTACTATACCATCTTCAACGAAGGCTGGGGGCAGTACGATGCAGATCTTATGTACAAGCGCTTCAAGGCACTGGATCCAAACCGCGTATGGGACAGCACCTCAGGCTGGTTTAAGGAAAATGAAAGTGACGTAGAAAGCGAACACATCTACTTTAAGCCCATCAAGCTTTTCCCTGCAGCCAGGCCGCTTGTACTTTCCGAGTTTGGTGGATATTCGTTGAAGATCAAGGACCATAGCTTCAATACACAAAAAACATACGGCTATAAGCTGTTTGAGGATAAGGAGCTTTTCACAAAAGCCATGGAGGAGCTGTATTGCAATGAGATCCTTCCCGCTATAGAAAACGGTCTTTGTGCCACTGTTTTGACGCAGGTAAGCGACGTAGAGGATGAAACCAACGGTCTTTTGACCTATGACCGTCAGGTTCTCAAGGTAGACCGAAATAGAATGCAGGCAATTTCCAATCTGCTCTACTCTACACACGAAAAGAAGCACTCGAAAGCATAGGCTTTCGAGTGCTTTAATTATACTATTATATTGGTTGAACGATCTGGGCAAGCTTTCGAACGCGCCCTTCATACAGGCAATTCAGATCGGGTAGCTTGGTATAATCGTTAGGTCGCATCAAGGAAGGAACCTTGGGAAGCGGTACCGCATTGTTATCCAAAAGCACCTTGCTGACAAATTCGGAACAAAAATAGTGATTCTTTCGTTTGGAGGGGATACTCAGTCTGCAAAGCAATAGTCCCCAGATATTGAACTTATACTTATCGGCATCCAGCATCATGTTTTCAACAGCATGCTTACAATTGTAGTAGATCTCATCCTCCACCACCAACTCGTACAGCGCACAAGGAATACGGGGATGCTTTTTAAAAAAGCCTTGATCCAAATACTCAGGACGCAGCCCTGCGGGAAGCGGGGTGTGGATAAAACGTCTGGCAAAGCTGTAAAGGGGAGTTAGATTCTTTTCAAAAGAAATGGAGACGTGAGTGTATTTGTCCGCAGTTGTCAACGAAACCATCCGCGACACAACTGTATTGGATCTTGTAAGCAGTATATAGATCGATTTCACACATTCACATCCTTTCTTTTTGAATTGACGAGTCATTATAGCATATTTTTATGAAAATTACCATACCTTTGCGAAAAATAATTCAAATTAACCTTTTAGAAATATAGTGTCGGTCTTTTCAAAATGAAAAATCCATGCTATAATGGTAAGGAAAACATATAAAGGAGGGATCCTTTTGCTCATATATGAAAAATTAACAGATGACCTTACAAAAAAGATAGAGTATGACCGCAAAAACGGTTGCTCTATCCCATTTTCCTTCGATGAAGACAATATTGTCCGTCGAGACAGCAGCAAAGACAAGGCGACAGTTTGGCGCACCGCCTTTATCCGTGACATCGATAAGATCATGCACTGCCCGTATTTCAACCGATACGCAGATAAAACCCAAGTGTTTTCTCTATATAAAAATGACGATATCACCCGTCGCGGTCTGCACGTGCAGCTGGTCTCCCGTATTGCTCGCACCATCGGCAAAACCCTCAACCTGAATCTCGATCTCATCGAAGCTATCAGTTTGGGACATGACATCGGTCACAC
>SVRH01000082.1 GCA_015064925.1 Oscillospiraceae bacterium | reverse complement strand
TCAGGCTCGGGATCAGGCTCAGGCTCGGGTTCGGGCTCAGGCTCGGGCTCGGGCTCGGGCTCAGGTTCGACTGTACCGTCCCCTTCCGAAATATCTCTGCCGTCAGTAATGTCCCCGTCGGTAATGTCTCCGTCGGTAATGTCT
The DNA here is from genome assembly GCA_015064925.1 of Oscillospiraceae bacterium. GTDB lineage: Bacteria > Bacillota > Clostridia > Oscillospirales > CAG-272 > SIG655. The sequence continues at coordinate 8,594 of SVRH01000082.1, read as the reverse complement.
CCGTCGGTAATGTCTCCGTCGGTAATGTCTCCGTCGGTAATGTCTCCGTCACCAACATCCTCATCACCGCCGAAAACAGTATCCATACCGAGATCGATATACATATACTCCGCCTGGGAGATCGCTTCTTCCGCAGTATCATACAATCCGATACACACTACAAATCCGTTTTCGTTCAGCATCGGAAAGATTGGCAGGTTGTACACCTCCAGTAGCTCCCGCGCCTTCGCAAGCACGGCAAAATGATCGGTACTGTCCGTGTCGGGATCTTGAAAGACAGTCATGACAACTGTATATCCTTTACCGATAGATGCTGTATATATGCCTGCAGATGCCGTCCCAAGCTCCACAAACTCGGAGCTTTCGTAACGGTTATAGCCATAGATCAACCGTTCCGTTGCAGTAAAGGAATATTTGGCTCTAACAGAACTGCCGTAACAAAGACCGATTCTCACATTCGGCTCTTCGTAATTGGAGGGATCGGGAAGCACAGTATCGATCGAAGGCGTTCCCTGCTCTTCAGCATCCGTACCGTCCAGCCGTAGAGTCAGCGTCAGCAGGTAAGTGGAGCCCAATAAAATGAGCAACGCCAGCACCAAACTCAATACTCGATTCATTATACGCCAAGCAGGCGTAAATTCTTCATAACGGTGCAAAATTGCACCTCCTTTTCAGTATTAGTGTAACAGCATATCGATCAGAACGTATCCCACCGATAACGCCATAAGCCCTGCTAAGAACAGGCACATCACACGCACCCACAGTTTATTTCCGGAATTATGATTGTTAGCCAATTTCGTATTCTCCTCTCACTAAGATCCAGGCATCGCCGCTTTGCGATACGATCCCTCTGCCATCTCCTCCGCCGACCAGTATCAGATAATGGTACTCAAGAACCTTTTTACCGTTCAAAATCTCCACGCTGTCGGTCATATCCAGAATTCCCTGAGTGGGAATCGGGGAGTTCACCTTTACGTTACCCCTTCTGACGATGATCTCCATGGTATCGGAGGGAAGCCCCGAGCAGGTAAGCATTTCGCCTTCTTTCAAAAAGATAGCAGAAAAGGAAGCGTTGCCACCGTCAGACGCAGCACGCAGCGCAGCAATGGTCTTGGTATATTCGTTGTACGCATCAATGATCTCGCCGTAATCACCACTCATATCATCGATCTTTCCCTGCAGAGAGGATAGCGTCAGCTTCATCTGCATCAGATCTGTACGATCGTTACCGGCTTGGCTTTCCAATGACGTCACCCGTGTAAGCATAGCATCGTAGGAAGCGGTAAGCAACGCAAGCTCTGACCGAATGGTATCAGCCGCACCCTTTAGCTCTGTGGCTGTGTCGGTCAGCGTTGTGATCGACTGTTCATTCGTAGAGATCTTACCGGACAACTGCGTCAGACTGCTTTCGCAGTATGTTTTCAACGATGAAATGCTGCTTTCCAGTCCGCTGACGCGACCTGCAATACCGGACAAGCTTTCCTTAAGCGCAGACACGTCCTGTGTGAGCACGGAGCAGGTTCCCTCGAGTGTGGCAACACGCTGTTGAAGCGCCTCCAGCTGCTGTTGAAGCGCAGTCAGTGCCGACTGATCCGCAAGCGCACTTACTCTTTCCTCAAGAGAAGTGATCAGAGCCTTGACCGAGGTCAGCTCGGTACTGACCGCTTGCACGCTACCGGCATTGTTAGCCACCTGCGTATTAAGATAGTCCAGCGTCGCATTGATAGCATCTACCGTTTCCTTCATGCTTTCCACACTGCCCACCTTGATCTTGTCGTCGATCTGCTGCATCAGGCTGTTTTCGATATAGTCAAGTGTCACCAATTGCACCTTTTTCGTATCATCCGCCGCCGCTGCATACGCAAGCGCAAACACGGATATTCCGATACTGACCGTTACGGCAAGTGCCAGAACGATCGGAAGAATTTTACTTTTCTTCATGCTAACTCCTTTATGATATATCGTACGGTTACTTTTAAATCAATTTGATCTGCTGCTTCTCGGGATCAAAGGTCTGGATCGGTATACCCGTTGCGGGAATTTTGATCTTCTTGTAGGATTTGGGTCCGGCATACTTTTCGGTATCGGTCGTGACCTCTCTTACCTTTGCGCCCTTTTTCAGCGAAAATACGGTGACGCCCCCCGCAGTTCTCGTTGACTTTTCAGGAATCAGCGCACTGCTTAACTGAATCGCCTTATGATCATCGGAAACCATCACGAGCTCTATCGGATCGTTTTCAAATAACATGGCAACGATCTCCGATGCCTCCGAATACGCGCCGGTCAAGCGCTTGCGGTTTCCCTTGACCTCGTAGGCAGACAGAGGAACCTTGACAGCCTTACCATTGGCAAAGACCATCACAAGTCTACCCTTTTCGTAGCTATGCACGGGCAGCATGAACAGGAACCGCTCGTCCGACTCAAACCCGAGCTTGGCGGGGATAAAATCGCCCATTGAGGATGCTTTGGTCACGCCGAAATCGTCAGCTGACGCACGGTAACATCTCGCCTTATCACTGAAAAACAGAAGCTGCGCCAAATTGTCGTCGTCTGCATTATAGATGACCTCGTCGCCCTCCTTGACCTTCTGCTCATCATTGCCACGCAGACTTTGCATGGTGATCTTCTTGAAATAACCCTCTTTTGTCATCACCAGACGGCAGGGATAGTTTTCCACCGCCTCCTCAGTCTCAATGACATCGTCCTGCAGATCATATAGAATTTGGGTCTTGCGAGCAATACCGTATTTATCCTTTATAGCCTTCAACTGCTTTGCGATCAACTTCTTGATCTTAGCCTCGGAAGAGATCAGACCCTTCAGCTCCTCGATCTCCTTTTGCAGGCTTTCGATTTCCTTGACGCGGTTGAGAATATACTCTCTGTTCAAATGACGCAGCTTGATCTCTGCGATGTACTCTGCCTGTATCTCGTCAATCCCGAAGCCTGCCATCAGATTGGGAACCACGTCCTTTTCTGCCTTTGTCTCACGCACGATCTTGATGGCACGGTCAATGTCCAGTAAGATCTTACCAAGTCCCAGCAGCAAATGCAGCTTTTCTTCCTTCTTTTTCAGATCGTAACTCAACTCACGCTTGACACACCCCATACGGAAGCGGATCCATTCCTTCATCAGCTCAATAATACCAAGCTGTCTGGGCGAGCCATCGATCAGCACATTGAAATTGCAGGCAAAGCTATCCTCCAAAGGCGTTTGCTTGAACAGCTTTGCCATCAGCTTATCAGGGTCGGTTCCTCGTCTGAGATCCAGTGTCAGCTTGAAGCCGCTGATGTCGATCTCATCTCGGAAGTCGGTAACCTCCTTCAGCTTTCCTTCCTTGATCAGCTCGGTGATACGCTTCATCACAAGCTCAATAGAGGTTGAATAGGGGATCTGAATGATATCGATACAGTTTGCATCCTTATCGTACACGTATCGGGAGCGCAGCTTCACGCTTCCCTTACCCGTACGATAGATCTCTGCAAGGGCTGCACGATCGTACAGCAGGTTCGCGCCTGTGGAAAAGTCGGGCGCCTTTATGATCTCCATCATTCTGTCCACATCCACGCTCGGATTGGTAAGCACCTCAATGGTACCATCGCAGACCTCAGCCAGATTGAAGGAGCAGATATTGCTCGCCATACCGACGGCAATACCCATGTTGGGTGTTACCAAAATATTGGGAAACGACGTAGGCAGTAAGACCGGCTCCTGCATAGTGTTGTCATAGTTAGGAATATAGTCCACAGCATCCTTGTCAATACCGGAAAAGATCTCATTACAGAATCCATCCAGCTTGACCTTGGTATAACGGGGAGCTGCATATGCCATGTCTGTGGTACTGTAGTGCTTACCAAAGCTTCCCTGACTATCAACAAAGGGATGCAGCAGCGCTTCATGGTCACGGGTTAAGCGCACCATCGTTTCGTAGATCGCCGCATCGCCGTGGGGATTGAGACGCATGGTCTGACCCACAACGTTTGCAGACTTTGTCATTTGTCCTTTCATCAACCCCATATCGTACATCGTATACAAAAGCTTGCGGTGAGAAGGCTTAAAGCCGTCGATTTCGGGAATCGCACGGGAAATAATGACCGTCATCACGTACGGCATATAGTTTTTCTCTATGGTTTCTGTGATCAACTGGTCCCGCGCTTGTGCAGGCGGAGCTATATTTAAAGTATCCTTGGCACTCTTTTTCTTTGCCATGATCAATCCTCAATTTCTTATAATTTCAAAACACTAAAGCCTGCCGCCTTCATCAAACGGTTATGCACTGCCATACCGATTCCGTCCTTTGGCGGCATAACCGCATAGATCGTTTGGATCTCGGCATGACTGTCAAAGCTGCGCAGTGCAGCAAACAGATTTTTTGCCATCTGTGACGGATCCTTGCCCAGTGAATACACATGCTTGCCCTCAATCTGTGCCAAATGCGTATCGATGCACAATATGCCGACAGTATCATCCCGGGCAGCATTTTGCTGAAACCGAAGCACGGCATCTGACTCGCCATCCAACACAATGACCTTTGCCCTTGGTGCGTAGTGACGGTATTTCATCCCGGGTGCCGCCGGTTTTTCATCCTTGCCGATGGGACGCATGGAGCAATCGTCGATCTGCACCGAGGGAAAGACACTTTCCAACATCTGCGGTGTGATCGCACCGGGACGCAGCAGCGTCAAATGCTCTCCATCCAGCTTTACAATGGTAGATTCCAGTCCGATCTCACATTCATCACCGCAAAGTATCATATCGATCCTTCCGCTCAGGTCCTCGATCACATGCTCAACCCTTGTGGGACTGGGTCTACCTGAAATGTTGGCAGAGGGCGCTGCAACAGGAACACCGCACTCCTTCAAAAAGCGACGCGCCACAGGATCGGAAGGGACGCGTACCGCAACGGTATCGAGCCCACCGGTCACCGTATCCGGTACAATGGGTTTCTTTGGCATGATCACCGTCAAGGGACCGGGCATGAATGCTGCCGCCAGTGTGTAATAGAGAGGGTTGATATAGCAATATCTTTCCGCCTCCATGGGATCCTGTAAATGAAGGATCAGGGGATTGTCACTGGGTCTGCCCTTAGCAGCGTAAATACGAGATGCCGCATCAGCCATCAATCCGTTGCCACCCAGTCCATAGACTGTTTCTGTGGGGAACGCGACCAGTCCGCCGCTTCTGATCACCTGTGCAGCGCGCTTGACGGAACTATCCGACGAAGCACTCAAAATTATAGTTTCCATATACTTCCCCCTTTCTCCCTATGTTGTATCACAAATAGACTTTCTCTTTTTTATTATACTATATTTTGTGCCTTTTGTAAAGAGAAACTTCATATTTTGTGAAAAAATGAGATAAAAAACTGCCGCGCTTACTTGCACGGCAGTTTTTGTTAAAACTCTGTTTTTCCGTTTTTAAGATCCTCTGCCGTTTTGGCAGCGATCAAGGGGTCGATGACCTTATCCAACTCACCGTTCACCACGCTTTCAATATCGTAAAGCGTTAAACCAATCCGGTGATCGGTCACTCTTCCCTGTGGGTAATTATAGGTACGAATGCGTTCGCTGCGATCTCCCGTACCCACCTGAGAACGGCGATCGGCGGCGATGCGTTCGTTCTGCTCACGGCTCTTAATGTCAAAGAGCTTGGCAGACAGCATTCGAAGCGCCTTGTCCTTATTCTTGAACTGAGAACGCTCCTCCTGACACTCCACAACGATTCCGCTGGGCTTATGCAAAATGCGCACGGCAGATTCAGTTTTATTAATATGCTGACCGCCCGCCCCCGAGCTTTTACAGGATTCGATCACCAGATCTGCGGGGTTTATCTGCACACAGATCTCGTCAGCCTCGGGTAGCACTGCCACTGTAACGGTAGAGGTCTGAATTCTACCCTGGCTTTCGGTTTCGGGAACTCTTTGGACTCTGTGTACGCCAGACTCAAACTTGAGCCGACTGTAAGCGCCCTCTCCGTCAACCGAAAAGGTGATCTCACGATAGCCGCCAAGCTCGGTCTCGTTTGCCGAAAGTCGCTCCATCTTGAAGCCCTTCTTATCGGCATACATCCCGTACATCCGATAGAGAACTGCCGCAAAGAGAGCAGCCTCTTCCCCGCCGGCACACGCTCGTATCTCCACGATGACATTCTTTTCATCCAAGGGATCCTTCGGCAGCAGCAGGATCTGCAGCTGCTCGATCACAAGAGGCAGCTGTTCCCTGACAGAGCGCAGCTCCTCCTTTGCCAGCACTTTTAAATCATCATCGCCCGCTTGCATCAGCTCCAATGCTTCTTTTTCCGCATCGACAAGCTGACGGTAATTCCGGTAGACCGAAACAATCTCCCCAAGCGCCCTGTATTCCTTCATAAAGGATGCATACGCCGCGGGATCCTTCATCAAATCCGGAGACGACAGTCTGGCATCCATTTGTTCATATCGCATCTCTGCGGATGCCAGCTGCTCAAACACGTTTCTTACTTACCTTTCTTCTTGCCAATCTTGACAATAACAAGTGCTACTGCGCCAACGGCTGCCACAGCACATACAACAATGATCCATACAATGGGGCTCGAGGACTCATCGCCATCATCTTTATTGTTACCGCTATTGCCATCCGTTTCCGTATTACCCTCGCCTGGCTGCTGAGTGCTTTCAAGCACTTCATATGTCAGCGCAGAGGTGGGGGTCAATTTAGCAGTGTAAATACCGTCTGCATCTGCTTTCAGCACAACACCATCCAGCTTCAAAACAAACTTAGCATCCGCCTGCTTCGGGGTCACAGTGAAGCGAACCTCGCTACCCTCTGTGTAGTAATTCAAAGAGTCAACATACTCAATGCTCGCACCCTCAATGGTAGGTAGTGTATCCACACCGATCATTTTAACACTGTCAATAAAGAAGTTCTTTTCGGTACCGACAATGGCATCATCACCGGAAAAAGCTACCTGCTTGATCACTTTACCCAAGCTGTTTTTCAAGGTGATACCGGCAACCTTCACCTCTTCACCGTTGGAAGCGGTTACTCTGACGCCGTACTTGATAAACTTATTGATGTCGGAGCCATACATTTCCTCCAACGAGAAGGCAAACTGTCCGACCGACGGAAGGTTCTTTCTGGCAGGCTGTCCTGCAAAGTTATAGTGACGCGTTTCACCGTAATCGCCATGGTGACCTGCATATTCAAACAGATAGGGCTTATACTTTCTGGTAAAGCCTTCTTCGTTTTCACCAAGCAAGGTGAGGGTGAAATTGGTTCTGTCAGCAGTGATAACGCTGACCTCCATATACATATCGGGCTTACCGGATTTAACATCCTTGTCCCAGTAAACAAAGCAGAACTGATCAAGGGGAGCCTGTCTGTCGTCAAAATTCAGCTCTTCATATTCGGATACTTCGTTAACCGAGTCATACATGAACCAGCAGTAGCCATCGTTCATCCATGCCTCGCCCCAGGAGTTTGCGATCAGGAAGCCGCCCTTCAGACGGGTCTTGCCGCCTTCCTTATTGGTAACCTCTGCGATCACGTTATCGTCATAGCCAACGATACAGATCTGGTGACCGCCGGATTTTGCACCTCTGCCGCAATACAGAACACTGTCGCCCTTTCTGGCAACACCGGTATTGCCGATGACTGCATTATACTCGTAGCCGCCGCCCCAAGTGCTGGACAGACCGCCTGTTACCACAACGTTTCCGTTGACAACAGCATCCTTGATCTTGTTGATCAGCGCCTGACCCTTAGCGGTCTGGGTGATCTGAATCTTGCCGTTCACACCGTAGCTGTCATCGGTGGTGCGCAGCCAGATCTGTTCAAAATTGGTCAAACGGTAATTCATCGCCGTTTCCATCGCACCGGCACCAACGTCCCAAGAGGTCGTCTGAGTGGGGATGGCATTTTTGACCGCTTCCTGGTCATAGGAGCCGTCGGATTTGGTGGCAAAGTAGGACTTATCCCAAGTAAGCGCACCGTTCTCCATCAGAATACGATACACCCATTCGGTACCGGAGCCGGCAAAGTTATAAGTAAACTTGGGAGAAAACAGATACTGCGCTTCTCCGGAAGAGGGATTCCATTCGCTTTTGGGATCGATGGAATGGATATAGCGCGATACCGCATTACTAAACTGCATATAGGTGATCGAGCTGGAGGAGCAGGTACCGATATTTCCCTGATTGGAAATAGGAGGCAAATGCTTTGTGCCTACCAGCGTATAGGAAGAGGGCAGTTCTTCCGCAGGAACGGGCTCAGCGGGAGTTTCCGCCAATACACTCACCGCGGGCACAGACGTCAAAAGTGCACACAGCACAAGAACTAACAGGAACACGCGTTTCATAATGTGATTCTCCTTTTATGTATTAGGTTTCTCTGTTCATTGTATCATGTATACACTCATGTTGTCAAGCGGTTTTGCAATTTCTCAACAAAGAAAAAGCCCGCTGCTCGCGCAACGGGCTTTTGTTGTTAGGTTATCAGATGGTAGCTCTCTTCTTGAAAACTACTGCCAGAGCAACTGCTGCTACTGCCACTGCGATGGTAGCGTAGATAGCTGCGTCGCCGGTCTGAGGAGGTTCGGGCTCAACGGGAGGTTCGGGAAC
>SVRH01000081.1 GCA_015064925.1 Oscillospiraceae bacterium | reverse complement strand
CAAGATCGAAGCCACTGTCATTCCCGCATTCCCCGAGGATAGCACCGAGCTTATCTTCTCCACCGAGTCCGACTGCATCGAGCTTGGTGAGGACGGCAGCTTCACCGCTCTGAAGGAGGGCGTTGCCACCGTTAAGATCACCACCGCTGCAGGCCTTGAAGCCACTGTGACCGTGACTGTCGCCGCAAAAGCCACAGAGCCCGAGCCCGAGCCTGTGCCGGAGCCTGCAGACGAGCAATAAAGTCATCAACCGAAGACCGCCTTTCACGGGCGGTCTTTTGTTGTGCAAATTTTAACAAACGCGGGAGAAAATTTGGAAAAACATCTTGTATTTTTTTTCGGGATGTTCTATAATGAAAAGAGGAAAACCAATTGTGAGGTGATCATATGAAAAAATTTCCTATTGCATTACAGCTCTATTCGGTGCGCGATCGCATGGCGCGGGATTTTGAAGGAACCCTTGCCGAGGTAGCCGCACTTGGGTACGACGGCGTTGAGTTTGCGGGACTGTACGGCAAAACCTCAGTTGAGGTCAAGGCACTGTGTGAAAAATACGGTCTGACCCCCATTTCCGCCCACGTTCCCTTCGTGGACATGATGAAGGATCCCGAGGGTATGATGCAGACCTATGCCGAGATCGGATGCCGCTATGTGGTCATTCCTTATCTGACCGACGAATACCGTCCGGGAAATGCCCGCTTTCACGAGGTGATCGAGGGCGCGGCGCTGCTGGGAAAGGCGGCAAAAGACAGAGGCATGATCCTTCTTTACCACAATCACGATTTTGAATTTAAAAAAATAGACGGCAAGTACGCGCTGGACGTGCTGTACGATACGGTACCTGCAGAACTTCTGCAGACCGAGCTGGACCTTTGCTGGGTGCGCGTGGGCGGAGAAGAGCCTGCAAGCTATTTGCGCAGCTATGCCGGCAGAGCACCCGTTGTGCATTTCAAGGACTTCTCGGGTAAGATCGGCGGCAAGATGTACGCGTTGATCGGCATCGAGGATGACGGTGAGGCGGCAAGCGGCTTCTCCTTCCGTCCTCTCGGTATGGGATGCCAGGACATCCCCGCACTGCTTTCGGCAGCTGAGGACGCAGGAGCAGGCTGGATCGTGGTGGAGCAGGATGATCCGTCCGACGGGCTTTCCACCGTTGAATGTGCAAAGAAGAGCATTGCATGCTTACAGACATATATGAACTAACACAAAGGAGATTATCATGGGAGATTCGGTATTACAGCAATTTACCCCCAAAAAGGAAGAAGCAGCCATTGATACCTCGAAGAAGCTGAAGATCGGCATCATCGGCACCGGCTGGATCGCAGAGGCACACGCGGAAGCACTGCTGCAGTGCCCCGACGTGGAGATCGTGGCGCTTGCCGATCTGATCCCCGGCAAGGCGGAAAAGTTTGCCGCACGTTACGGCATTACGGGCGCGCGCTTCTATCCCAGCCACAAGGAAATGATTGACAGCGAGGAGCTGGATGGTGTACACGTTTGTACCTATAACCGCACCCATGCCGAATGCGCGGGCTATGCGCTGGACCACGGCGTGCACGTTCTGCTGGAAAAGCCCATGACCGTTACCCTTGACGAAGCGGTGGAGCTTTGCAAGAAGGAAAAGGCATCGGGCAAGATCCTTTCCGTTGGCTTCCAGCCCAGAATGGACAACAATATGAAGAAGATCTGCGAGATCGTGCAGTCGGGCGAGCTGGGTAAGATCTACTACATCCAGACCGGCGGCGGTAGACGCCGCGGCATTCCGAACAGCACCTTCATCGAGCAGAAGACCGCGGGCATCGGCGCCATGGGCGATATCGGATGCTATTCGCTGGATATGGTACTGCGTGCCATCGGCTATCCCAAGCCCCTGACCGTTACCGGCTACAAGAGTGCATATTTCGGTGCCAATCCCAAATACAATGGTGAGGATGCTGCACGCTTTGACGTGGAAGATTTTGCGGCAGCGTTCATCCGTCTGGAGGGTGACATCGTGCTTGACTTCCGCATTTCCTGGGCAATGCATCTGGATACCCCCGGTGACACTGTGATCCTCGGTACCGAGGGCGCACTGCGCATTCCCTCCACCGAGTGCTGGAACGGCACGGTGGGCGGTCCCATGAGACTGTACAAGGACGTGGCAGGAAGCCGCGTTTCCATGGAGATCCCGCTTTGCCCCGCAGTACCCCACGGCGTGTTCTATCAGAAGGTTCGCTCCTTCCTGGACGCCATCAAGTACAACCGTCCCGCCCCCGTACCCACCTCGGAGATCATCATCAATCAGGCGATCATCGACGGTATTGTAAAGAGTGCTGAGCTCGGACATGAAATCGTAGTGGATATTCCCGAAATTTGATCAATAAGGAGATTTACAGAATATGAAAGGTTTTATTAACGCAAACGTATACGTAGAAGGCAAGGGTATTGTCAAGACCAATATCGGCTTTGAGGGCGGCAAGATCGCCTACATCGGCGACTGTGCCGACGGCATCGAAGCCATCGCCACCCTTGCGGAAAATCAGGTCGTGATCCCCGGCTTTGTGGATCAGCACATTCACGGCGCGGGCGGCAGCGACGCCATGGACGGCACTGTGGAAGCGCTGGCTACCATTGCCGAGAACGTAGCAAGCGAAGGCACGGTTGCCTTCCTTGCCACCACCATGACCCAGTCCCCCGAAAACATCACTAAGGCAATGCAGGCTGTCAAGACCTACCGTGAGTCCGCTCCCGTAACAGGTGCGGAAGTAGCGGGTATCCATCTGGAAGGACCGTTTATCAGCACCAAGCACATCGGCGCACAGCCGCTCGAATACGTAGCCGCCCCCTCCGTGGAGGTGTTTAAGGGCTACAATGAAGCCAGCGGCAATGCCATTCGTGTGGTTTCCATGGCTCCCGAAGTGGAAGGCGGTATGGAGCTGGTACAGTATCTGTCCGACAACGGCATCGTAGCTTCTCTCGGTCATACCGATGCTACTTATGACGTGATCGAAAAGGCATGTTCCTGCGGCCTTTGCAACGTGACCCATACCTTCAACGCACAGAAGCCTCTGCACCACAGAGAGATCGGCACCGTTGGTTCCGCACTTCTCATCGACAGCCTGAACTGCGAAATGATCTGCGACACCATTCACGTGTCGGTTCCCGCGATGCGCCTTGTGATCAAGAGCAAGCCTCATAACAAGGTGACCCTCGTTACCGACGCTATGCGTGCCAAGAACCTGCCCGACGGCGAATCCGAGCTGGGCGGTCAGCTGGTCATCGTAAAGAACGGCGAAGCCAGACTGGAAAACGGCGCGCTGGCAGGCAGTGTACTGCGTATGAACGACGCCATCAAGAATCTGGTGACCAAGTGCGGCGTGGCATTTACCGACGCCATCGACTTCGCCTCCATCAACCCCGCTACCAACCTGTCTCTGTCCGACCGTCTGGGCTCCATTGCCTGCGGTAAGGACGCCAGCGTTGCCGTCATGAACACCGAAACCTTCGGTATCGACCTAACCCTGCGTCAAGGTAATGTGATTTATTCCAAATAAGATAAATGAGGGGCTACGATGGGTAGCCCCTTGCTTTATATTTTTTTATAAAAAAGTTCCAACTTTTTTCAAAATCTGTGTCTATGTGGGTGAAAGCTTTCAAACGAGGTACAAACAAGTGAACAGACAAGATGCCGAAAGAATCATAACTGAATATCTAAAGCCCATATTCGGTTTTACGCTCAAACGCTGTAAAAATGTTCAGGATGCCGAGGATCTGTCGCAAGAGATCGTTTTAAAGGCGTTTCGTGCGCTTTTAATCAAAGATAATATAGGCGATACGAATAAGTTTATTTGGACGGTTGCACACAATGCCCTTAGCAACTATTACCGCGATACTGCGGGAAGTATGATCGGCGTTTCTGTTGATGAAATGGCGGAGATACTAGCCGATCCCGATTCACTGTTTGCAGAAGACAACAATGCGGAAACGATCTGCCGCCTGCAAAGTGAAATTGCATATTTGTCCAAACTCCAACGAAAAATCGTAATTGCATATTATTTTGAAAACCGCAAGCAAGCCGATATTGCAAAGGATTTGGGTATTCCTCTGGGTACGGTCAAATGGCACTTGTTTGAAGCAAAAAAAGAATTGAAACGAGGTATGGATACTGTGAGAAAAATAAGCGAACTTAAATTTAATCCTATAAAATTCAGTTCATTTGGCATTAACGGTTCTATTGGAACAAAATCGACGTATGAATTCTTTCGTTCAGCACTCGTGCAAAATATTTGCTATTGTGTGCGCAATGAGGCAAAAACGGTTCATAATATCGCCGATGCGCTGGGTGTTTCGCCTGTGTATATTGAAAACGAGGTGGAATATCTTGAAGAGAATGGCTTTTTGAAGGAAGAAAAGGATAAGTATATTGTCAATTTTATCATTAGAGAGCCAACGGAAGAATTTTTGACCATGCAGGATGCAATGTACAAAAAGGCGGCAGGACTGTTTGCGGGCGAACTCTATGATGAACTGGTAAGCAGCGGCATTTTGGATGATGAGAGTATTTTATGCAATCATATGCTTCCTGATTCTACACAAGAAAAGCCGCTGCGGGATCACAATTTTCTTCTATGGTCGCTCATACCGTATATTGCCGCTATGTCTGGAGAAAAACTGATGGACAATACCATTACCTTTGAAGAGGTTGCTACCATTCGTCCCGATGGAGCTCACAATATTGCGTATGCCGACGTTCTTTCGGAGCATATGAATTTGCCGAACGATTATGTTTACATGAAAGATTGGTGTGGACCGATGACAAACGGTTATGGCGGTCAATATATGCTGTGGTGTATAGATACAGAATGGTCTGATAGAGAGAAGCATCGCGGTGCTTACCCGATATATGATGAGGTTGCGCACCGCATTCTTTCGTTATATGATTATGAAAAAGAAGCGCCTCTTTCAAAAGAGGACTACGTATGGCTTTCCGAACGAGGATATATCAAAAAAACGGGAGATTATGATAAAGAGTGTAAGGTTGCATGGCAGATTGTAGTTTTGGAGAATAAAGAGATAAAAGAAAAACTGCTTGCCATCGGTGAGAAGATCAAGGAAAAATACAAGGATATGTTTGATGCCATAAAAGCACCTTATGTTGAAGCGGTACTGAATTCTGTACCTGTGCATCTTCGCAAAGCAAAAGCATATGAATTGCAGTTTGTATTCCACGCCGATGGATGGTTCTTGCTTCACTGCATTGTTGCTCTTTTGAACAATGGCAAATTAACGCCTCCCACAGAGGAGCAGAGAAAAGCGTTGACTACATTGATTGTTCCCAATGTGTAAGGAAATGGCGGATAAGGTGTTTTGAATTGAAAAGCAAAAGGCTATTGCATTTTATCGTGCAATAGCTTTTGTTTTATGATAGCGAATGTGTATTTCCCATCATTTCATCAATGGAGATACCAATCAGATTTGAGATGTCCGGCAGCAAGAATATATCGGGATAACAGAGCTCTCTTTCCCATTTTGAAACCGAAACGGCGCTGACTCCCAATAGGTCGCCGAATTGTCCTTGTGTCAGATCCTGCTGTTTACGATAGTTTAAAATATACTCGCCTATTTTGATTTTATTCATTGTTTTATCCTTTTGTATGTTTCATGATTGCGTGTCATCATACCGAAAGCAATCATTTCGCGGCGTATGGTGCAAAAATCATCGTGATATCGCAAAATAATTTCGTTGACTTCTTTTTCATCATATTCGCGGCCGATTTCAAATTGAAGGAGTATTTCGTAAAGTACAATTTCACGCTTTTTTCTCTGTGTTGGAATTTGCGTCAGCCTTCCGTATTTGAAAAAGTTTGATATGACCTCTTTTTTATACTTCTCTTCGGTATCGACAATCACCTCATCTTTTTTGATCAGCTCGTAAAGAGGCTTATCGAAGATTTCGCGGTTCAGTGAATAGATGATATAAAACTGTGAGCGTGAGCAGTTGACAATACCTGCCGATTCCATTTTTTTGAGGTGATAACAGATGGTGGCGGGGGTGAGCGAAAGCTCGCAGGCGATCTTTTCCACGTAGGAGTCTTCCTTTAAGAGAATGTTGAGGATCTCAAGGCGTGTTTCGTCTGCAAGGAGCTTTAAAAGAGAGAGCTTTTCTTTCACTCTATCACTTCCTTTCGCTTTTCCCAAGCCTCGTTCAAACACTCGATGGCAAAGTTTAATCCGTCAATTCGTTCTTCCAGCTCTACCTTTTCCCAGTCGGTGGCATAAATTAGTTTTTGGGAATACGTTTCATTCATTTCTTTTGCAATGCATGAAATTCCGTAATACAATTTACAATCAATCCTTTCATTTCCATCTGCTTGATTGCAAAGCAGGGAAAGCTCGGGACTGCTTTGTATACAGCTTTCTATATCCAAATGAATTGCCGGTCTATGGTAAACTCTGTAGCCGTGATATAAAAGATTGTAAATGCGCGCAACGGAGGCATAGCGATACTTTGCGCATTTGTAGCTTGCAATGTTTTCTTTTTTCTGCACAGTATTCTTATCAAGTGCATCGGTCAGCTCTGAAAGCCTTGTGCATTCCTTATCAAGCGGATCGATTGCAAGAAGATAAAATGCAGATTTGTTATTTGTTTCATTGTGTATTAATTGTTCGTTCATTTTAGTCCCTCCGATAATACTCCGGGATAAACCTTGTTTTCTTTGCGCCATTCTTCCCACGCTTCAAATACGTTTTCACAGGCGCCGATTTTGATTTGAAGCTCAAATGCCTTGTCGGTATCCTTGGCATCGGTTGCCATTTTATATTCCGGGCAATAGGGATTCACCAGCTGATCACGCATAAAGATCTCTGCCTGCAGGGCTGCAACAAAAGTCGAAATTTCTTCCTCTTTCAGCTTTGTGTACATTTCATTCAGCTGCGGATATCTCTGCAAGATCTGACCGATTACGTGCCTTCTCATGGAAAGCACTTTTTCTCGTTTTTCAGTGCTGTTGCCAAGAAGTCCGGCATGATTGCACAAAGCGTACATTTCCCGTTCGATGATCAAGGCCTTGCGTTCATTTTTGTTTTCCATCGGTACTGCGTCCAATCGGCTTTGGCATTCGTTGTATTTTTGGATGGCAATATCGTACATTGCTTTATCAATTTCTAAATAGTGCATAGTCACTTCTCCTTTGCTTGGTATGTGATCACACTTATATTATATCCATCTAATCACTTTTGTCAATAGTGTTTTGATATATTTCTAATCAGTTAAACCAATGGTTAAAAAAGAACCGTCAAGAAAAGCTTTTGCGTTCTTTCTTGGCGGTATTGCTTTATATATTTGTATGAACATTATTTATATAGTAGGGCGGGGGCTTGCTCCCGCCGTTTGCAATCAATCCAATTTGTAAAACGGTTCAGGTCGAAGCGGCGGGAGCAAGCCCCCGCCCTACAATGTTCATGGTATATGATATAGCAATCCCCTTGTTCACTTGGTGAGCAAGGGGATATAATCAGGTAGTATAGTTATCGAAATAGCCCTGAACGAGGACAACGGGAGTACCCTTGTCGCCCGAGCCGCTGGTCAGGTCGCACAGCGAGCCAATCAGGTCGGTGAGCTGACGGGGGGTAGTGCCCTGGGAAGCCATGTTGCCCACAAGGCTGCCTTCCTTGGCTTTGATGCTCTCGGAAATTGCCTTCTTCAGCTCTTCACCGGAAAGATTCTTGAAATCGTTGTCGGCAAGGTACTTTAACTTCAGCTCGTTGGGAGTACCGATCAGACCGTCGGTGTATGCGGGAGAAACGACCGGGTCAGCCAGCTCCCAGATCTTACCCTGGGGATCCTTGAAGGCACCGTCGCCGTATACCATGACTTCCACGTGCTTGCCGGTGGCTTCCAGAATGCGCTGCTGGATGTCCAGCACCAGAGGACGGCAGTCGCGGGGGAAGAGCTTGATGGATTCTTCGGTGGACTTGTTGGAGCCAAGCAGTCCGTAGTTTTCGTTGTATCCGCTTCCGTCAATGGAAGAGGTCATAATATCGTCAAGACCGCAAACCACCTGGCACCGGCAGCCTTGAGGATTCTCTTGGTGCGGGCACGGGTGTGGATGTCGCAGGTCAGTACGCAATCGGTATAGTTCAGAATGGTCTTTGCCTGGTTGGCGAAGACGATCTCCACCTCAGCGCCCATTTCGCGCACCAGGTTTGCGTAGTAGTCCACGTAGTCAACGCCGGTGAACTCGTGCTTGTTCTCGCCGAACAGCTCTCTGTATTTTTCAAGGGTCAGAACGTCGGAGTAGGGATTGATGCCCGCCTCGTCCAGCTTGTCAAGGCTGACCAGCTCATTGCCCACCTCATCGGAGGGGTAGCTCAGCATGAGAACGATCTTCTTGGCGCCCTTTGCAATGCCTCGAAGGCAAATGGCAAAGCGGTTTCTGGAAAGGATGGGGAAAATGACGCCGACGGTTTCGCCGCCAAGCTTTTGGCGAACGTCCTCTGCAATGTTGTCAACGGTACAGTAATTTCCCTGTGCGCGGGCAACGATGGATTCGGTCATCGAAATGACGTCACGGTCGTGCAGTGCAAAGCCTTCGCTTTCGGCTGCCAAAAGGACACTTTCGGTGACGATGGCGGCAAGGTCATCGCCCTGACGGATGATAGGGCAGCGGATGCCGCGAGATACTGTGCCGACTCTTCTTTCGGTGTTAGACATATAAAAACCCTCTTTTATATAGAATTTGGTTAACAACGGGATGGAAAAATGAATTTTTCCTAAAAATGGCAATTGATCTTTACCACCTATTATTCTATCACATTTTTGCCTGCATGGCAAGATTTTTGCTAAAAAAAGTTGCGATTTTTTTGTGTTATCCGAAACGCTCGATGACTTCGACCAGCTCAATCAGCGCGGGATCGAT
>SVRH01000080.1 GCA_015064925.1 Oscillospiraceae bacterium | reverse complement strand
CGTCTGTTGCTGAAGTATTCCGGTACGATTACCGTAGAGATCAACGGTAAGACGATGTATACCGCTACCTCTGCAACTGTTAAGGAAGAAACCATCCAGCTGACCACCGATCAGATCAAGAGTATTAAACAGGGCACCAACTCGATTAAGATCACTGTATCCGGCGGAACCTGTTATGTTAATCCCGCACTAAGGATCAGTACCGATACTTATGTAACCGAGATCGTTAAAAACCGTCAGACATGGAAATACAGTCTTTCCAATCCCGGCAACAACTGGTATTCTACCGATTTCGATGATTCCACATGGAGTAGCGCAAAGGCGCCCTTCGGTGACCGTGAATCCGGTCATAACAATGTGTGGACCGGTAATCAGCTGTACCTGCGTATGGAATTTACCGTTGACGATCTTTCCGATTATAAGAACGGTAAGTTCATCTTCAACTCCTTCTATGATGAAGATCCCATTTTCTATATCAATGGTAAGCAGGTGCTGAGAGCCAGCGGTTGGTCTGATAACACTACCATGTTGTTGGCTGACGTAGACGCATATTCCATCCTGAAGGAAGGAAAGAACGTAATTGCTGTATACATTAAAAACGGTGCGGGCGGTAAGAACTTTGATACCGATATTTCCGTTCGTGTTGTGGAAGAAATGGGCAATTCCGACGCTCCCTTCTCGCTGGAAAGCAATCAGATCTATGCATCCCGTATGCTGCGTACCTATCCTTTGTCCTACCTGGTGCTGACGGCTTCTACCCCCTCTTACGGTGGTAACACAGTTGGCGGTACTCAGTTTATCGGTAGACCCAACAGCATCGTAAACTACTTGTCTTCCATGAGTGAGCCTGAGGTGCAGACTCCCTACGGCTACGGCTCCTCCACCAGTGGTATCATTAAGAAGTTGCGTGAAGGTCACGGTAATTTGACTGAGAACGAGATCAAGGCGATTGCTTGCTGGATCGACCTCTGCGTTCCTTGCTATGGCACCTATAACGAAGGAGCTGAATGGGGCTATAATGCAGAGAGAATGTTCGAGGAAAAGGAAAATAAGCGTGCATTCTACGATATGCTCGACATGGTTGCCAAGAAGGGCTTGGCAGGTACTCTTGAAAAGGGTACAATCGAGGTGACTTACAAGTCTTCTAAGAAGACCTACACCAATTCCGGTGATGGCTTTGTGCTTCTGCACGTAGCGGAAGCTTATTCGAATAAGTCTACTGTTACTGTAAAGCTGCCCGAAGGTAAGAAGTACATCGCAGTTGCTCTGCATGGCAGAGTAGGCGAAAGCATCATCTACGTTCCCGACGGAACATGGAGCTATACTTTTGCTAACCTGACCAGCGTATATCCCACCACGATGCGTCCTACCGGCGCAGGCTACATCAATAATATGATTTCTGTACGCTTGGTAGGTGAGGATGAGCTTGCTGAGGAACGCAATCTGGCGCTGAACGCTTACGATATGAAGACCTCTGTGGGCGCATTCCCCCATGCAACCGCCAGCGCGGTTGATGGCAACAGCGCAAATGCAGAACCCAGAAATGCGATTGACGGTTTCCGCGTAAATGGCGGTTCTGCCAGCAACAAGAACTGGCCTCTGCAGAGCTGGAATCCCGGCAAGTCTGCCACCGATATTTGGATCAAGATCGACTTTGGACGTGACGTAAAGGTCAATTCCATGGATCTGCTCCTGCGTGCAGGCACCGGCAGCGGCACTTCGGCTGATACCCACTATACCGATGCTATTGTGGAACTGTCCAACGGCAAGACTGTGCAGATCTCCCTGCATAAGACGAGCGAAACAATGTCCTTCGATCTGGGCGGTGTTGTAACCTCTTCGATCACCATCAAGGGCTTTGTTAAGGCAGATTCTACCGGTGTAGCACCCATTACAGAAATCGCTGTATACGGTACTGAAGCCTAAAATCTAACAAAAACAGGGGACCGAATGGTCCCCTGTACATATTAAATTAAAAAAAGCGATTATGCAATTGCATAATCGCTTTTTTCAGTTGTTTTCGCTTGGTTTGATTTCCTTGTCGATCTCGATCTGGATCTCACGTAACAGTGCTGCTGCCTCATCGTTATCATCGGTTGCGGTTGCAGCTTTGTTTATCAGTTCGGGATTAAGTGCATCGGCATTTGTTGGATTACTATCAGTTTCACCAAAGTCTTTGCTCACGGTCTGAGATCCAAGGTTGTGCCGTGCTGTCAAATTCTTGTGTTGATTGTACTGTGCAAATGCGGTGATCGTTGTAGTTGCACTTCTAAATTGCGGCCCGTTCATAACTGCGCGCATATCAAATGCACGGATGTAAGCAGTCAATTCATTTATGCTCAGAGCTTCCGGATATTTGTTGGTAAGTCCAATCTTGCTACCGGTAAAGACGACCACTCTGTTAACGTCCAGAAAGATTTTTTCGCCTGCCAGCAGTCCTTCCAGAATGTTGGCTGCAGGAATCGTTACGTCGAAGGGGTTTGGGATGTTCAATGTGACGGGTTTTCCGTTTGCGTCCGGATATCTGTATCGCCAAGTGCCGGTCTTGGGGTTATCAAATGCGCCCGTTCCATTTACCACGCTGATAATGATAACGCCGCCGCGGCTTACGTACAAAATATCGATGGATTGAGAGATCTGTACGTTTTTGGCACCTGTGCTGGAAACAGGCACATCCTTTAAGATACAGGCATCGGGAAACTCGGCGCACAACAGATCATAGGCAAACACACTATCGTCGTTATACTTTTCCCATACGTGGGAGGTGATGAAAAGCTTGGTTGCTTTTACGATCAATAGTACGGTAAGAATCATCCCGAGGATCATCAAAAAGTAGAAGATCCAGGGGGAAAGCATAAATTCTAACATGGCTTATGCTACGTTATCTTCAAGGTATGCCACGAGATCCTTCACACGGATCATCTTTTTGATCGCCTTATCCTCGATCTCTATCTCAAATTCCTCTTCCAAAGCAAGGATCAGGTCTGCCAGCTGCAGAGAGTTGATGCCAAGATCCTTCGCCAGCTCGGATTCAAGTGTTACGTCGGCAGGCTTTACATTGTTGAAATTCTTACAGATGATATCTTTTACTTTATTAAACATGACGATCTCCTTAATGTTTTTATATTTGTATTATTATTACAGTTTATAGCGTTTGATCTTGCGGGAGGTTGTTTTTTCAAATTCTGTTTCGCGCAGGATGATCTGTCTAATTTGCTTGTACTGAGGAAGCTCGCGGTTGATAGACTCTATTTCTGCGCTTATCTTTTCGTAGATCTCATCGTTGCTAAGTCCCTCGAGCTGCTCGTAATCGGGATAAACGAGTGCTGTGATCACCTGCTCGTCGCTATCGGGAAGCGGCTTGCCCACAATGACAGACTCTGCAATGATCTCGATCTTACCAAGGTATTCTTCGATTTCTTCAGGGAAAATGTTTTTGCCGTTGCTGAGAATGATGACGTTCTTTTTTCTGCCGGTAATATATATGTAGCCGTCCTTGTCCATATACCCGATATCACCGGTGCGGAACCAACCGTCTTCGGTAAATACAGCTGCCGTTGCTTCCTCGTTGCGATAATAACCAAGCATTACATTGGGACCGGTCGCCACGATTTCACCGGTCTCATTCTCCGGCTTTTCTTTGTCGATGCGGACGGTAACCGACTGTACAGCGGGGCCCACAGAGCGGGGACGTTCTTTTCCGAGAATGTTCACCGCCAAAAGGGGAGAGCATTCTGTAATGCCGTAGCCTTCCAGAATATCGATGCCGAAATCATTAAAGTCTTTGATCAGCTGGGGATTGAGAGGTGCACCACCGCAGACGATGCCGTTGAGCTCACCACCCAAAGCGTTCAAAATCTGCGCAAAGAATTTCTTTCGCAGGTCGATTCCGATCTTACGCAGCGCGTTGCTGAGCTTGATCATGCGTCTTACCAGCTTTTCTTTGCCTTTTGCACGGATCTCTGCCCAAATCTTTTTATGCATGGTTTCCACAAAAAGAGGTACTAGAACCAAAAGTTGCGGCTTGAATTTTTGGAAATTGCGCAAAACGTATTTTAAGCTATCATTGAGATAAACACTGGCACCGTAGAATTGTGCAGTCAAATGACAGCAGGTTACCTCATAGGTGTGGTTCATGGGCAGTACCGAAACCAAGCGATGTCCTTCACCAATAAAGTCGATTGCATTGGCTGCAGAAGCAGCGTTGGAGCAAAGATTTTTTTGACAAAGCATAACGCCCTTGCTGGTGCCGGTTGTGCCGGAGGTGAAAATGATCGCACAACACTTTTCGGTATCTACTTCGATCTTACTGTATTGACTCTCACCGGAGGCGATAAATTCCTCGCCGATCCTTAATAGCTCGGTGTAGGGGAGAATGCGCTCGTGTTCCACCGTCTCTTTTTCTGCACTGACGGGAATAAATTTTTCAACGCCGGGCAGCTTGTCTGCCAGAGTGGCGATTCTGCCGTTTTGCCCTGCAGTATAGACCACAGCAACCGCTTCGGATAAAATGAGGAAGTTTACGATCTCGTCATCGGTGATTTCCTTGTCCAGGGGAATGATGATACCGTTTCCGTTGACAACCGCATAGTATGTGGTCATATAGGCGGGATCGGCTTCTCCGATCACGGCAATAGGCTTTCCCAAAAGGTTTAATTTTTCAAGTGCCGCACCAAGCTTGGTGGCATTTTCATACATGTTTTTGTAGGAATACTCCTTGACTTCCTTGTTTTCCTTATACACGTAGCAGGGGGAATCGCCATAGCTCTCTGCATTTTCACGGATCAAGGTTGCCAGATCTCGGATCGGACGCTTGTCAATGAGTCGGTTGTGAATGTTTTGGATTGGCATTGCATTACCTCGCTTTCGATCAGTTACTACTAATCATAGACATTATATCAAATTTGCCATACATTGTCAAGTTTTTTTTCGCGGGCACTTGTAATCCACTCGACGATATGGTATACTGATAAAAAAGTAAGATTTGTTGTAGGTTGATATGGGAAAACAGAATAATAATCATAAAACAAAAGTGAAGATCGGTATCATAGTGTTCTTTTTCTTTGCGGTTTTGATCGCACTGCTCACAATGATCGATTTTGAGGCTCTGTATTTAAAACTGAGCGGACCGATCGAGGTGGATGCGCCCTCCTACAGTGAAAAGGATTTTGCACCTGCCGATTATGAGATCGATATTATGACCGATCCTGCCTATCTGAAGTTAAACCGAGTATTGACCTGGAGCGAAAACGGGATCACGGAAAAGCTACTGGACAATAACTATCAGAAATACGATAAGGAAGGGGAACTGATCCATCGATATTTCGATTCTTTGATTCGTGGTGATGCGGATGCATACAACAGGTTGTACTCAACCGAGTATATTAAGAAATACGGCTTGCAGTCACGGTTTCCCATGCAGAGAGTTTATGATATGTCGGTGACTGTGTTGGAACGCAGCGAGGATAACGTCGGCGCAGAGCATTTGACGATCAAGCTGAGCTATAAGATCCAACTGAATGACGGAACGGTGCGCAATGATATGCTCAGCGACGCCAGCGTCCCGATCGATATTAAGGTTGAGATTCCGGCGGGCGGTGAAGCTCAAATTCGCTCCATCACGCGTTATTATGATGGTCAGTCATTGGATTATCCGTCCGTACCGATTGTTTGGGCAATTCTGCTTGTGTTGATTCCCATTTTGATGATCATTGGGTTCATCATTACCGTTATTATAATTATTCGAAGAAGAACGAAGAAGGGCAGTGCATGAAAATGTACTGCCTTTTGGCAAAAAATATTTAGAAAAATCAAAAAAAGTGTTGACAAATCATTAGAAATATGATAGTATATGACTACCTCTGTAGGAGGGTTCTTTTTTTGTGCGCAAAAATCAGGATCATCTTCTATTGAGGGAGGTAAAATCGACATGGAAGCATGGCTTCCAAATTTATCAGGAGGTGCCGAAATGAGAGTCAAGATCACACTCGTTTGCAGCGAATGCAAGCAAAGAAACTATGAATCTAAGAAGAACAAGAAAAACGACCCCGACAGACTTGAAATGAACAAGTATTGCCGTTTCTGTCGTAAGCACACTCTTCATAAGGAAAGCAAATAAGGAGGATACGATGGCAGATACAGAAATGAACCGCATCGAAAATGCGGAAGAAGAAGCAGTAGAATCTTCCAAAAAGGATGCTTCCGCGAAAGATAAGAGCAAGAAAGCAAACAAAAAGCCCGGAATCTTCAAGCGCATTGCAAAGTACTTCAAGGAATGCAAGAGCGAAATGAAGAAGATCGTCTGGAGCAGTGGCAAACAGACCTTCAACAACACTGTTGTTGTTATCATTGCAATGATCGTGATCGGTGCAGTGGTGGTAGGCCTTGACTATCTGTTCAGATGGATCATCCAGGGACTTATCTCCCTGTAATCGGAGGTCTTCCCGATGGCAGAAGGCAGTTTTGAGAATCTCGGCCCCCGTTGGTATGTAGCGCACACATATACGGGCTATGAGAATAAGGTTATGGCCAACCTTGAAAAAATCATAGAGAACCGATCTCTTCAGCACTTGATTTTCGATATCAAGGTGCCGATCGAAACTGTGATTGAAACTGTAAATGGCCAGGAAAAGCAGGTTGAAAACAAGATATTCCCCGGTTACGTGTTTGTGAAAATGGTTATGACCGATGAAAGCTGGCACGTAGTACGCAATATCAGCGGAGTCACCGGCTTTGTAGGACCCGGATCCAAGCCTGTTCCGCTCTCCGATGAGGAAGTGGCAACTATGGGTGTGGAAAGCAGAGTCTACGAACTGAAATATTCTGTTGGCGATACTGTTCGCATCGTCAGCGGTACACTGACAGGATTTGTCGGTGTGGTGAAAGAAATTTCGCAAGACAAGAAGAAGATCAAGGTGTTGGCTTCCATGTTCGGTAGAGAAACTCCCGTTGAATTGGATTCCGACAGTGTAGAGCTTCTCGAGGTATAAGAACAAGTATTTATGGATGCTTTCTGGTGTGTTCGACATAAACGCACCTGTGGGAGAGAGAAAATATTATTTTGCATTCTCTCGTATAGGAACCACAATTTGGAGGTATTAAAATGGCAAAGAAAATTCAAGGCTATATTAAGCTTCAGCTGCCCGCAGGCAAGGCAACTCCCGCTCCCCCTGTAGGTCCCGCTCTTGGTCAGTATGGTGTATCCATCCCCAACTTCACCAAGGACTTTAACGAAAGAACCAAGTCTCAGATCGGTCTGATCATTCCCGTAGTTATTACCGTATATGCTGACCGTTCCTTCACCTTTATCACCAAGACTCCTCCCGCTCCTGTTCTGATCAAGAAGGCGCTGGGTCTGGAGACCGCTTCCGACAAGCCCAACAAGAATAAGGTTGGTAAGCTGACCAAGGCACAGGTCGAGGAAATTGCCAAGACCAAGATGCCCGACCTGAACGCTGCATCCCTTGAAGCTGCTATGAGCATGGTTAAGGGTACCGCTCGCAGCATGGGTATCACTGTGGAAGAATAAGATAGGAGGTAATTGAACATGTCTCAGGGAAAGAAATATCAGGACAGCGCAAAGCTGGTTGAAAAAGCAAAGCTCTACGATCCCGCAGAAGCTCTTGCACTTGTTTGTCAGACTGCTAAGGCAAAGTTTGATGAAACCATCGAAATCCACATCCGTCTGGGCGTTGACTCCCGTCACGCTGACCAGCAGGTTCGTGGTGCAGTAGTACTGCCCAACGGTACCGGTAAGACCATCCGCGTACTGGCTATCTGCAAGGACGACAAGGTTGCTGCTGCTAAGGAAGCAGGCGCAGATTACGCAGGTTCCACTGAATTTATCGAAAAGATTCAGAAGGAAAACTGGTTCGAATTCGACGTTATCATCGCTACCCCCGATATGATGGGTCAGCTCGGTCGTCTGGGTAAGATTCTGGGTCCTAAGGGTCTGATGCCTAACCCCAAGGCAGGTACCGTAACTCCCGACGTTGCTAAGGCTGTTAAGGAAGCCAAGGCAGGTAAGATCGAATACCGTCTGGACAAGAACAACATCATCCACTGCCCCATCGGTAAGGCTTCCTTCGGCGCAGAAAAGCTGCAGGTAAACTTCGATACTCTGGTTGGTGCTGTTATCAAGGCTAAGCCCGCTGCTGCTAAGGGTCAGTACATTAAGAGCTGCGTTCTCGCATCTACTATGGGCCCCGGCGTTAAGGTTAACGGCTCTAAGCTCGGTTAATTGAATTTTGTTACAAAAGGGATCTGACAAAAGCGGATCCCTTTTCGTTTTAGTGAGGGATTATGAAGCGTTCGAGTGTTTTCTCGTTCTATCTTTTGGTTGGTGCATTGATCACGGCTCTGGGCTATTACTTTGATGCTTACCTTGGCATATGGCGGCAGGGCATTATTGGCGTTCTATTGCTCTCGATTGGTTATTTGCTTTTTGTAAATTACAAAGTGAACAGTGTGAAAAAGAAGTCACTCCCCATAGATCACATTTCGGTATCGGTCACTGCCGCTCTTATGCTGGCGGCGGGTATTCTATTCAGCGTTGCTCTGCGATTGCTGTTTGCCGGTGTGTTTTCAGTGGGCTTGATCGCCCATTCAACCGAAGGCCTTATGGTGCGCATAACTGCAACAGTGTTGTTGCCTTCAATTTGTGCAATGACTTTGGCTTTCCGCATTGTACCGTCAATATGCCCGTGCGATTCATTATTCGTTCGCGTCCTGTTAAACGGTATATGTTTTCTCCCGTTTTGTACGGAATGGGTCTATATGCCTGCTGCTTTTGTACTTGGGCTGATATTTGGAATTTGTGACCGTTTTCTAAGCAGCAATAGTGGCATCGAGATCTTCGCAGCCTATTTTGCGCTGATGTTTTACGATACACTATCTATTTCTGTTCTTTCTGTTTCTATAAGTCTTCCTTCTAATTTAGCTCTCCATAATTCTCTTTGTTTTATTG
>SVRH01000079.1 GCA_015064925.1 Oscillospiraceae bacterium | reverse complement strand
CATCATGGCGGAAGCCCTGATGGAAAAGACCATGAAGATGGGCGGCTTTGAAAACTACGAGGTTCTGGCTACCTATCCCGGCGCGTTCTTCGAGAACATGCTGGCAAAGCATCCCTTCCTTGATAAGACCTCCCGTCTGGTGAACGCGGAATACGTCACTATGGACAGCGGTACCGGTTGCGTACACACTGCCCCCGGCTTCGGTGCCGACGACTATCAGACCTGCATGCGCTACGGCATGGATCTGGTGGTGCCCGTGGACGATCACGGCCGTCACACCGACTATGCGGGCAAGTATGCAGGACTTCCCACCGAAAAGTCCAACCCCATCATTCTTGCGGATATGCAGGAAAGCGGCATGCTCTTCGCTTCCGAAGAGATCGTGCACTCCTATCCTCACCACGACCGCTGCAAGAAGCCCATCATCTTCCGTGCCACTCCCCAGTGGTTCTGCTCGGTGGAATCCTTCAAGGACGAAGCCATCAAGGCGATCGAAAACGTAAAGTGGTACCCCGCTTGGGGCGAGGACCGTATGGTCAGCATGATCAGAGAGCGCGCCGACTGGTGTATCTCCCGTCAGCGCCGTTGGGGTCTGCCCATTCCCGTGTTCTACTGCAAGGACTGCGGCAAGCCCGTTTCCACCCCTGCATCCATTGAAAAAATCTCCGCACTCTTCGACGAGTTCGGCTCCAACGTTTGGTTTGAAAGAGAAGCCATGGATCTGGTTCCCGAAGGCTTCACCTGCCCTCACTGCGGCGGTAAGACCTTCGATAAGGAAACCGATACGCTGGACTGCTGGTTCGACTCCGGTTCCACCCACTTCGCTTCTCTCATGAAGGACACTCCCGAGCTGTGGCCCGCGGACGTCTATCTGGAGGGCGCTGACCAGTACCGCGGATGGTTCCAGTCCTCGCTGCTGACCTCTGTGGGTGCTCTTGATAAGGGCGCTCCCTTCCGTCAGGTTCTGACCCACGGTTGGGTCGTGGACGGTCAGGGCAGAGCCATGCACAAGTCGCTGGGCAACGGCGTGGATCCCGCCGATCTGATCAAGGAATTCGGTGCGGATATCGTCCGTCTGTGGGTAGCATCCTCTGACTACCACGTGGACGTTCGCTGCTCCAAGGAGATCTTCAAGCAGCTTGCCGAGGCGTACAGAAAGATCCGTAACACCGCCCGTATCATTCTTGCCAACATCGGTGACAAGGGCTGTGATTTCGATCCCAACACCGACATGGTTGCCGAAAACGAGCTGTACGACATCGACAAGTGGGCGCTGGCAAAGCTGGACCGTTTGGTGGCAAGCGTCATCGAGGCGTACAACAACTACGAATTCCATATTGTATATCACGAAGTGATCAACTTCTGCACCATCACCCTGTCCAAGCTGTACATCGATATCACCAAGGATCGCGTGTACACCGAAAAGAAGGACAGCCTTGCCAGAAGAAGCGCACAGACCGCCATGTACGAGATCCTGGACGCGCTGGTGCGTCTGATCGCTCCCATTCTGGCGTTCACCTCCGACGAGATCTGGCAGATCATGCCCCATAGAGAGGGCGACAACACCCTGCACGTGGTGCTGAACGATATGCCCACAGTGAGAGAGCCCAGATTTGCCGAGATCGAAGCGGCGTATGACGGTATCTTCACCGTGCGGGATGACGTCATGAAGGCGCTGGAGATCGCCAGAGCCGACAAAAAGATCGGTAAGTCTCTGGAGGCAAAGGTGACTGTGTACACCGAGGATGCCGACATCTTCAGGAAGCTTTCCGCATTTGAAGCGCAGCTGCCCACTCTGTTTATCGTTTCCGCTGTGGCGCTGGTAAACGGTGCCGCTGATAAGGGAGCGTTTACCGAGACCGAATCGGGCATTGCCGTGGCGGTCTGCGAGGCTGAGGGCTGCAAGTGCGACCGCTGCTGGATGCATTCCACCAAGGGTCTGCAGAGTGAGGACGGCTTCCTGTGCGAGCGTTGCCGCACCATTCTGGAGCTGTAATGAGTCTTATACTGTTTTTCGCCTTTCTTTTGGGAGTACCCGTCATTGACCAGATTACCAAGCTGATCGTGGATGCGAACATGACCCTTGGTCAGACGATTCCCCTTTGGGAGGACGTATTCCATATTACCTATATTCACAACGAAGGCGCTGCCATGGGGATGCTTTCGGGACACCGCTGGGTGTTTCTGGTGCTCTCCACCGCCGCCATCATCGCCATCACCGCCTACGTGATCTACGTGCGCAAAAAGATCGCACCGCTGGAGGCGCTTTCCTTCGGCATGATCGCGGGGGGCGGTATTGGCAATATGATCGACCGAACCTTCTACGGAGAAACGCTGTTTGACGGTGCGGTGATCGATTTCTTCGATTTCAGAGCCTTCTCCTTCTGGAAATGGATCTTCAACGTGGCGGACATTGCCGTCTGCGTGGGCGTGGGGCTGTACGCTCTGACCGTGATCATGGCAGAGGTGAAGGACTACCAAAAGCGCAAGGCGAAGGCGGCTCTTTCGATCGGTGAAGAGCACGAAGAGACCACTGAGGAAAGCCATGATTGACAAGGAAATCGCAGGACGCAGACTCGATCAGTATTTATCGGAGCGGGAGGATGCTTCCCGCTCCGCTGCACAAAAATGGATCGAGGACGGTCTTGTCACGGTCAACGGAAGGACCGTTTCAAAAAGCTATAAGCTGTCCGAGGGTGACGTGATCGAATTCACTCGTCCCGAGGCCAAGCCCATGGAGGCAAAAGCCGAAGATCTGCCGCTTGAAATTGTCTATCAGGATGACTACCTTGCAGTGGTGAACAAGCCAAAGGGCATGGTGGTGCATCCCGCTCCCGGTAATCCCGACGGCACGCTGGTGAACGCGCTGCTTTTCCATTTGGACAATCTGTCGGGCATCAACGGTGTGATCCGTCCCGGCATCGTGCACCGCATTGACAAAAACACAAGCGGGCTGCTCATCGTTGCCAAGGAGGACAAGGCGCATATCGGCCTTGCTGAGCAGATCAAGGAGCATTCCTTTAGTAGAAAGTACCGCGCCATCGTGGTGGGAAATCTGAAGGAAGAGCAGGGGACCGTGAACAAGCCCATCGACCGCCACCCCGTGAACCGTCAGAAGATGGCGGTGGTGCAGGGCGGCAGGGAGGCCGTGACCCACTATCGGGTGCTGGAGAGATTATCCGGCTTTACCTACGTGGAGTTGACACTGGAAACGGGACGTACCCATCAGATCAGGGTGCATATGTCGAGTCTTGGGCATCCGGTGATGGGAGACACGCTGTACGGCGGCGGCAGAACCGATTTTGAAAAGAAAAACGCCAAGATCCTGGAAGAGCAGTGCCTGCACGCCTGCCACATCGGCTTTACCCATCCCATCACGGGCGAATTTCTGAGCTTTGACGCAGAGCTTCCCGATTATTTCGAGGAAGTTTTGGGGAAGCTGAGAAGAATGAACGCCTGAAGGCGCTAACATTTTTCAAAGTTTTGATCAAACTTTTTCAAAAGTTTGCGGTATCCAAAGAGTTAACAGATACCAAAAGCTTACCGTTTATGTATGTCCGCTTTTTCTTTTGACCAAACAGGCGCAAAAGAAAAAGCTTAGCAAAAAGAAAAGCGCCGTGTCCGTGGGGCGCCGCCCCACGCCCTGCCAAACCTTTTTAAAAAAAGGTTTGGATCCAAAAAATTTAGTAAAGAAGCAATTACAATAATATGAGCCGCCTTGGCGGCACGAGGTATCAAAGATGGAAAAACCAAAATTTTATCTGACAACGGCGATCGCCTATGCGTCCCGTAAGCCGCACATCGGCAATACCTACGAGATCATTATGACCGACGCCGTGGCACGCTATAAGCGTCAGCGCGGCTATGACGTGTTCTTCATGACCGGTACCGATGAGCACGGTCAGAAGATCGAAGACCTGGCAAAGGCCGCAGGTATCTCCCCCCAGGACTACGTTGACAACGTGGCAGGCGATATCCGCCGTATCTGGGATCGCATGAATACCACCTATGACCATTTCATCCGTACCACCGACGCCCACCACAAAAAAGCCGTTCAGCACATCTTCAAAAAGCTGTACGACAAGGGCGATATCTATAAAAACGAGTACGAGGGCTGGTACTGCATTCCCTGTGAGTCCTTCTTCACCGAAACCCAGCTCGTTGACGGCAAATGCCCCGACTGCGGCAGAGAAGTAACCCGCACCAAGGAAGAGGCGTACTTCTTCAAGATGAGCAAGTATGCCGATGCTCTCATCAAGTATATCGAGGACAATCCCGAGTTCATCCAGCCCGAAAGCCGCAAGAAGGAAATGCTCAATAACTTCCTGCTGCCCGGCCTGCAGGATCTCTGCGTATCCCGTACCTCCTTCAAGTGGGGCGTGCCCGTGACCTTTGACGATAAGCACGTGATCTACGTTTGGGTGGATGCCCTTTCCAACTATATCACAGGCCTTGGTTACGATGTGGATGAGCAGGGCGAACTGTACAGCAAGTATTGGCCTGCCGACGTGCACATCATCGGTAAGGATATCATCCGTTTCCATACCATTTACTGGCCCATCATCCTGATGGCGCTGGATCTGCCTCTTCCCAAAAAGGTATTCGGACATCCTTGGCTGCTGTCGGGTATGGATAAGATGAGCAAATCCCGCGGCAACGTGATGTACGCCGACGATCTTGCCGATCTGTTTGGGGTTGACGGGGTAAGACACTACGTGCTTGCCGAAATGCCCTACGCCACCGACGGTACCATCACCTACGAAAACATGGTCAAGCGCTTCAACACCGACCTTGCCAACAACCTCGGTAACCTGGTCAACCGTACCGTTGCCATGACCAAGAAATATTTTGACGGCGTGATTCCCACCCCCGCTGAGGAAACCGAGCTGGATGCCGATCTGAAGGCGACCTGCATGAGCGCCATCGAGAAATTCAAGAGCAATATGGATACCTATCATATTGCCGATGCAGAAGCGGAAGTATTTGAAATGCTGCGCCGTGCCAACAAGTATATCGATGAAACCACTCCTTGGGCACTTGCCAAGGATCCCGACAAGAAGGAAAGACTTGGTACCGTGCTTTACAATCTGACCGAGTGCATCCGCATCGGTGCGGTACTGCTGACTCCCTTCCTTCCCGAAACTGCCGAAAAGATTTTTGGTCAGATCGGTACCGACAAGACCGATTACGCTTCCATCGAAGCCTTCGGTGCGCTGGAATCCGGCAAGAGTGTTGGTGAAGCCACCATGCTGTTTGCCCGTATCGACGAGGCTGCCTTCCTAAAGGCAATCGAAGAAAAGCAAGAGGCAGAACGCAAGGCGAAGGAAGCGGAAGAGAAGGCAAAACAAAAGCCCGAGCCCATGCCCGAGGTGGACATTTCCGCCTTTGCGGCTCTGGAGCTGCGCTGCGCCAAGATCCTTTCCGCCGAGCCCGTGCCGAAGGCAAAGAAGCTGCTTAAATTGCAGGTAAGCCTTGGATATGAACAGCGTCAGGTGGTGTCGGGCATTGCCAAGTTCTACAAGCCCGAAGACCTGATCGGTAAAAAGGTGGTACTGATCTGCAACCTGAAGCCCGCCGTGCTGTGCGGTGTGGAAAGCTGCGGTATGATCCTTGCTTCCGGCGAAGAGGACGTGAAGGTGGTATTCCTTGACGAGAGCGTGCGCGAAGGAGAGCGCATTCGCTGATGGCGGGGCTGTTTGATACCCACGCACATTATAACGATCCGCAACTGACAGAAAACAAGGTCACGCCCGATCTGGCACATGCCGAGGGCGTGACCTGTATTCTGAATGCTGGCACCAATCTCGAGACCTCCGCGGAGTGTCTTGCGCTTGCCGAAAAATATCCCTTTTGCGTGGCGGCGGTGGGCATCCACCCCTCCGACTGCGGAAAATGCGGAGAGCTTCAGGGCGCCATGGAGCGTCTGCGCACGCTGGCTTCTCACCAAAAGGCGGTTGCCATCGGTGAGATCGGCCTTGACTATTACTGGGACGATATGCCGCGGGAGGTGCAAAAGCAGTGGTTTGCCGCCCAGATGGAGCTGGCAAGGGAGCTTGGAAAGCCCGTTGTGATCCATGACCGCGAGGCGCACGGCGACACCTTTGACATGATCAGCCGCTATCCCGAGGTCATCGGGGTGATGCACAGCTATTCGGGCAGCATCGAGATGGCAAGTCAGTACCTGAAGCGTGGCTGGTATATTTCCTTTTCGGGTGTCGTGACCTTCAAGAATGCCGAGCGGGTCAGAGAGGTGGCGCGCGCCATCCCCCACGACCGCATCCTCGTTGAGACCGACTGCCCCTACCTTTCTCCCGTGCCCATGCGGGGCAAGATGAACCATTCGGGGAATCTGCATTATACCGCAAAGACGGTGGCACAGGTGCTGGAGCTGCCTTATGATGAATTTGTAGAGATCAGCACCGAAAATGCAAAAAGGCTGTTCAAAATGGAGTAAAAACATGACAGTTGTATACGAATCGGGTGAAAACCTGTATATCAATCTGACCAATCGCTGCCCCAACAGCTGCGATTTCTGCGTGCGCACCGAGTGCGAAAAGCATTACGGTGACCTGTGGCTGGAAAGAGAACCGTCGGTTGAGGAAGTGATCGCCGAAATCAAGGCAAGAGATCTTGCAAAGTATGAGAATCTCGTGTTCTGCGGCTTTGGAGAGCCCACCGAGCGCCTTGACGATCTGCTGACCGTTGCCGAAGCGGTGAAAAATTACCGCCCCGAGACGGTGATAAGACTCAACACCAACGGTCAGGCAAATCTCATTGCGGAAAGGGACGTGACCCCTCTCTTTGCGGGCAGGGTGGATATCATTTCGGTGTCACTGAACGCCCCCACGGCAAAGGGCTACGACGCCATTTGCCATTCGCGCTACGGCGAGGCGGCCTTTGACGCGATTCTTGACTTTGCGGTAAGAGTAAAGCCCTACTGTGGGAAGGTGGTCTTCTCGGTGGTGGACGAAAGCCTTTCCCCTGCCGATATCGATGCCTGCCGAGCCCTCTCGCAAAACCTCGGCATCGAGCTGCGAGTAAGGGAAATGATCAGAGATTAAGAGAGATAACGCGCAAGGAAACTTTTTGAAAAAAGTTTCCTTGCAACCTTCCAAAACTTAAAAAAGGAGCATTGTATACAATGCTCCTTTTGTTTTAAAATTTTGAGGGATGGGTAGGGGAAGGGAACTTTTATAAAAGTTCCCTTCCCCATTTTTATTCAAACACAACCCGCTTGATGTCGGTGACCTTGTCGAAGCCGTTCAGCGTGACGAGGATACCTTGGTACTGCACGGGATTGTCGGACAGCTCGAAGCGCTCGTGGATAGCGGTGCGCATTCTGGCGGTGATGATCTCGGTCTTGACCCCAAGGGCAGAGCGCACGGGGCCGCACATGCCGATATCGGTGATATAGGCACAGCCTGAAGGCAAAATCTGCTCGTCGGCGGTGGGCACATGGGTGTGGGTGCCGAAAATGATCTGCACGCGGTCCGAAAAGTAGTCGGCGATCGCCCATTTTTCGCTGGTGGCCTCGGCGTGGACGTCAAGCACCGCAATATCGAAGTTGCCCTTTTCTCGCTCTAAGATCTTATCCCCCGCGGCAAAGGGACAGTCGCAGGGGTCCATATAGATCCGTCCCAGCAGATTCATCACAAGAAAGCGTCTGCCGCCAAGATCGGCAAGGGTGTAGCCGTTTCCGGGGGAGGCAGGGGGCAGATTGGCGGGACGGATGATGCTTTGGCAGGTGTCGAGGTAGGAAAGCATATTTCGTTGGCGGAAGGAGTGGTTGCCGCCGGTGATGACGTCCGCTCCGCCCGCAAACAGCAGCTCTGCCGCCTCCACGGAAATGCCGTTTCCGCTGCCAAGGCAGGCGTTTTCGCCGTTGACGATGACGCCGTCCACCTTGTGCTGCGCCTTGAAGGCGGAAAGTGCCTTGCCAAAGCCTTCGGTGGCGGGCTTGCCCACCACATCGCCTAAAATCAGTAAATTCATAGGTTTTCCTTTCAAAAGTAAAAGCGGAATTGCCGACTGATCGGCAATTCCGCCATCCGGATACTCATATATATAAATCGAAGATTCGAAGTTGCTTTCGGGCAAACTGTATATGAATATATATGGATTGTCAAGTGACAAGCTTATTTTGCGTATTCGGAAGCCCGGCTTTCGCGGATAATGTTTACCTTGATCTGTCCGGGGTACTTCAGCTCCTCTTCGATCTTCTTGGCGATGTCTCTTGCCACGAGGATCATGCGCTCGTCGGAAACCTCTTCGGGCTTGACCATGACGCGCACCTCGCGACCGGCCTGGATCGCATAGGATTTTTCAACGCCGGGGAAGCTGCTTGCAATTTCTTCCAGCTTCTGCAGACGCTTGATGAAGTTTTCGATGTTTTCTCTGCGGGCGCCGGGTCTGGCTGCCGAAATGGCGTCAGCCGCCTGCACGATGAGAGCCACAAGTGTACGGGGCTCCACGTCGTTGTGGTGAGCCTCGATGGCGTGGAGAACATCTTTGTTTTCCTTATACTTCTTTGCCAGATCGACACCGATCTGTACGTGAGATCCTTCGATCTCCTGGGTCATCGCTTTACCGATGTCGTGCAGTAGTCCCGCACGTCTTGCCAGCGTTCCGTCAACGCCCAGCTCGTCGGCAATGATGCCTGCGATGTAAGATACTTCAATGGAGTGATTGAGCACGTTCTGTCCGTAGCTGGTACGGTATTTCAGCCGTCCGAGGATCTTGACGAGCTCGTTGTTGATACCGTGGATGCCTGTTTCGAAGATAGCACGCTCGCCGGCCTGCTTGATCGAGGTTTCCACTTCTTTTTTGGATTTTTCCACCATTTCCTCGATGCGGGTGGGGTGGATTCTGCCGTCGGTGATGAGCTTTTCCAGCGTCAGTCTTGCGATCTCGCGGCGAACGGGGTCGAAGCAGGAAAGGGTGATGGCTTCGGGCGTGTCGTCGATGATGAGATCCACACCGGTCA
>SVRH01000078.1 GCA_015064925.1 Oscillospiraceae bacterium | reverse complement strand
AGATAAGCTCGGTGCTATCCTCGGGGAATGCGGGAATGACAGTGGCTTCGATCTTGCCCTGCTCTCCTTCCTCCAAGGTGATCTCATCCTCGGTGGGGGTGATGCCCGCATCGGGGTTGGCAACAGGAGCCTTGGCGGTAACGGTAATTGTGACAGTTGCCTGCAGTCCTGCAGCGGTGGTGATCTTAACGGTGGCAACGCCCTCCTTCAGAGCGGTGAAGCTGCCGTCCTCACCAAGCTCAATGCAGTCGGACTCGGTGGAGAAGATAAGCTCGGTACTGTCCTCGGGGAACGCGGGAATGACAGTGGCTTCGATCTTGCCCTGCGCTCCTTCCTCCAAGGTGATCTCATCCTCGGTGGGGGTGATGCCCGCATCGGGGTTGGCAACAGGAGCCTTGGCGGTAACGGTAATTGTGACAGTTGCCTGCAGTCCTGCTGCGGTGGTGATCTTAACGGTGGCAACGCCCTCCTTCAGAGCGGTGAAACTGCCGTCCTCACCAAGCTCGATGCAGTCGGACTCGGTGGAGAAGATAAGCTCGGTGCTATCCTCGGGGAATGCGGGAATGACAGTGGCTTCGATCTTGCCCTGCTGTCCTTCCTCCAAGGTGATCTCATTCATTTCGGGGGTAATACCCGCGTTGGGATCGGGCTTGCGCGCGGTAACGTTCACCGTTACAGTGGCCTCCAGACCCGCAGAGGTGGTGATCTTAACGGTGGCAACGCCCTCCTTCAGAGCGGTGAAGCTGCCGTCCTCACCAAGCTCGATGCAGTCGGACTCGGTGGAGAAGATAAGCTCGGTGCTATCCTCGGGGAATGCGGGAATGACAGTGGCTTCGATCTTGCCCTGCTGTCCTTCCTCCAAGGTGATCTCATCCTCGGTGGGGGTGATGCCCGCATCGGGACTGGGCTGACGCTCGGTGACACTCACCTTGATCTCAGCTTTGTATTTTCCGTTGTGATTCTGCACGGTAATGATGGCATCACCGGGCTTAAGGGCAATGATGACACCATTTTCCACCTTCACGCACTCGGAATCGACCGCAAACAGCAGCTCGGTGCTGTCACCCTGTCGCTCGGGAATGAAATTGATCACGGGAGTGTGCTGCTTGCCCTCCTCCAGAGTGATCTCTGCATTGTCAATGGAAATGCCGGGGTTGTTGTTGAGCTTGCCCAGCACGTGAATGGTGCAGGTAGCTGTATAAACGCCAAATCTCTGGTCCTTGTTGGTCACGGTCACCACTGCCACGCCAATCTTCAGCGCGCGGATGTCACCGGTCACGGGATCGATCGAAATGCAATTCGATTCGGTAGAGAAGATCAGATCTCTGCCGCACTCGGGACGGGGCAGAATGAAGGTGGGTCTGAGCACCACCGAATCGTCCACCGTCAGCGTCAGCTGGGGATAGACAGAAATGCCGGCGTTTTTGTCTACGATATTGTCAACGACCTTCTTGCCGGAAATGTACTCGGGCAGCACGGGACGGGGGAGTGTTTCGCTCTTA
This sequence comes from Oscillospiraceae bacterium, assembly GCA_015064925.1. GTDB lineage: Bacteria > Bacillota > Clostridia > Oscillospirales > CAG-272 > SIG655. The sequence continues at coordinate 7,497 of SVRH01000078.1, read as the reverse complement.
TAGCCGGTCACAACACACTCAACTCCGCCCAGCTCGTATACAAACTCTCCGGGCTTACCTTCTTCCTTCCACCATGCGTAGAAGGTGATGTTCTTCATTTCGGTGCTGTATTCCTTGACCAGCTCTTCGGTGATCACATCCGCCGCGATCAGCAGGGTGTCATCCACAAACCAACCGCCAAAGGTAAAGCCGGTCTTGGTAGCAGCAGGCAGACGGTCGCCGATCTGCAGCGTTACGGTCTGGGTCTTGCCGTTGTTGCCGATGAGCTTGCAGATGACCTCGCCCATATCGGACTTCTTCCATTTCGCCACCAGCAGAATGTCGGTCTTGCGGTCCCACACACCGCTCTGCTCATACTTGGTGTCATTGAGGTACCAGCCCTGGAATTCATATCCCGAGCGGCTGGGCACGGGCAGCTGATATTCGCCCCCCTCATAGCCCTCCATAGTGGTGGTCTCCAGCTGACCCTCAGCGGGGTCCAGTGTGACCGTAAATGCATTGCGGCTCCATTCGGCAACCAACGTGATATTGCCTGCGATCTCCCAGATACCGTCAGACACGGTCTTGCCGTCATACTGGTTTTTCCAGCCCACGAACACGTAAGAGGGATTGGCATGGATGGGGGTTGCCAGCGTCACCTCACCTGCGTAGGTCACCTTCTGATTGGGCAGTGCCTTGCCGCCATTGGCATCATAGGTGATCGTATAGATGTTGGGCGTCCAGCTTGCCATCACAGTGAGGTTTTCGGTCACAGGGGTGGTAAAATCGTATCTCCAAAGTGAGAAGGTGTAGCCTGTCTTCATGGGAATGCCCTGAGGCTTCGCGATGGTCTGTCCCTCCTCCACACTGACCGTTTCGGTCAGATTTTCAAAGGTGACCGTCAGCATCTTGCGACGGTAGATGGACAGCGTGTAGATCTCAAACAGGCCGCTATTGTCGGTGCAAAGAACGTAGTAGGTGTTCTTTCCCTCCTCCAGCTGCACCGCCTTACTGTTTATGGTGGAGCTGCCGGTAAATTCAATGTCGGATGCCAGCGTCCATGTCACGCCGTCGCGCACCTTCACGTGCTTGTTGAGGAACAGCACGTCTGTGGCGTGAGGTACGGTGATCGCCAGCTCGCTCTTGTCGGCAGATGCTTCAATATCATAGGCGTCCGAGGGAGCAAAGCCGATCACGCTATCGGGATCGGTATTGCCTTCATCCTCTCCCGTTCCGATCTGGTCGTCGGGCTGATCGGTATCTGCGTCCGGCTTTTTGTTGCTTCCCTCGTTGCTGCAGGCAACGAAGATCAGCACCGTCACCAGAATCAGCGCCAGCACCGCTGCGGCTGCGGACAGCACAAGCGTCTTGTTTTCCTTTACGTATTTTTGAATCTTCTCTAAAAAGCTCATATGTAAACCTCCCTATTTGAAAGTGAAAGCTCGATTGCGATGGGTCATAAACACCTATCCCAGTGTAATCTAGGTGATTATAACATAAAATTGTGTACAATTCAAGAACAAATCTTGAACCTTTTTAAAGATTTGCAAATTTATATGCTTGCTTTTTGCCAAATCGTGTAGTATACTGGAATAAAAAACGCAAACGGGGGGTCTTTATGGCTTTTATCACCCTTCGTTTTGAATCCGCCTGTCTTGGCAAAAACATTGCCGTCAATATCATCCGCCCCGAATCCGAATTGAAGGGCGTTCTTTACCTTTTGCACGGTCTTTCGGACGACGAAAGCATCTATATGCGCCGCTCGTCCATCGAGCGCTACGCCGAAAAAGAAAAACTGATGGTCATCATGCCAAACGGTGACCGCTATTTCTACACCGACACCCCCGGTTGCGGACACTATTTCAGCTTCATCACAAAGGAATTGCCTGCCGTACTGCAAAGCACCTTTGCAAATTTCCCCACCGAAAGAGAAAAGACCTTTATTGGCGGTATTTCCATGGGAGGCTACGGTGCGCTGAAGGCGGCCCTTCGCCACCCCGAGAAGTACAGCTCGGTTCTCTGTCTGTCGGGCGCCTTTGACATCTGTACGATGGCGGAAGGCTCCTTCCTTGGCGGCAAGGATTGGTGGCAGAGCATTCTGGGAGATATTTCCGCAGCCCGCGGCGGAAGCGAGGACGTGTTCGCCCTTGCCGAACAGCGTAAAACGGAGGGCGTTGCCCTGCCCCGCATCACCATGTGGTGCGGCGAAAGCGACTTTATCCTCGATCAGAGCCGCCGTATGTACAAGCATTTAAGGGACCTTGGATATAGCGTCAGCTATGCCGAATCCGCGGGCTCCCACTGCTGGGAAAGCTGGGATGCTGCCCTTGAACACTTTCTTCCCATCATTGTTACGAGGTGAACGTCATGAAAAACTACGCAAAACTGGAAGAGCTCTCCCTTTCCCGTCTGCACATCGGCGGATGGATGAAGCGCTATCTGCAGCTGCAGAAGGAAGGTCTGACCGGTCACTTGGAGGTGGCGGGCTATCCCTTTGACCGCATCGGCTGGGATCGCTTTGCCGTGGATACCACCGACAGCGGCAATCCCGGTTGGTGGGCATACGAGCAGACCGCCTACTGGCTGGACGGCAAGGAAAGAGTGGGTCAGCTGCTGCGCGACCGCAAGCTGAGAAGCGACGCCGAAAAATCCTTTACTTACACCGTTACCCACCGCGATCCCGACGGATACCTTGGCCCCAAGCAGCTAAAGGAGTCGGACGGCTGGAACCGCTGGCCCCACGTGGTGTTCTTCCGCTCCCTCATGGCGCGCTATCAGGCAACCGGAGATCGGCGCATTCCCGAGATCATCACCGAGCACTATTTAAACTGCCCGCAGGACTACCGCTACTACCGCGACGTAATCAACGTGGAGATCATGCTGTGGGCATACCTGCAAAACGGAAACGAAAAGCTGCTGGCGCTTGCCGAGAAGAGCTATGCCGATTACAACGAGTGGTGTACCGATGACAACTGCACCAGAGCGCACCTTTCCAACAAAAAGGCATACGCCCACGGCGTAACCTACAACGAATACGCAAAGCTGGGCGCCATCCTTTATATATGCACCGGCAAGAAGGAATATCTGCGCCCTACCCTCAAGGCATACAAAAAGATCGACCGCTATCAGATGCTGCCCGACGGTCTGCACTGCTCCAACGAGTTCCTTCTTGACAACGACGTGATGCAGACCCACGAGACCTGCGACATTGCCGACTATACCTGGGCGCTGGGCTACGTGCTCATGGCAACCGGCAAGGGCGAATACGCCGACAAGATCGAGCGCTGTGTGCTCAACGCGGGCATCGGCTCGGTCACCGAGGATTTTAAAGCCCTGCAGTACTTCTCCTGCGTCAACCAGCTGGTGATGGACAAGCATTCCAACCACAGCGACTTTTTCAAGGGCGACCGCTGGATGTCCTACCGCCCCAACCCCGGCACCGAATGCTGCGCGGGCAACGTCAACCGCTTCTTTCCCATCTACTGCGGCAGAATGTACATGAAAAAGGGACGTTCCCTGTCGGCGGTCTTCTACGGAGAAAGCAGTGTGAAGTTTGGCGGCATGACCATTGAGCAACACACCGATTATCCCTTTGAGGACACCGTGCGCTTCGTATTCCGTACCGATAAAGCGCGCAAGCTGAATTTCGGTCTGCGCATTCCCGCATGGTGCAGCGCCCCCGAGATCACAGTCAACGGCGAAAAGACAGACTTTACCGTTAAAAACGGCTTTACCGCCATCGATCGGATCTACCATGACGGTGACACCGTCGAATTGCATCTGCCCTCCGAGCTTCGCGCGGTGGAATACGGCAAAAACGGCGTGTTCGTGGAGCGCGGTCCCCTGCTCTTCACCTACGGTATGAAGGGTGAGCGTCAGATCGACAAGACCGACGACAAGAGCACGAGGGCATTCCCCGCCTACAATATCTATCCGGACAAGAAATGGAACTACGCTCTTGCAGAGGGAGAAATGATCCTTGCCCGTCACGCCATGAGCGACAGACCCTGGTCCATCGAAAGCGCGCCCATGACAGTGACCGTCAAAGCAAAAGAGGTCAAGAACTGGACGCTGCTGCGTCAAAAGACCATCCGTGCGGTGCACAATCTGTACGAAAGACCCTGGAACATGGAGACCAAGAAGGGAGATTTCCTCTTCACCCCGCCCCTTCCCACCAATGAATTTATAAGGGAAAACGGACTTGGAGAAGAAGAGACCATCACCCTCGTTCCCTACGCCTGCTCCAAGGTACGACTGACCGTGTTCCCCAAAGCAAAATAACGCAAAAAATGCCTGCGGCAAGCCGCAGGCATTTTCCTTTTTTATTCAAGCACGCTTCCGCCCCATTCGATGACGGTAAAGCCCTTGCGTTCAAAGCCATCGAAGACTTGAGGCTCGATCTCCACCATGGTAACTGTGGGATAATATGCCATAAATACTCTTAAATTTAGGTTTGTTTTTCGCCGATAAGCGCACTCAAAATCGCTAACAATTCATTCATTTCTTCTTTGGTGCAATCATCGATGGTACCGATCAAATCAGGCATCAGGGTGCTGTTGCCGGCGTACAAAGCGATACTGTGTCCATGCAATTCTACCGTATATCCCCCCATTCGAACAATATAGATCGCTTTACAATTGCAAACATCCTTCACAATGGATTTTCCGTCGATTGCATTCACAAGCTTCTCATAAAACTGTGCGTCCTCTACCACTATATCGGTTTCCCCCGTTAGGACAATTTCAGGGACAGCATCTGTGTTTTCAAAATACACAACGCCGTCTTTTTCTATCAGTTTAACCGTAAGGGAAGAAGGATCCTTATCCTTCTCCGTATTCGCATCATCGCTAACGTTGGATTCCATATTCTTTTCCGAATCGGAGTCGCTGTCGGACTCTTTTTCCTTCTCCCCGCCGCAGGCGGCAAAGAGCGAAGCGCACATGATCAGTGCCATAAGCAAGCAAAGCATCTTTTTCATAGTCGGTTCTCCTTTCAAGAATTGAGATTGGTTTTCCTTGACAAGCCGTTATTCTATGATACTTCCGCCCCATTCGACCACGGTAAAGCCCTTACGTTCAAAGCCCTTGAAGGTCTGCGGAGCAATCTCCACCTCGGTGTCAGATGCATAAAACGCCATAAACACACGAAGTAGGCTATCGGGGCAAGGATAGATCTCCAGATTGGCGGCATCGGTATAAGCCTTGGTTTGGAAAGAGATCACATTGTAAGGATTTTCCTGCATAATAGGCAGCCAGTAAATGATAAACTCGTTTGCCTCTCTTGCGCTCAGTCCCTGTTCGGCAAGCGCCCATTCTAAAAAGGCTGCGGTATCCTCTCCCCGCACACAAAAGCCCTTGGAAAAATCCCACTCGGCAGCGGTCACACCCTCCCAATACAGCGCGTAATACTGCTTGCCGTCGGGGAAGATCAGCGTTCCGTCGGGACGGGCAACGAAATTCTGCCAGCCGTTCTCGCCGTGCTCGGGATACGTGCAGGTCAATTTTCCCGCAAGCGATACCTTCACCGAACACTCGGTATCCTCCTCGGGATAGAGGTAGATCACGGGTTTTGCGTCAAGTGCAAGTCGGTATGTTCTGTCGGCAATAATCCTTACACACTTTGACTTATCGTACGGACGCTCAGCTTTTGTGAATTCCACTTCGATTTCATCGCCGATCTTCCATTTGTCCGCCTCTTCGGTAACGATATGCACCGTTTCGCCCCACTTTGTGATCATACCCGGCGAATAGGGGGTTAACACCAATATATCCGAATCAACCTTATCGATAATTTCACCGTATACGTATCCGCCTTTCTCTATAACGGTTTCCGTATCAGCTTCATCATCTTGGATTTCGTCATCATCCATTTCGTTATCTTCATTTTTGACGTTTTCATTATCCCCTTCGGGTTCTTTCTCTTTCTCCCCGCCGCAGGCGGCAAAAAGCAAAGCGCACATGATCAGCGCCAAAAATAAGCAAAGCATCTTTTTCATAGTCGGTTCTCCTTTCAAGAATTGAGATTGATTTTCCTTGACAAGCCGTTATTCTATGATACTTCCGCCCCATTCGACCACGGTAAAGCCCTTGCGTTCAAAGCCGTCAAAGGTCTGCGGCTCGATCTCTTCGTAGTGATCCATGGGCTTTGCGGTCATGTATACCCGCAAAAGGCTGTCGGGTGTGGGGGTAATTTCCAGTTCTGCCACCGAAGTGTAGGCTTCGGTCTGGAAGGAGATCAAATTGTAGGGATTTTCCTGCAGAATGGGCAGCCAGTAAATAATAAACTCATTGGCTTCTCGTTCACTTAAACCCATTTCGACAAGTGCCTTTTCAAGAAATGCTGCCGTTTCGCTTCCCTTCACGCAGGTACCTTTGCTGAAATCGGCATCAATCCGGCTCTTTCCTTCCCAATACAGACAGTAATACTGCTTTCCGTCGGGGAAGATCAGCGTTCCGTCGGGACGGGCGACGAAATTCTGCCATCCCTCGGTACCATGTTCGGGATAAGTACAGGTCAGTTTTCCGTTTTGCAGAGTTACCTTCACCGAGCATTCGGTATCCTCTTCGGGATAGAGGTAGATGACGGGTTTGTCAACAGTCATATTACTGTGTAAGTTTATATCCACATACAGTTCCCAGATTTCATTTTCGGTCAGAAGCTTCATATCCGTTATGTTTTCGGAATGAAAAACTCTCCCTCCTCCCGATCTATTATAATAGCAAGAGAATTTGACACGAACAAAATCCCCCACTTTCAACGGTATTTGAGGATCGATCAAAACACTATAAACATACGACTGTTGAAACTCCGCAATATTTAAATAATACACACCATCCTTTATATCAAACACTCGAAAAGTATATGTACCTCTTACGTCTACACAATCATATTTAAATGACAGATCGCGAATATCCTCATAAGACGGCATTTCACCCAGCAATTCCATTTCTTTATGCGGTATAATTGAAAACGCTTCACATCCAAGTCCTTCATTTCTAACCGCGGGATTTCCCGATTGGGTAGTATAACTATACTGATCATTATGATACAATATTTCAAATTCTTCAGTGTGAATAGTAATCGGAGTGGTTGCTTCAATGCTCTTTGGAATAATCTTCAATTGATCACCCAAACAAACATCTCCGAACCTCAGTGAACCCGTATCATCACAAATATTAACCCATTCACCGTATATATGTCGTTGTTCTTCATCCACCGTTGCAGCAAACGTACTACCATGTGTTACACCGTTTGCCACAACCGTAAATTCATCCAAAGGAATACCCGAAATATCCGGTTCATCTATAAAGTTATAGACAGGACCGCTTGATTTCTCCTTCTCCCCGCCGCAGGCGGCAAAAAGCGAAGCGCACATGATCAGTGCCATAAGCAAGCAAAGCATCTTTTTCATAGTCGGTTCTCCTTTCAAGAATTGAGATTGATTTTCCTTGACAAGCCGTTATTCTATGATACTTCCGCCCCATTCGACCACGGTAAAGCCCTTGCGTTCAAAGCCGT
>SVRH01000077.1 GCA_015064925.1 Oscillospiraceae bacterium | reverse complement strand
GAAAACGACAACGTAAGCGTATACGACACCAAGATCTACGGCACACCCGAAATGCTGGAGGAGGACTGCCGTTACGTGGAACGTATCGTGAAGTTCATGCTGTGGGCAGCAGGCGGATACCGTGTTGTGATCTGCGGTAACTCCACCGTCTTCGAAAAGGTGGCAGCTCTGTACGTTCGCGGCGGTCAGCAGCACTTTGACGTGAAGACTATGTCTGACGTTTACGAAAACGAATTCTCTATCACCAATATTCCCTACGCCGAGAAGCCCGAGCCCAAGTCTTCTCCCAAGTCTGTGGGCGGCTACACCGACGGTTGCCGTATCGGCTTTGACGCCGGCGGATCCGATATGAAGGTTTCCGCTGTGGTCAACGGCGAGGTTATCTACTCCGAAGAGATCGTATGGCTGCCTAAGGTCAACAGCGATCCCGACTACCACCTGTCCAACATCGTGATGGCAATGCGCAAGGCTGCCGAAAAGATGGAAAGAGTGGATGCCATCGGTATCTCCTCCGCAGGTATTTACGTAAACAACCGCACCATGCTCGCTTCCCTCTTCCTCGCAGTTGGTCCCGAAGACTTCGAAGCAAAGGTGAAGGATATCTACAAGAATGCTTGTGCGCAGCTCGGCGCTGACATTCCCTTCGAGGTTGCCAACGACGGTGACGTTTCCGCACTTGCCGGTGCAATGGATCTGAAGGAACCCCGCGTGATGGGTCTGGCAATGGGTACCTCCGAGGCAGTCGGTTACGTGGACGCTTCCGGCAACATCACCGGTATGCTCAACGAGCTGGCATTCGCTCCCATCGACATGAACCCCGATGCAGCTTACAACTCCTGGTCCGGCGACAAGGGCGTTGGCTCCGATTACCTGTCTCAGGACGCTGTCATCCGTCTGGCTCCCAGAGCCGGCATCACTCTTGACGAAAACCTGACCCCCGCTGAAAAGCTGAAGGTAGTTCAGAAGCTGGCGAACGCAGGCGACGAAAACGCACTGAACGTATTTGCTTCCATCGGTGCTTACCTGGCACACGCCATCGGTACTTACGCTCACTTCTATGAGATCAAGCACCTGCTGCTGCTGGGCCGCGTTACATCCGGTAAGGGCGGCGACCTTCTGGTTCAGACCTGCAAGGACACTCTGGCTGCCGACTACCCCACTCTCGGTGTCAACGTAGAGCTGCCCGATGAAATGGCAAGAAGAGTTGGTCAGAGCATCGCTGCCGCTTCTCTTGTAAAGCTGTAATTCCATAACCCATAAAAATCATCCCCACCGATTGCCGTTTGGCATTCGGTGGGGATTTTTCTTATTTAGATCGTGCGCTTTCTGCGGTACGTTACCGCGCTAAGGGCGAGGGTGGTAACGCAAACAGCGATCACGGAAACGACGGCAGCGTCGCCGGTTTGGGCGGGCGGGGCGTTAAGATCATTCTCAATCTCTTTCAACCATCTTTTAATATGTTGATAAGCATCAGGATCAGGCTCAGTACGCATTTTTTCCTGTAGATACTTTATATAATATCGAAATTGATTTGAATCAATATCAACTCCCATTGCAATTATTTCATCGATAGTACGACCAATTAGCATGGTTTCCTTGCCATCTAAAAAAAACCACCCCTTCGGTACTAACAAATTGATTGCTTCGTCAGAATCCTCCAAATATAAAGCTTCAATCATAAAATCCTCATAAACACTGCGTTTCAACCGGCTTTTATTATAGTAGTCATCAAACCACTCGGCGACTTTTTCTTTGTCAAAGCCGTGCTTTTCCACCAAAACCGTGCAGACAGAATACGGATCTTCCTTCATTCGGTTGTTTACTTCCACAAATTTTTCTTTGGATATATTCAATTTTCTGACCATCCAATACATGATGGGAATGCAATCCCCATATCCTTCACGTTCAAAATCCCACTCATTGGATTCCAAAAAAGATTCCCACTCCGGAAAAGTAAAATCATAAATATCACCGGTTGCAGTGTAAAGAGCCTCCAAGTTCACGTCCATATACAACATGTGATAAAAACGTACACGTATTGCAGTATAATTAAAATCACTATTGTATTCATGATCAAATTCCCATTTCTTTTCCCACAAAATATCGGTATCACTTTCTTTTTCAGCGTATCCAACCATAGAAAAAGAAGAAATTAGCATGACAATTGCTATCAATATGCCGACCATTTTCAATACTTTCATTTTTTTCATATAATTCACCTCTCTTACGTACTTGTATCCCTATAAATTGCGGTAGTTGTCGGGCGGTAAAACAGTGTTGGATTGATTGAATTATATCGTGCGCTTTCTGCGGTACGCTACCGCGCCGAGGGCGAGGACGGATACCGAAACTGCGATCACAGAGAAAACAGAATCGTCACCGGTTTGGGCAGTCGAATCACTGGCATCCAGCAGTGTTCCACCCGAAATTCGCCATCCACTATCCTTCTTCTCAAAACGAACCGTTTCATCTTGAACATTTCCGTAAGGATCTGAAACTTCTATAGAAAGAACTGCATTTTCACCGTCATAGAAACTAAATGTCGCTTTTGATAAATCTATTCCGTCCAGTTTATTATACTGTGTAGGAGTAGAACTAAGATAGGTTTTTCCCTCATAGGAAACACACTCTCCAAAAGGAAGCATCCACTTATCCATATCCGCATCAGCAAAATAGGCAAGCCATACCGACTCTATATCGGATTGTGTTACACCGTCTTCCATGGAAAAAAGGAAAAATGCATTTTGAAGAGCGGTGTTGGTTCCATCCGATATTATAATATCGGTTCGTTGCGGAAACAATCCTGTACTGACCAAAAACTCTTTTTGCCGAATCGATTTGTCACCGGTGAATTGCGAAAAATCACAGTCTTCTCCAAATCGGTCAAAATCATACAAAGTAGACTCTGCACCGTTTAATCGTGTCGCATTTCTCCATGCATACAAATTGTCTGCATCCGGTGCTGTATATATGGCATGTGTATTTATAAAGCCATCTCTTAACCAAATTCCTTTTTGGGTAAGCAAAATTAATTCGTCTTGTAATGCAGGATCCACCGCTACGATGGTAGGCTCTTCGATGCTTTCATTTTCGGCGCTTACATGGAAGGAAAGGATCAGTGTTGACTGTATAAGCAGTATCGCTGACAGCACAAAGGCGATCCAAGGGCGCAAGCGTCGGTGGGTCAGGGTTCGTGTCATGGTTGTTTCCTCCATTTTATTATTTGATTTTGTGTTATGTTTGTTAACATTTTCCTCCTTCGATATAATAATACCATACAAATTATTTTTTGTCAATGTGCAAAAAAACAAAATCCAAGGCAATGTTTTGTGCATAATAACGAACCTCTCTTTTTGCAAAAAGTTGCGGCTTTGTCTTGCAATTTCCGTCATTCTGTGCTACCATATCGTTAAATAAACTTGCTTTTGGAGGAATGAATACTATGAAATGTATGTCCTTTAACATTCAACACGGAAGACATTTTACCAAAGGGGTCATTGATCTTGCCCACATGGCAAAGACCATTGCCGATGAAAATGCCGATCTTGTGGTGCTGAACGAAGTATACGGCAAGGGCGAAGGTAAGGATTTTGTGGGTCAGGCGGAGGAGATCGCAAAGATCCTCGGCTACCACGCATTCTTCGCACCTGCCATTGATATTACCGGTCACGGTCCCTACGGAAATGCGCTGCTTTCCCGCAATCCCATGACCGAAACAGAGGTAGTCCCCGTGCCCAAGGCACCCCGTCTTTACAAGGGCTACTACGAGGACCGTTGCCTTGCCAAGGCAGTGACCGAGATCGACGGCAAAAAGGTGACCCTGCTCGGCATCCACTTCGGTCTGCAGCCCGACGAAGCGGAGCTTTGCGTTAAGACGGTGCTGGAAGCGGTGGAAAAGTCCCCCTATCCCGTGGTGCTCATGGGCGACTTCAATCTCACCCCCGACAGCCCCATCCTCGATCCCATCCGTGCAGTGCTGACCGACACCGACAATTTCTTTAAGGGTGAATGCAACTTCACCTTCCCCACCGACAAGCCCGACATCAAGATCGACTACATCTTCGTTTCTCCCGAATTAACGGTGGAGGAAGTCTCCATTCCCGCAGTCGTTGCGGCAGACCATCTGCCCGTGACCGCAAAGGTGGCGTTTTGATTCATGAATAACGCCATCCAGATCAACGATCTGCACAAATCCTTCGGAGAGGTCCACGCCGTCAACGCGCTTTCGCTCTGCGTCAAGGAGGGCTCCCTCTTTGCCTTTTTGGGCGTCAACGGCGCGGGTAAAAGCACCACCATCAAAATGATCTGCGGAAGACTGCAAAAGGACAGCGGCTCCATTCTGATCGACGGAAAGGACCCCGAACGGGATCCCGATTCGGTGCACGCGATCCTCGGCATCGTGTTTCAAAATTCGGTGCTGGACGCTTCCCTTTCGGTTTACGAAAATCTGCGCTCCCGCGCGGCACTGTACGGCATCGTGGGCCAGGCATTCGAGGATCGCTACAACGAGCTTTCGGAGCTGCTGGACTTTAAGGATCTGAAAAAACGCACCCTCGGTAAGCTATCGGGCGGTCAGAAGCGCCGCATCGATATTGCAAGGGCGCTGCTGCATCAGCCGAAGATCCTGATCCTGGACGAGCCCACCACAGGCCTTGATCCCCAGACAAGACACCTGCTATGGCAGGTCATCGCCACCCTGCAGCGCGAAAAGAACATGACCGTGTTCCTCACCACCCACTACATGGAGGAGGCGGCGGACGCCGACTACGTGGTCATTCTGGACAGCGGCAGCGTGGTGGCACAGGGTACGCCGATCGAACTTAAAAACGCCTATGCCAACGACCGCATCAGTCTCTACGGAGTATGCGAGGAACAGGCAGCTGAGCTTGGACTTCCCATCACGAGGATCGCAGGCGGCATCGCGCTTTCGGTGCCCGATACCAAGGCTGCCACCGAGCTGATCCTCAAGCATCCTTCGCTGTTTACCGACTACGAGATCACCAAGGGAAAGATGGACGACGTCTTTTTGACGGTGACCGGAAAGAAGCCGGGAGGTGAGGAGCAATGAAAACACTTTTTGCGCTCATACGCCGCAATATCCGTCTCTTTTTCCGCGATAAGGGAATGTTCTTTACCTCGCTGATCACACCGCTGATCCTGCTGGTGCTGTACGCCACCTTCCTTGCCGACGTTTACAGAGACAGCTTTGCCATGGGACTTGGCGAAACAAAGGTCTCCGACACCCTACTGGATGCACTGGTGGGCGGACAGCTGTTCTCCTCACTGCTGGCGGTCTGTACCGTCACCATCGCCTTCTGCTCCAATATGCTCATGGTGCAGGATAAGGTGACCGGTGCAGCGGACGACTTTGCCGTTACCCCCGTGAAGCGCTCGGTGATGGCGCTTGCCTACTACCTTTCCACCGTGATCGTGACACTTGCCATCTGCCTTGCGGCAACCCTTGGATGCCTTCTGTATATCGGCATCGGCGGCTGGTTCTACTCGATCCCCGATCTGCTTCTGATCGTTGCCGACGTCTTTTTACTCGTCATGTTCGGGGTGGCGCTGTCCTCCCTTGTCAACTATTTTCTGTCCTCCCAAGGACAGATCTCGGCGGTGGGAACCGTTGTCAGCTCAGTATACGGCTTCATCTGCGGTGCCTATATGCCCATCTCGCAGTTTAACGACGGACTGCAGAAGGTGATCTCCTTCCTGCCCGGCACCTACGGTACCGTGCTCATGCGCAACCACACCCTCTGCCCCATCATTTCCGAAATGAATCTGCCCGTCGAATCAGAAGCCTCGCTGAAAGAGGTGGTAGACTGCCATTTCTACTTTGGCGACAGTCTTGTTTCCGTACCGACAATGTACGCGGTCATCGCCGCGACAACGGCGGTGCTCATCGCCTGCTACGTGCTGGTGCAGCGGTACCGCAAAAAAGCAAAATGAAAAGAAGGAAGCTGCATGGCAGCTTCCTTTTTCGTTTATTTCAGCCTTGCCTTGTCCACTTCTCCTTCGGTGCGGATATAGCTGACAAGCGATGCCACCGCCGCAAGACAGCCGCCAAGATCGGTCAGCGTGCCCTCCAAAAAGAGCATGGAGATCAGACCGATGGCAGCCCCCGCCAAGCAGCAAAGAAACTTGCGGCTGGTGAACTTTTTCAGTACCGACATGTTGCGATCACCTCCTCGTATCCCGATAATAGCAAGAGATTTCTCCAGCTTTCGCCGTCTGCCCTGCCGGAAATCGGCAGGTCTTTTTCCTTTTGAAAGGCGCGCAACGCCCCTTCTGTATCCCTTCCGAAGACCCCGTCCTCCGCTTTATATCCGCAGGAGTATCCGTTTCCGATCAATAGCAGCTGCAGGCTGCGCACTGCGTCTCCCCGATCCCCCCTTTGAAGAATGGGAAGCGTCACTTTACATATCGCTTCGTCATATCTCACAGCATCTCTCCTCTCTCGTTTCCAGTCTCACCACCCGACATTCCAGTGCCTCAATGCGTTCAAACAGCTCTGTGTGTGTTCTGGCGTTCCCCTCGCGGAAGCCCACCAGCGTGCTTTTTAGCTCAGAAAGTGCGCTTCCCAGCTGCTCCACGGAGCTTTCCAGGCGACTGATGGCGCGGGTGATGCCACCGGTCACCTTACTGACCGAGATTACAAAGGCAAACAGTGAAAAAATGATAAGTACCACGTCATACTGTGTCATTGCTTCACCTCAGTTCAAAAGAATACTGCCAACGACGGTTCCGTTTTTCCAAACGGTAAGCATCTTTTCGGAAAGAGTGAGGCTGAGTCCCTTATCGCCAAGGACGGTCTGCGGAAAATATGGGTAGAACGCTTGCACTGGATACTCTACACATCGTCGAAGGTCAGCCTGCAGTTTTTCCACTGTACGCTCCAGCCGATCGATCCTTTCGTCATCAAAGCTCATCCGGACCATCCCCCTTAACAAACAAGATCTCATAGTCCATGAGCGATACATCTCCCTTGACCGTAAGTGCCAGGGAAAAGGCAACCCCCGACAAATTGCCAAGCCGTTTACTGAGTATCCGTATGCCGTCGCCTGAAGCGTTCTCAAACAGCAAATATCGCTCTGTACTTCCGTTGCAATGCACCAACAAATGTGCAGTCAAATAGGATGCAGGCGAAAAGTCCGCACGAAGCCGAACGCCCATGGGACGGTCGGACGCCATGGAGCCAACCTCCATGGGCACCGTCTCCAGACTGTAGCCGGGATAGTCCGCTTCTGTTTTTGAAACGGCATATAGACCGTTCTCCAAACGGCTGAGCACATACAAACTGTCCGCTGTGGATGCCATATCGCAAACCCTTCCCTTTGAAAAGGGCAGGCTTCCCCAGCTGTCGCTTTTGGGACTGTACGTATAGATCACCTCTGTGTCGGTTTCTCGGTCGGGCACCAGATAATACTGATCCCCAAACACCGCAGCAATGCCGCTTGTAAAGTGTTCAATGCCGAGTGCATCCGACAGACAGACAAGCTTTTGCCCGTCATACGCCATCAATCCCTTTTCGGAAAGAAAATACAGCTTGCCGTCAAGAACCCGCACACTGGCAAAGTCCACCGTACCCACCATGTGCAGCTGCTCGGTGCGAAACGGATTTCCTGCGCCCCATACTCTGCCAAACGAGTGGCGACAGAAATAGTAAACGTACCCACCGTAAGAGATCACCCCAAGAATCGGCAGCACCGACATTCCGTCATGATGGACCGTGCCTGCCCAGGGATCGTCTTCTGCGATCTTACTGCTCGAAGGCAAAAACTCTACCACGCTCTCGACCTTGGAGGCATAGATCTTTTGTCCGTCTGTGCCGAAAATGCGCTTCTGATGCAGGGTGGCAGACAAAAACAGATTGAAATCACAGTAGTTGTCCAAATTCAGAAAGCCCTCCAGCTCACCTGTTTCCTCGTTGACCGTTGCTGAATATCCGAGCGGATAAATGATCACACGCCTGCCGCGGTTATCACCGTAATCGAAGCCGCAGCCAACTGCGCATTTTACCTTTTCCCTTGCCTCTGCCTCCGTCATCGTGTCGGTCGCAAATCTGAACACAAATTTATACCCGCCATCCGGATTGATCAGATACAGCTGCAAATAAGCACCGTCATAGACGATCAGATACATTTTATCGTTCACCGACAATAGCATATACTGCATAACAGCTCCGCTTGTGCTGACCGAGCAGTCGGAAAAGCCGTGGTGCCCCTTCAGAACGGGCAGCTCGCTTGTGTCCACGTTGCTTGCTTTGTGCAGCCCGTTTACGTTGGCAGCAGCCAAAGGCGCAAGACCGCCAAACGCTCCTTTTTTTCTCTCAATATTTCGCTTGACACTGTACTTGCTCATCACAAGCTCCTTACTCATGCGTCAGTGCCCCCTTCTACCGGGTAACGCTTCTTCAGATCGGCAAGCAGATCATTGTATTCGGCTGCATATCTGTGATAACCGTCATCGTCTCCGATGTGACGGCAAAGCGCGGCGTGCAGTCCCGCCTTTAAAAGAGTAACGTATCCGTTCGGCATACAAATGCTGCCGCCATATCCCTGCTCTTCTGTGTAAGTAATGGGAGCAGGACGTGCCAAATAGAGTACACTTACACTATTGGATGTTACGTTTCTAAGATAGACCTGATCCGCCATATGGGTATACACGGGAACTGACATAGCATAAAAGCGCTCCGGATCAGCACAAAACACTCTTTCTCCCTGCACAAGCACCGTGTGCAGATCGTCAATACACACGCTGTCTTCGCCATCCTCGGGCAGGATGGCTTGCATGGTAAAGTACTTCATATCTCCCTTTGTTAAAAGAGCAAGTCCAATCTGCCGCAGAGGACGCAGCACCTGCACGTACAACCGCTGCTGCAGCTCATGCAAATAGCGCGCCACCACCCGTCCCGGGATCGCGGGGACACAATTGACCGACTGCAGGACCTCCTCTGCCAGCTCCGTTACAGTAATACTGCTTTTATACATCGTCACCCTTCTCCTCTCTTCTTCGTTTCCGCTCCAGCTCGTGCCACACGCGGTAGTAAGCACCGTTTGCCAATCCGTAATAGGCATCCTCATGCTCGTTTTTACCTGTGATGCGAGCAAGGATCCCCATGTAAAGCGCGTTTTCATATTCTTGGCGCAGGGGGATCTCGTCCTGCGGAGCTGCGGTGTATTTTTCGCCGTAACGAACGGTAAGATCCCTCACCGTACTATCCAAATGCAAACGAAAGACGGCTTCCGGAACGGGACTGACAAGACAGATCCTGTCAAAAACGTCTTTAATTATCATATCGACCCTCCTGAAAGGGGGGGCAAACTGCCCCCCGAATGAAATGCTTTTACGCGCTTGCTTCGTTGCAGTTGATGATCTTGACACAACCACCGGGGTTGGAACAGATCAGATTGCCGTATGCGGAAAGCAGTGCGTGATACTGGGAAGTGCCGGGGATCAGCTGGAAAATACCCGCTCCGCCGAAATCGCAGAAATCGAAGTCGATCATCTGCAGGCTGAAGGTCTCGGTATCCACGCCCCACGCTTCGTTTTCGGGCACCAT
>SVRH01000076.1 GCA_015064925.1 Oscillospiraceae bacterium | reverse complement strand
GATGGCTCGGCGCTGAAATTCACCACCGACAAATACTACTCCCCCAAGACGAAGAACTACGACGGCGTGGGTCTGAAGCCCGATATTGAGGTCAAATGCCCCGAAACGCTGACCGACTTCGCTCACGCGGATTACGAAAACGATCCGCAGCTGCAAAAAGCAGTGCAAACGCTTTGGAATAATGCAGAATGATGAATGCAGAATGCAGAATTTCGGTTGCTTTTTTACCCGAAGGGCAAAAAAGCTTCCGCAATTCATAATTCTTAATTCTTAATTCTAATTTTTAATTGAATCATTTTTCGCTCTGCGAAAAACCACCTCAATTTTTAATTTTTAATTTTTAATTCTTAATTCATAATTCTTAATTCTTAATTATTTATAAGGAGTTTAAAATGGAAAAGATCTTAACCGTGACCGAAGAAGGTCTGAAAAAATTAACCGACGAGCTGGAATACTTAAAAACGGTCAAGCGTAAGGAAGTGACCGAAGCCATCCGCGTGGCACTGTCCTTCGGTGACCTTTCCGAAAACAGCGAATACGACGAAGCAAAGACCGAGCAGGCAAAGGTAGAGGCGCGTATTCTCGAGCTGGAGGAGATGCTGAAGAACATCCGCATCATCAGCGACGACGAGATCCACACCGACGCAGCCGGCATCGGCGCCAAGGTGCGCGTTTACAACAAAACCCGCGACATGGAGATCGAATACTCCATCGTCAGCTCCATCGAGGCAAATCCCCTTGCCCGCAAGATCTCCGACCATTCCCCCATCGGCAACGCACTGGTGGGCGCCAAGGTGGGCGACACTGTCAAGGCAGACACCCCCTCAGGCGTTCTGGAGCTTGAAATTCTCGAAATCTCCCGCGCGTAAATCTATGAATCGTGAAGAATGCAGAATGTAGAATTACGGTTTTTAGTGCCACTTTCCGGATTCAATCGTTTTTCGCCTCCGGGCGAAAAACCTCCGCAATTCTTCATTCTTCATTCTGAATTCTTAATTCTCAAGAGGTTATTATGGCTAACGAAAATATGACAAACGAAACGCCCCTTTCCGAGATTCTTCAGGTCCGCCGCGACAAGCTGCAGGCACTGGTGGAGGCAGGCAAGGACCCCTTTACCCTGACAAGCTACCCCGTTGACGCCTATGCCGCCGAGATCAGCGCAAGCTTCTCGGACGAGGCAGAGCCCCGCACCGTGCGCATCGCCGGCCGTATCATGAGCCGTCGCATCATGGGCAAGGCGTCCTTTGCACACGTCATGGACAACACCGGCACCATGCAGGTGTACGTCAAGCGTGACGACGTGGGCGAGGAGGTCTACAGGGAGGATTTCAAAAAGTGGGACATCGGTGACATCATCGGCGTGGAGGGCTTCGTCTTCCGCACCAAGACCGGTGAGATCTCGGTGCACGCCACCTCTCTGACCCTGCTTGCCAAGTCGCTGCTGCCCCTGCCCGAAAAGTTCCACGGGCTGACCAATCAGGACCTGCGCTACAGACAGAGATACGTGGACCTCATCGTCAATCCCGAGGTCAAGGACACCTTCGTCAAGCGCTCTCTCATCCTGCGCGAGATCCGAAATTATCTGGATAACAAGGGCTTCCTCGAGGTGGATACCCCCATCCTTACGCCCTTTGAGATCGGCGCCTCCGCCCGTCCCTTCAAGACCCACCACAACACGCTGGACATGGATATGTACCTGCGCATCGAGACCGAGCTGTACTTAAAGAGATTGATCGTGGGCGGCTTCGACAAGGTCTACGAGGTGGGACGCATCTTCCGCAACGAGGGCATGGACACCAAGCACAACCCCGAATTCACCACCATCGAGCTGTATCAGGCATACACCGACTACAAGGGCATGATGGATCTGGTCATCGAAATGAACACCATGCTGGCAGAAAAGATCTGCGGCTCCACCAAGATCACCTATCAAGGCAAGGAGATCGACATGGGCAACTGGACCAAGATGACCATGGCTGAGGCGGTCAAGAAGTACGCGGGCGTGGACTACTACGCCTGGGAAAGCGACGAGGCTGCCAGAGCCTGCGCCAAGGAAAAGCACGTGGAGGTTCCCAAGGACGCCACCAAGGGTACCGTGCTGGTGGAATTCTTCGACGCTTACGTGGAAGAAAACCTCATCCAGCCCACCATCATCTACGATTACCCCGTGGAGAACAGCCCCCTTGCCAAGAAGAAGCCCGACGAGCCCGCATTCACCGAGCGCTTTGAGTACTTCATCAACGCCACCGAATTCGGCAACGCCTTCTCCGAGCTCAACGACCCCATCGACCAGAAGGAGCGCTTTGAAAAGCAGGTCGCCAAGAAGCGTGCGGAAGAACCAAGTACCACCGCACAGGTGGACTACGACTACGTGACCGCCCTGGAATACGGTCTGGCACCCACCGGTGGCCTTGGCTTCGGCATCGACCGTCTGGTCATGCTGCTGACCGACTCCGCCTCCATCCGCGACGTGCTGCTCTTCCCCACCATGAAGAATATCGACTAAAAGATCAAGCGCCGTGCAGTTTGCACGGCGCTTTCATCATATATGGTATTTGTTTGTGCTGTATTTTGGTACATAGAAAATCCACTTTTCTGCACATTTCTAAATATTTATTATGCATTCACTATTGAATTTCTGCATATACTATGGTATAATTATGTGCAGAAATGGAGGGCTAATTATGAGAAAATTTGATTATTCCTTTTTATATAACGGACTGTTGCCGGCAAAACTTATTAACCTTACATCCGGTATTGCTTCATTAAAAACAATGGCGGGCGTACGAAAAGAAGAATATGCTAAGGTCTTTACTGAACTGGAAGCAGTGGCAAAGGTGCAATCGGTTAAGAGTTCCAATGCAATTGAGGGTATTGTGACAAGTGACGAGCGTATTGCCGCTATCGTAAATCATGACAGCGCTCCTTTAAATCATACGGAAGGTGAAATCGCCGGTTATAGAGATGCTCTGAACGCAATTCATTTACACCACGATACTTTGGATCTACGGCAAAGCGATATTCTAAGACTTCACGAAACTATGATGCAAATTGCCGGTTACGAGTACAGCGGTCAGTACAAGACGGGCGATAATTATATCATTGAGGAAGACAAGGACGGCAACAGAAAGGTCCGCTTTAAGCCCACACCGGCCTCTGAGGTAAACGAGGCAATGGAGCAGCTGGAGCTTGCCTATATGGATGCTCGCAATGATGCTAACATCAATCAGCTTTTACTGATTCCCTGCGTTATCCTTGACTTCTTATGCATTCACCCCTTCCGCGACGGTAACGGTAGAATGTCCCGTCTGCTATCGTTGCTGTTGCTTTACAAAAACGGCTATGATGCAGGAAAGTATGTTTCCTTTGAGGAGCAGATCAACAACTACAAGGCTTACTATTATGAAGCGCTACGTGAATCCTCTATCGGTTGGCACGAAAACCGGAACTCTTATATTCCCTTTATTGAGAACTTCCTTTCGACACTTTATATGTGTTATAAGGAATTGGATAAGCGTTTTGCGGTTGTTCACGGCAAAAAGATCACAAAGACAGCAAGAATCGAAGCAACCGTTCTTAATAGCTTGGTGCCGATTTCTAAGGCGGATATTTGTAATATATTGCCGGATGTCAGTCCCACGACTGTGGAGGCAGTATTGAGCAAAATGGTGAGAGAGGGACAAATTAAGAAGATCGGTCAATCCAGAATGACAAGATACGTAAAAGCTGAATAGCGCTGAAGGTATATGGCAGGTAAAGATCGGCTCTACCCTGCCACAACATTCTTTTCCTTTGTCCGTTTTTGCCATTTGCCTTGCAAACGGACGCGGACTGTGCTATAATGATGAAAAACAACCGATTGGAAGAATCACATGGAAAAAACAGGAACAAAGGGTCTGAGCCTTAAGCAGAAGGCACAGAATTATTGGTATCACTATAAATGGCACACCCTCGCGGCGCTGTTTGCGCTGTTTGTGGGCATTTTCATCGTCTGTTCCCAGGTCAGCGCCCCCGAGCCCGACGTGCTGCTCTACTACGGCGGCCCCGCCTACTTCAGCGAGGACGCGGTGCAGTCGGTGGAAGGTGCCTTTGCCACCGTCATGGACAAGGACTGCAACGGCGACGGCAAAAAGTCTACCCAGCTGATCGTCACCACCGTGCTGTCGGGCGATCAGGTCGCCACCAAGGTCATGGACGCCCGAGAAGAGGGCGAGCTGCTCTACATGGGCGATCTCTCCGCCGCCGAAGCCGAGTATCAGCAGGAGATCCTGTACGGGCTGGGCATCGTCTGCCTGATCGACCAAGCGCATTTCGAGGAAAGCAGCGAGCGCTTCGCCTTGCTTTCCGATCTGCTGCCGACGCAGGATCTGCCCGAAAAAACCGTTGGCGGCGGCAGGGGCGTGCTGCTGTTCGACACCGCCTTCGGACGCTATTTCGAGGTGTTTGCGGGGCTCCCCAAGGACACGGTGCTGTGCATCAAGAAGCAGCCGCTGCATATCAAGGACAAGGATTACAAGGCGGCAACGCAGCTTTTGACAAGCGTTTTGCTCTTTGATCTGGAGCGAAGGAACAAATGAAGAATTAAGAATTAAGAATTAAGAATTGAGGAGGCTTTTTGCCCAATGGGGCAAAAAGCAACCAAAATTCTGCATTTTGCATTCTTAATTCTTCCTTCTTTTTCCCCAGTGGTTGTGGAAAACTATGCTTTTTTCGCTAGCATTTTCCGTTTTGCAGGGTGCGTACACCACGCAAAGCCAATTTTCACACAATAAATCACGATTTTCCGTTAGAAATTGCGAAAAACCCCTTGACAAAGGGCGAAATCTCAGTATATAATAAGAATTGTCGCAACAGAAATACTTCTTGAAAGTGAGGTGTGCCAAAATGTTTGGAACCTATCAGCCTAAAAAACGCCAGAGAAAAAAGGAACATGGCTTTCGTAAGAGAATGAGCACTGCAAACGGTAGAAAAGTTTTGAAGAGAAGACGCCAGAAGGGCAGAGCAAAGCTCTCTTACTGATCTACGCCTGCAAACAATAACAAACCGCCGATCCACTCTATCGGGGGTTTTTGTTTTGTGGGGACTTTCCTTCGTAAAACAACGCGTTTCCTCAAATCTGCATGAACACAGGAGGGTACATGAAGTACAAGGCTCTGTGTGAAAACCATCTGTTTTCCAAGGTGTACGCGGCAAACAACCGCCATACCGCCAAGACAGTCAGCGTATTCGTGCTGGCTGACAAGCACGCCGCCAGACTGCGTAAGGCAAATCCCGAAAAAGAAAAGATCAATCGCGTGGGCATCGTTGCCTCCAAGAAGCTGGGGGGCGCGGTGCAGAGAAACCGCGCGCGCAGGGTCATCCGTCGGGCATTCTTCGAGATCGAGAGGGACACCCCTCTTGCCAAGGGAAAGCTCATCGTGATCACCGCAAGAGAGCATCTGGTTTCGGGCTCCTGCCTACAAAAGGGGGTCACCCCCGTCAAGACGCAGCAGGTTCGCCACGATCTGGAAAAGGCGTTCGGTCGCCTGGGTCTGCTCCCATGAGAGGACTGCTTTCCACCCTGCACAAAGGGATGATCCGCCTGGTGCTGTCGCCCGTGCGCTTTTACAGAAAGCATCTTTCGGCAAGAAAGAACACTCCCTGCTGTCGGTTTTTGCCCACCTGCTCCCAGTACTGCCTTGAGGCGGTGGAGGAGTGGGGCATCCTCATCGGGCTTGCGCTCTCTCTTTGGCGCATCCTTCGGTGCAATCCCCTTTGCAAGGGCGGCTTCGACCCCGTTCCGCAAAGAAAACGAAAAGAGAAAAACAATTTTTGAAAAATCGAAATTCATCTGTTGCGCCCGCAAACGGACTGCTCGGGGACCCGTTTTGCCATGAATTGACCCGAAAAAACGTATTTTCAGAGGTAAAAAATGAACTTTTTACAAAGCAAGAGAGCCGTCAAGGTGCTGAGTCTTCTGCTGATCATCACCACCCTTGTCGGTTTGGTCTCGCTTGCCTCCTTCGCTGAGGACAAAACAAGCGAGAGCACCGCTGCCGACAGCACCGTCAAGAACGACGATCTGGACGCAGTGAAATACGCCTTCACGGTGGACGGTCTGAACTACCTGAAAACAGGAAACGACACCGTGGCGCTCATCGGCTGCAAGTATGCCGATCTCAAGGACAAGAGCGCGCTGACCGTGAACGAGGTCACCCATGAGGGCAAGTCCTACAAGGTCACCTCCATTCGCAGTCTGCAGGGCATCGGCACCGAGGCGCTTTCCCTGACCGTCGGAGAAAACGTCACCGACATCGCCGCAGGTGCGCTGAAGAACCTGGAGAAGGTCACCGTGACCTTTGCCAAGGCGGAAAACGTCAAGACCCTGGGCGCCGAGGCGCTCATGGGCGTTCTGAAGCTCTCCACCTCCATCAAGAACTTCGAGGGACTTGTCTCTGTGGGCAAGGATGCCTTTGCCGACATCGAGGGTCTGGAGCTGAAGGCGGACGAAAAGGGCTTCGTGCTGCTTGCCAAGGGCAGCCTGCTCTACCGCTACGAGGGCAAGGATGCCTCCGTCACCCTTCCCACCACCGTCAAAACCGTTGCAGACGGTGCCTTTGACGGCAACACCACCGTTACCAAGATCAATCTGAACAAGGCAACCGTCATCGGAAACGGCGCTTTCAAGGGCTGTATCGCCCTTGCTGAGATCGCCGGCACCGATAATGTGACTTACCTTGGCAAGGATGCCCTGCTCGGCACCAAGTTCTACGAGAACCTTACCAGCGACGACGGCTTCTGCCGCCTGTCCACCGACTCCGCAAAGCCCGGCTATAAGGTGCTGGTCAAGTACACCGGCAAGGAAAAGAAGAGCATCACCGTCCCTGCGGACGTGGCGTTCCTGTCCTCCGCCTTCGACTCCGTCAAGGACACTCTGGAGACCCTGACCGTGCAGGTGGGTGTAAAGCAGATCTGCGACGGCTGCTTTGACGGCTTTGCCAAGCTGCAGAAGGTTGCCATCCACAACAGCACCGCCAAGAGCGATAGCCTCATCATCGGCTCCCGTGCCTTTGCCGGCACCGCCATCACCGAATTCACCGTGCCCGCACAGGTCATCTCCATCGCGCCCGACGCGCTGCAGAGCTGCCCCAACCTCAAGACCGTCCTTGTGCGTAACAAGGCGACCTGGGAACAGGTGGGCGGTGGCTTCTACACCGAAAACGTGGACTACAAGGACCTGAGCGTATCCTTCGCCCGCTACTCCCCCGAGCAGCAGGAACGCAGCATCAAGAAGGACAGCCACGGTTTGATGTACTACATCAACATGATCTTCGGCTACATCCTTCGCTTCTGCTCCTTCTGCAGCTTCGGAATCTATCTGATCGCGCTCTTCCTCTTTGCGCTGATCATGAAGATCATCCTCTTCCCCTTCGGCATCAAGCAGCAGAAGAGCATGATCAAGCAGGCAAACTTCCGCCCCAAGGAAATGGCGATCATCGCCAAGTACAGAGGCCGCAACGACCGTGTGACCCAGCAGAAGATGCAACAGGAGATCATGGAGGCAAGACAGAAGGAAAACATCGGCATGATGAGCGGCTGTATGCCCATGCTGCTGCAGCTTCCCATTCTGTTCATTCTGTACAACGTGATCATGAACCCCCTGCGCTACATCTGCGGTATGTCCGCAGGCACCATTTCGGTGCTGACCGAGCGCTGCAAGGAGGTGGCTGAGGGCTTCACCGGCATCACCAGAGGTGACGTGGAGCTGGTACGCCATCTGCGCGACAACTGGGCTGAATTCGAGGGTCTGGAGGGTCTGAAGGGCTTTACCAAGGGCGACCTGCCCAACTTTAACTTCATCGGCATTGACCTCTCCGAGGAGCCCTACCTCGGCATGACCGTGCTGATCCTCATCCCCATCCTCACCTTCCTTGTTTCCTATTTCAGCATGAAGATCTCCCGTAAGTTCTCCTATCAGGCGCCCACCGCCGGAAATCAGGACGAAGCGGTTTCTCTCAAGATCATGGACTTCGCCATGCCCGCACTGAGCACCTGGATCGCGTTCTCGGTTCCCGCAGTCATCGGCTGCTACTGGATCTTCCAGAACATCCTGTCCACCGTGCAGCAGTGGGTGCTGAGCAAGCTCTATCCCCTGCCCGTCTTCACCGAAGAGGACTATAAAAAGGCGGAAAAAGAGCTTATGGGCAAGCAGCCCAAGGCGAAGCCCGGCTCGAATTATGACCCCAACAAGCCGAGAGTGCGCTCTCTGCACCACATCGACGACGATGAAGACGATCTGCCTCCCCGTAAGCCCGACGCTGTCAGAGACGACGAGGACGACGAGGATGACCGCGGCGGCAAGCCCACCGGCGGCGACGCAAGAATCGGCAAAGCAGACTTACAATGAGGTAACACACAATGAAGAACGAAATTATTTGTCTTGGAAAGACAGTTGAGGCTGCCATCGAAAAGGGCGCCAAGGAGCTTGGCGTAGACGCCTCCCGCGTGAGTGTCGAGGTGCTGCAGGAGCCCAAAAAGGGCTTCTTCGGCATCGGTGAGACCCCCGCAAAGGTCAAGGTGACCTACGTTTGCGAGCCCGCCGATCTGGCACTGAATTTCATCACCACCCTTGTGGAAAACATGGGCATGGACGCCAAGATCACCATGACCGACGGCGAGGACAACGAAAAGTGCATCCGCGTGGACGGCGAGGACGCCGGCGAGCTGATCGGCTACCACGGCGAGACCCTGGATGCCCTGCAGTACCTTGCCAATCTGGCTGCTAACAAGAAGAGTGATGAAAACGACGAAAGAACCTACACCAAGATCCACGTGGACGTGGAAAACTACCGCGAAAAGCGCGCCGAGACCCTGCGTGCGCTGGCGCATCGTATGGCAAACAAGGTTCAGAAGTACAAAAGAAGCGTAACGCTGGAGCCCATGACCCCCAACGAACGCCGCATCATCCATTCCGAAATCCAGAAGATTGAGGGTGTGACCACCCATTCCATCGGCACCGATTCCGAGCGCCGCGTGGTGATCTCTGTGGAAAAGTAATGCAAAAAATGGCTGTGAAAGCATCGCTTTCGCAGCCATTTTTGAATGCAGAATGAAGAATTCAAAGTGTGGAATTGAGGAGGCCTTTTGCCCAAAGGGGCAAAAAGCTTCTTTTTATCATTCTGTGAAAAGTCATGTGCATTTTTTCACTTTTCACTTTGCTTTCAGTGCCTCTCAATTGTGAACTTTTTGTAAATTTTTTTCGCAAAAAAACGCATTTTACTATCTTAAATTTTGAAAATCTCTTGCAATATATTATTATAATATGATATAATATAATATATAATAATACGCTCTGATTCTGCCCTCCTTTTTTCCGATTTTCGAAAAAAGAAAGGCAGCATACACCCGTGGCAAGGCGCCCTTGGAAGCCCACCTTTTCGGTGCTTACCCATATGGGTGTTTACGGCTTTGAGCATATGAAAAAAACATAGCGGCAAAGCCGATCCCTCAACAAGCTCGGCAGATCGCTTTACCCCAATGAGAAAGGACCCGATATGCAACACTACGACGAAATCTGGATCTCGGTGCTGGACAAGCTGAAGAACGAATGTGCAAAATCCGTGTTTGATCTTTGGTTCTCCGAGACCAAGCTGCTGTATTTGGACGACGAGCGCGCGCTCGTTTGCATCGGCAGCAACCTCAA
>SVRH01000075.1 GCA_015064925.1 Oscillospiraceae bacterium | reverse complement strand
TCTTCACCATGGAAAATTCACTTTGGAAGAAATACGTCTTTTGGCTCTCCGACTGAACGGCAAGCATGAAGCGGTGGTCTCCCGCCGACAGCGAGCCGAATTTCAGTCCGATGTTGATATTGCTGTTCAGCAGCGAAAGAGAGGTTACGTTGGGAGCGATGGTAATGCGGCTCAGCACCGTTCCGTCGCTCTTGCAGAGCATTCCCGTCACGCGCACGATCTTGTCGGGCGCCTTCAGGGTGCCTGCAATGTTAAAGCTGTTGCCTAAGATCAGCTCACCGCTCGGCACAGCGGTCAAATTGACCGAAAGCGCGCTGCTGTTTTCCACCCTTTGCAGGCTCAGACCGTAAAAGTACGAGCCGTCGGGGCGCAGATACCACTTCTGCCCCAGCGAATTGACAAGCGTTGCCGTCACCTCCACAAGCGAGCCCTCGGCGGTGTTGTTCTTCACCTCCGACAAAAGGTAGGGCTTGGTGAAGCCGCTGGCGGTGGTGGTGGTGCGGTAGATGCCCGCATCGGTGGGATCCAGCACCGGCTGGAAGCGGCTGGCGCAGTTGATGCAGGTCTCCATGCTCTCGGGGGTGAACACGTGCTTGGTGCAAACCGTCTCTCCCTTTGCCATCACGGCATCAAAAATGTCCTGACGGGCGCGGAAGTCGGTGACCAGCTGCCCCCACGTATTGCGGAAGCGCGCGTAGGTGATGTAGGACACCAAAACGCGGTTATAGCCGAAGATCTTGCCGTCGGTTCCCGTGCTGGAACGGAAGGCGTTGTTTTGCAGCACGTAAATGCCCTCCTCGTCGCAGGAGAGGAAGATCATGCTGTGATTGCTGTACTTCTTGGTGGAGCTGTTGTACTTGCTCATGCCCTGAATGATGTCGCCGGTCTCTGCCTTCATAAAGAAGTTCTTGAGATCCTGCTCATTCTCGTAGGCGCCGTATTCGCCCTGCACAGCCGCGGGCATGCCCGAGGAGGCGCCGATGCGGTTGAACACCTGCATATTGTTGCCCTTGGGGTTGCCGTAATAGTTCAGCCCGTCCCCTGCCACGCCGAAAATGTAGTAAAAGGCATATCTGGCAAAGGCGAAGCAGGAATAGCTGGTGTAGGTGTCCACCAGCCCCACGTTTTTCAAAATGGGGTGGCTCGTGCTGACCGCCTTCAGACTGCAGGCGCTGCACTGGCTGTTGCCGCAGCTCTTGTTGCCGTAGCTTGTGAAATAGGGATAGTCACTGTACGGAAGCATCGCGAACAGCTCGTCCAGCTTTTTGGCAATATATGTATTGTTGCTAAAGTCGCGCCCCGTGGCATCCAAAACGTTTGCAATGTTGCTTGCCGCCGCATCCACCCGCAGCACGTCAAAGACGGGAAGGCAGGGGATAAGCATGGCAAGAAGGAGCAGCAGGCTCAGCATTTTTTTGGCGGTTGTTCTCATGTATTTCCTCCGAAACGGCGTCCCTTGAAAAACGGTCAAAATCTACCTTTATTCTATCATATTCGCCCTTTTCTGTCAAGCAAAAAAGCGCTCTTGCGTCGGTTTTCCGAAATTTTACAAATCGGTCAAGCTTCCTTTCGCACCGCGATCCGGCACTCGTTCTCCACGACCGAATCCTCCAGGATGATCTGCCCGTAGCCATCCGCCACGATCCTTCCCGCACGGGGATTTTTCACCGAAAGGATCTCTCCCTTCACCGTGGCATTCACCGTGGAATACTCAAAGGACAGGTCGCAGTCCTCCATGGTACAGTCCACAAGGGTCAGATCCTCGCAGTAGCAGAAGGGCTGGGTGCCGATGATGTGGCAGCCGATGAGGGTCAGTCCCTTCGAGTACCAGCCCAGATACTCACCGCGCAGCGTGCAGTTTTTCACGGTGCAGCCCTCGCTGTGCCAAAAGGCATCCTTGGTGTACAGCTGCGAATCCTCCACCGTGAGGCGCTCTGTGTACTGGAAGGAATATTTCCCCTCAAGGGTCAGTCGCGAGATCCGTCCGCCCTTTGTCTCGAACAAAAAATATTCGCCCGCCATGCGGCAGTCATCCATGTCGATCTCGCGGCAGCGCCAGCCGAACTCGGGCGAGCGCACCTCGCAGTCCGCAAAGCGCACCCTTTGACATTCGCGCAGGCATTTGACGCTCTCAATGCGGCAGTTGCGAAGGCTGCCGTCCTTACTGTACCAAATGGGCGCACGGGTCTTTTCGTCGAGGGTGCAGCTCTCCACCGTAAAGCCCTCTGTGTGCCAG
The DNA here is from genome assembly GCA_015064925.1 of Oscillospiraceae bacterium. Lineage (GTDB taxonomy): Bacteria > Bacillota > Clostridia > Oscillospirales > CAG-272 > SIG655. Next base: position 7,578 of record SVRH01000075.1, on the reverse strand, counting down.
AAGGGATAGCGCAGCGAAAAGCGGCAGTTCGCCACCAAGACCTCCCGCGCCTCCTTCAGCGCCGATTCACCGTCGGCAGGACCCGCAAACACGCAGTCCCTTACCTCGGTATTCTTCAAATTATATAGGGCACGCTCCTCATCAAAGGTCTGCCCGACGATCACATTCTTCAATTTCGTTCCTCTTTTGTATACATTTTATTACAGTATACGATAGGATCCCCCAAAAGTCAAGAGGAAAGGGGGATAAGAATTCAGAATTCTGAATTCTGAATTCTGAATTTCGGAACAAAAAAATGCGGCAGTTGCCTGCCGCATTTTTCATTTCGCTTTTATCTTACTTTTTCTTTTTCATCACGATGAACAGAACCGCTGCACAAACGGCAACCGCTGCCACCACGCCGATGATGATGAACACCAGTGCGGAGGAGTCGTCCTTGTCCGTCTTGTTGTCGTCGGTGGGATTGCCCTTATCGTCCTCATCGTCAATGACGTCGCCGCCGGGAACCTTGCCTTCGTCGTCGTCATCGCCCTCCGAAGCCTTCGCAACGGTGACGGTCACGTTCTTGCTATCCTCGCCTGCGGTCACGGTGATCAGAACCGTACCCTCTGCCACGCCGGTCACCTTACCGTCCTTATCAACGGTTGCGATCTCTTCATTGGCAGACTTGTAGGTGATCTCGAGCTCTGCACCGCCGTTTGCCTCGTACTTGGCAACGATCTGCGCGGTGTCGCCGACGCCTACCCGGATCTTGCTGTTTTCCACAACCAGACCGGATTCCATGGTGCCGACCACTGCGTAGTCCTGCTCGGCGCCGAAGCTGTTGAGCAGCGTTACGGTGTAGCCCTCACGAACGGGAGCCTCGTTTGCGATCACGCTGCCTGCAGCGTCGGTGATCACGATCTTAGCGCCCTTGGGCATAACGAAGCTTTCAACCAGTGCTTCTGCGGTGGTGCCCGCCTTCAGCTTGGTGATGCTTGTATTCTTGAAGGTGAATTCTCCGCTCTTCTTTTCGAGCATCATAGCGGTGGGCTTGCCGTCTGCTTTCAGGGTCTGCACGAACTCTGCGTAGATCTCCTTCAAGCTGCGGATATCCTTATCCTTGTCGCCGCCTGCGGGCAGAACCTCACGGCTCAGACCCTCGCCGCGTGCCACGATCAGATCCCATGCGCACTGGAAGTCCCAAGCTCTGTTGGTCTCTGCCGAGCGCTTCATACCGTTTTCTACGTACACGTCGGTCTTGTACAGCAGATCCTTCCACATTCTGTAGTAGTAATCCTTCATCAGACCTGCGTATTCGCGGTTTGCATAGCCCACAAGGGATGCCTGAGAGCCCCAAACGGTGGGCAGGATCAGCGCGTTGTGCTTCATGGTGTCGATGTCGTAGTCGGCGTATTCGCCGGTGCGCTTGTCGTTCACCCAGTCGTCGATTCTGCCGACCCAGTTGCCGAGCATGGTGTCATCCACGTAGGAGGTCACCTCGTCGATGAGGATGAAGCAGCGCAGGAAGCCGTTCTTGTAAGCAATGTACTCTTCGTAATTGCCTGCATTGATGGCGGTACCCATCTTATGGAAGTAAACTGTGGAGGTGTTGGTCAGTGCCTGGCAGAGCATATCGCACAGGTCGTAGACGTAGGTCTCCTTATCCTTGAGGGCAGTGAAGTCCATGACCATGTACTTCAGCGCTTCCTCCAGCTTTCTTTCTGCGTAGGGAACACGGTAGTAGCCGCCGTTGGAGCCAACACCGAAGGCAACGCCGCCGCTGGTGCCGCTTTCAAAAATTCTGGGCTCGCAGGTGATAATGCCGTTGGTGGAGGTGCCGTCCACGGTCTTGGTGCCGTAAACGCTCTCTGCAAGGATCTCCCATACAGTCTGAATATTGTCGGATTCGGTGCCGTAACGGCGCTTTGCGTAGTTGGAGATCCACTCCTTCACGTACTGACCGCTGTACACAAAGTCGGTCACGCCTGCGGGGACGTCATCGACGCTCAGCCACATCAGCTCCCAGAAGAAGTCGTAGCTTGCGGGGTTCTCTTCGGTACCCTCGGGCGTGATACCGATGCCCTTGAAGTGCTTCGCATTGCGGTATGCATCCAGAAGGCCTCTGGTGATGTGTGCAAACGCACCGTGCATACCGGTTCTGCCGCCGTAGTTGTCCAGCATACAGTAGATCCAAGAGCTGTTACCGAACTCGGGACCGCCGTGGCGGGTGGTGTTCTTCCAACGGGGGTCGTTGGCAGCTGCCAGGTCGAGCATCAGAACGTGATCCTCACGGTCATCGCCAAAGCCTGCAACCACCTCGGGCAGGGGGTTTTCCCACCAGGACTGCATGATCCAGCGGGCGTCTTCGTTTTCGTCAATGAGGTAGTCCAGTACGGTACGGGACATATTTGCCTTATTGAAGGAGGGATCCAGCTGGAAGCCGGCGGAGATCTCGTGCAGGAAGTCGCCTGCGTAGAAATCGGTGACCTGACCGTACAGATGGTTCTGGGTTTCGTAGAAGTCGATGGTCATCTTCTCGAAGCCGGGGAAGGTGGTGTTCAGGGCGTAGGGACGGGTAAATCCGCACCAGCCGCCGGTGGAGGTGTAGTAGTCGCCAACGTTGGCATAGCCCATTTCGGTCAGTGCCTTGTCAGCCTTCTGTGCAAAATTGGTGGGCAGGGTGCCTGCAAAGATGTTCAGACAGGGCATACAACCCATAACGGTCATATATCTCTGGTTGACTCTTGCCATTTCCAGAGTGTCGTACATCCACTGGTCGCCCACGCTACCGCCGTAGTTTTCCAGGTTGCCCATGAGCCACCATGCCTTGAAGGCATAGCCGCACACAAAGTCGATGGCTTCCTGCACGGTGTAGCCGTACTGTACAAGGTAGGAAACCCACAGTGCTTCGCTGGCGGTGGTGTCCAGAATGACGTTGACACCCGACAGCATCAGATAGTCCAGCTCTCTCTGCCACTCGGTGTAGCCGTAGAACTGCATGGTGTAGGAAAGAGTACAGTAGTTGAATGCGTAACGGACCTCACAAACGGTTTCCTTGCGGATGGTCTTTTCCACAGCGGGAATGGCGGTGGGCATTGCCACCTGCTTGGTCTGCTGAGAAACGTTTACGTTGCAGTAGTACTTCAGATAATGGTTCAGACCGGATGCAATGGCAACACCGTCGTTACCCTTGATCTTGATCTTGCCCGAGCCGTTGGAGATCTCGAAATAATCGTAATCGTTCTTGGTGTTTTCAGCCACGTCGAACTCGAACCAGTCAACGTACTTGTCACCCAGAATACGGGATACCAGACCGTTCAGAGCCTCGATGGTATCCTTTTCGGTGTAGGTGTCCTCGATGTCATAGTTTCCGTTGGCATCCTTCAGCTTGGAGGTGTCCACGTCATGGTTCTTGAGAAGCCATTCATCATAGGAGGTGAACTTGATCTCGTCACGGGTGGGGGTCACGGGGGTGTTGTTCACGGTGCCGTGTACCTTGATCTCGCAAACGGACGCCTTGCCGCCTCTCTTGGCGGAGGTAACGTTCACGCGGATCACGCGGTAGTTCAGAGCCTCTTCAAAGGTGAATACGTCGCCTTCCTTGTTGCCCAGCTTCTTGACGTTGCTGTCGGCAATACGGGTGAAGTTCACGCCGTCAAGGCTTCCGTATACGGTGTAGGTGTACGCCTCCGACGTGGGCATATACACGATGATCTCGGAGATATCGTAGTTTGCCAGCAGGTCCACGTCCACGTACTGAGGATATGCGTTACCGCTCCATGCGGAGGTGGTGTTCGCGTCGGTCACGCGGAAGGAATTGTCGGTGTTGTAGTTGGAACGGGTAGGCTTGCCGACCGCAACGTTCTTGGGGTCAGCGGGGTCGGTGGTGATTGCAGGGGGCTCATAATCGGGGTTCAGAGTTCCGTACGCCTGCAGCTCACTGATGTGATACTCGGGGTTCTTGGAGTTTTTGGTCATGGTGACCTTGATGTAACGGATGGACTCCTCGGTGTCCACTGCGAAGGCGGTACCCTCTGCGGTGGCAGCGGCGGTATCGTCCTTCTTACCAACCGAGATGTAGTCTGCGCCGTTTGCGCTGACGCTGACCTCAAACTGGTAGTATCTGCCGTCGCCGTGGTAGGTGATGACATTGATCTTTTCCAGATCGTACCAGCCCTTCAGGTCGACCACAACGTCGGAAGGGGTGCCGGACTCGTGTCCGCCGGTGCTGTCCCAATAGGAACCGATATTACCGTCGGTCACAGAGCTTTCGCCCGAGCCGCTGGTAGCCTCCACGGGCTTGCCAAGGGCTACGTTCTCGTCGGATGCTTTCGGCTGACCCTGTTCCTCTGCAGATACCCAGGTCATTCCCATGGGGATCAGCATACAGAGACACAAAAGCATCGCAAGGAATCTCTTGGATATTTTCATAGTATCCTCCTCTGATCGGTATGCCATTCTTAGGCATTATACTTCAGTATCATTATATCATATTCCCCTTCCCTTTTCAATCGTATTTTTTCACAAAGCTGCCGCATTTATTTTGTAACATTTCACGATAAAAATCGTGTATTAAAACAAATTGCATATATTTTCTCCGAATATTTTGTGCATTTTGACCAACAAAAGTAGGGGGCGGGGCTAGGCAGAAAAAAGCGGAAAGCCGCGCCTGCAAGGTTAAGGGGCAGCTTCGGTTTTCCTGCGTGGTTGGCTTGACGATCGTGCGGGAAAACAAAATGCCTCCTCAACCTGTAGGGTGGGAGCAAGCCCCGCCCTACACGGAATATTTTGTTTTTGCAAACACCAATCCTTTTCAAAAAAATAAAGAAGCTTTTTGCCCCAAAAGGGCAAAAAGCCTCCTCAATTCTGCATTCATAATTCTTAATTCTGCATTCAAAAGCGCCCGGCGCTTGCCGATGCAAGCGCCGGATCGCTTTGTTCTCCCGCCGTGCCGTGTGCCCCGCATGAACAACCCTGTCTGCCAGGGTGGTGTCCTCTGTCGCAGTTTGTGCGTCCTATACTTCCGATTCTGCCGGAAATGGGCAGATCGGGCGGCCTGCAGCCCCTGCGGCAAGGGCGGACTCCAAGAAGTCATTGTGGGTTCCAAGAACGAGGCATCACGCACACGGCAGGATAATCTCGTTAAGCCTCTTCGCCCGCGTCGTGGTCGATCTCAGAGAACAGCTCGTCCTCGAAGATGTCGGCAATGCGGTCGAACTCATCGTCATCGTCGATGGTGATCAGCACCTCTTCGCCATCCTCGGTCGCAAACTTAAGGATCACGTATTCGCCGCTTTCCAGATCGTCAACGGGCACCAGCGCCACGTAACGCACGCCGTCCACCTCGGTCGATCCGATGAGCGCAAAATCGCTTTCCTGTCCGTCCTCGTCGGTCAAAGTGAAGATCTCGTCGCCAATATACTCTTCGGTTGCCATATTCGGGTTCCTCCGTAATTCTTAGTTTGTCGGGCAATGCCCTTTTTTATTCTATCCTCTTTCCGAGCGTTTGTCAACGGCTTTTTGGAAAAAATCTTCTCACTTGGCGCCGTTGTTCACGGTTCGTTCAAAAAAATGTTACAACTTGCCGTCACTTCCCTTTCTCAAACCGCTTGCAAGCGGGGAAAGAATGTGGTATACTGAAGGGACAAATCACACAAAGCGAGGACCGACTATGATCACCATTGGAATAGACGTTGGCGGAAGCACCACCAAGATCGTCGGCTTTTCCGACAGCGGCGCGCTCATCGAGCCCCAGTTCGTAAAGGCGACCGACCCCGTTACCTCCGTGTACGGAGCGCTGGGCAAATTTACAAGTGAAAACGGCTTTTCGCTGCACGACATCCGACAGATCAAGGTCACGGGCGTGGGCTCCTCCTTCCTCGGAGACGAGCTGTACGGCCGTCCCTGCGTGCACGTGGGTGAGTTCCCCTCTCTTGGCAAGGGCGGACTGTACCTTTCGGGGCTGGAGCGGGGCATCATCGTCAGCATGGGCACCGGCACTGCCATCGTGCGCGCCGAAAAGGGCAGCTGTGAGTACCTGGGCGGCACCGGCGTGGGAGGCGGCACCCTGATGGGGCTTTCCCGCATGATGCTGGGTATGGACAGCATCGAGCATCTGGTGGACCTGGCAAAGGACGGAGATCTTTCCAATGTGGACCTGCGCGTCAGTGATATTTCCAAAAGAGACAGTAAGCTCGGACTTTCCGCCGACATGACCGCTGCCAACTTCGGCAAGATCAGCGACATCGCCACCCGCGCCGACACAGCCCTCGGGCTTTTCAACATGGTGTTTGAGACCATCGGCATGATGGCGTACTTCGCCGCCCGCAGCTACGGCATCCGCGACATCGTCCTTGGCGGTCATCTGTCCCGGATCCCCCAAGCCAAGACCGTGTTTGACACCCTGAACGGAATGTTTCCCGTAAACTTTGTCATTCCCGAAAAATCACAATTTGCCACCGTCATCGGTGCAGCACTTGCCGATTAACGGCATATAAGGAGTATTTCCCCATGCAAGCAAACCAAAATCGCGTCTTTCGACGCTGCCTGCTGCTGCTTTCGGCTCTGGCGGGCATCCTCATCGCCGCGCTGATCCTGTTCGCCTGCGCGGACGGTCGTGCGAAGGACTCGGAAGCAAACGCTCCCTCGGAGAGCGAAAGCGACCCCGGAGCAACGCTGACCTGCGCGCTCTCGGACTACACCATCGTCAGAGGCGACAGCTCGGGCAATCCCGTGCTGAAGCAGGCGCTCAATCTGCGCTCCGCCGTGCGCAGCAAGGCAAACATCGACCTTCCCCTCTCCACCGACTTTACCCCCGATGAGGGCGCTCCCGAGATCCTCATCGGCATGACCAACCGCAAGGAAAGCATCGAGCTTGCCGGCGCGCTGACCGAGAGCACCAAGTTCATCCTCAAAGCCGTGGGCAACAAGATCGTCATTCTGGCAGGCACCCAAAAGGGACTTGCCGAGGCGGTGACCTACCTGACAAACGAATACCTCTCGGGCGCGGCAAAGGCAACCGACGTGTCGCAGATCGACCACACAGAGCCGCTGGAGGACGTGGTGCTGCTGAACAAGAGCCGAAGCCTGCAGTTTGTTCTGCCCGACAACACAAGCGAGCAGTTTGCCGTCTGCGCCGAGTCCATCCTTGCGTCCTTTGAGATCCCCGGGCTCCACCTCGTTACTCGCTCCCACTTCACCGCCGACCATGCCATTTGCATCGGCAACGTGCCGCAGGATGCGGTGAGCGTCTCCTACGCCGACATCGTGGGCGAAAACGAGTACGTCGCCGGGCCGGATACCGTTCTGCTGCTCGACCTGAATCAGCCGCACCGCTATGAAGCGCTTGGCGACATATGGGAGCACGAATGGGTGAACTTTTCCGGCGGTTGCTGTGCTGTCTATCATGACATGATCAACGCCGACGGCCTGCGCATCCTGCCGCTGAACGGCAACGAAACGATTCCCGAGTTGCTACACGCCATCAGCGAATGGACAACGCATCATGACGCACTGAGCCACGTGCATACCGCCACAGAAATCATCCGCCTGCTGGATGCGCTCTGCGCGCTGGCGGTGGAGCAGCAGCGCATGCGG
>SVRH01000074.1 GCA_015064925.1 Oscillospiraceae bacterium | reverse complement strand
CATCGCATCTATCAGTTTGGGACATGACATCGGTCACACCCCCTTTGGACACGCAGGTGAACGCTTCCTGGACAAGATCTATTGCGAGCATACAGGCAGACATTTCCAGCATAACATACATTCTGTTCGCGTACTGGACGGTATCTTTCCTTACAATATCAGTTTGCAAACGCTGGACGGTATTGCTTGCCACAACGGTGAGCTGGCGCTTTCACAGTACCGTCCAAACGAGCTTTCTGATTTTGAAACGTTTGACCGCACAATAGAGAGCTGTTATCTGGATCCATCGAACACTAAGAGGATGGTTCCCTGTACGCTGGAGGGCTGCGTGGTACGCGTTTCGGACATGATCGCTTATTTGGGCAAGGACCGTCAGGACGCTGCACGCGCACTGGGAATTGCGCAAGATAGTTATCGGGCAAGCACCATCGGTGCACGAAATGCAGAAATGATCAATAACCTGATCGTTAACATCATTGAAAATAGCTATGGGAAGCCCTACATTCAAATGGACAAGGATCATTTTGAAGCCCTCACAATTGCTAAAAACGACAACTATGAAAAGATCTACCGCGCTGAGTCGGTCGAATCTGTGTTGGAGGATCAGATCAGACCCATGATGGAAGCAATCTACGAGCGTTTGCTTCAGGACCTGCTGAAAAATCAAAAGTCATCCCCCATTTTCACCCATCACATCGACTACGTCAATAGTGTTCACTATACAAGGAAGTCTCCCTATGAAGAAAGCGAGCCAAATCAGATCGTGGTGGACTACATTGCCAGCATGACCGATGATTATTTCATCGATCTTTATTCAGTGCTGTTCCCCGACCACAACTGTACCATACGGTATCACGGATATTTCGACCAATGAAAAAAGCAGAGGGAACTCTGCTTTTTCAATTATCGGTCCACATCCACGATTACGGCTTCGCCGGTCCTTGAGTTTACCTCGACCTCATATTCGACTGTACCCTTGCGAACCTCAATTTCATAAACGTAAATGGCTTTAGAAAGCTTACCGTTCACGATCCGCAGATCGCGATCCCATTCGACCACCGCAAGATCGGTGGAAAGCACGTCACCATGGTCATTGACGCATTTCTTAGCCAATTCAAAGCATTCCTGCTTATCGTATTCGGCAGCATTATGGGCTTTCAGGTTCACATATCCAAGAATACTGACCGTAATGGAAAGTCCCAATATTACAAGCACCAGCAGGCTGATCAGCGCAGCACGCAGACCAAATTTCTTTTTCATGGTGCGCGTTGCCGCCTTCACCTTTTCAGTATCCGCCGATTCGATTACCCTCTTAGCTTCGAGAGAATCGATAATCTCGCTGAGCTTTTTAGCCTTGGCGATCTCCGCCTCCACGTATGCCTTTTCTTCCTCAGTGGCAGTGCCATTTAAATACTTTTCATATACCTGATCAAAATTCATATATCAACCCTCCAGTAGCTTTCTCAAATTTACGCGCGCTCTGTACAGCAAAACCTTCACTGCTGTTTCCTTCTTTCCCATGATCTGAGCAACGCTGCGAACAGATAGATTTTCAAAATAAAACAGGGTGATCACTTCATTCTGTTCCTTTGGCAAATGTCCGATGGCATGATACAGAGCCTTGTATTCGTCATCCTTAATGATCTTGTCAATCAGATCCTCACTATCATCCGCAAGATACTCATGTAACTCAGTATAGCGAGCCTGCTTGCGACAGTTTGAAATATAGGTATTTCTACACACCGTCAACAGCCATGCTTTAAAATCATTAATTTCACCAATTGTGGACAGCGCCTTAAAGAATGCCGTTGCAACAATCTCTTCTGCATTTGATCTGTCTCTGCATAACGAAAGCGAATACAGAAGCGCATCGTTATAGTATTCGATAAATAATTGTTCAAGTGCATCCGCTTTCACTTCGCTCATCCTTTCCCGACTGTCAATCGTCGTAGTCACGTTCAGCCTTTACAACTTCTCCTGTCTTGGCATTGATCGTATACTCATATTCGACCCTTCCCACCTGAAACTCGATCTCGTATACTTCAACTCCGCGCTCGAAATCAAGCTCGGTCTCTTTAAACCTTACCTCATCTTCTGTCACCGCAGCATGGCGAATAGCGATCTGCTTAGCTTCGCCCGCAGTGATGTGCCCATGAGATACGGTATTGTTTTCACCATTCTGCGCCGTATTCTTTTCAATATCGGTTAGTCTGTGGATCACTTCACCGGTAACTGCGTGGATGTGATACTCATATTCGCCATCAGTGGTCTTGAACTCAACCTCGTATATGGGGCTACCCTTTTTCAGCTCCCACTCTACCGTTTCAAACACAGCATCTTCCTTTTTTACGCCTGCCGCTTCAAGAGCGATCTGTATAGCTCTTTCGGTGCCAATGAAGGACTCGTTTTCAATGATAGGTTCAACAACCGTAATCTTATCCACATTTTTTCTAAAAATCTTTCCGCTGTCAGCCAGAATCTCGTATTCGTATTTATGACCGTTTGCGTTGAATTCGATCTCATACAAATACTTACCGTACGCAAAATCCATTTCATAGTCGGATTTAGTAACGTCCGCTTCGTTCACACCCGCCTCGGTATATGCGATCTCTTTTGCTTTGTTGATCCCAATGTATTCGTTTGCCGAATCGGACGGAACCGTCGGCTGTGCATTAGGCAATACGTTTTGATCGTTGATTGTCAGCTTTCTGATATCCCCGGTTTGAGGATCGATACTGTAGCGGTAAACAACGCCCTGCAACAGTACTTCTACAATATAATAGGGATCCTTTTCAGTTCCAGCCTTTTGTACCACCGCATATGCAGTACTCTCCACCGATACGCCAAGCTGCTCAATGGCTATTTCCCTAGCTTCCGCCTTGGTCACCGGGAAGCTTTCCGTTTGACTACCGCAGCCTATAAGTCCAAACGCCAGTAGCTGTGCTGCTATCAATCCTATGATAATACTTCTCTTTTTCATTGTCAATCCTCCTTTAACTATCTTTCTTAATAATTGTCGACTGCTTTTGCCTTTCACCTATAAGACGCTTGAAAAGTAAAAAGGTTACAGGATCTTAAAATGTTTTCTAAAATAGAAAAAGGGACTGAATACCATTCAGTCCCTTCTATTATATTTCAAGGTCACTATCTTGACCGTGCTCTTGCAGATACTGTTCTTTGGTTGTCTTTTTCAGACAGAAGGTAAAGCTACAATACTTTCCTTCTTCACTTTCCGCCTTGATATCGTCACCGTGCGCCACAATGATCACACGCGCGATGTTCAGACCCAGACCTGTACCTGCCTTATCCAAACCTCTGCTCTTGTCTGCTTTATAGAAACGGTCGAACAAGTGCGGAAGCTCCTCCTGCGAAACACCATGACCTTCGTTATAAATGGTCACTCTCACCTTACCGCCTTCGTTTTTCAGCTGGATGCGCAGTACACCTTCATCCTTTGCAAACTTGATGGCATTGTCGATCAGATTGTAAAGAACCTGATGGATGGCATCGCTATCAGCCAAAACATACATGGCATCATCATCCGCATCAAAATCAACGTCCAGCTTCTTATCATTGATACGCTTTTCATTGCTGACAAGGATCTGCCATGCCATTTTATGGACATCCATAGGCGTAAAGGTGAACTTGCGATCCCCTGCCTGAATACGGGAAAGCTCCAACAGAGTTCTTACAAGACGAGACAACCGCCCTACCTCTTCACGCACGATTGCCAGATAATACGGATGCTTTTCTTCCGGGATTACACCATCCAGAATACCGTCAATAAAACCGGAAATGGTAGTCATCGGTGTGCGCAGGTCATGCGATACGTTGGCAAGGAAGCTGCTTCTCTGCTCCTCCAGCTCTGCAAGCGAGGCAGCCATATTATTAAATACCACCGCAAGCTCTGCGATCTCACCGCCACCCGTCTCGGGAACACGCACGGTAAAGTCACCCTTGGCAAAGCTGCGTGCTGCCCTTTCCATGCTTCGAAGAGGAGAACGGATCTGTTCACTCAAAAAGATAATAACGATCACACCGGCTGCCATGACCAAGAATCCCACGATCACGGTTGTTTTAACAATATCCTGATACACTGTACCTAAATCATCGTGGGGAATACATACGAATACTGTCCCCGCCGGATCGGTAGCCAGTCGCAGTGCAATGGTGTCATACTCTGCGTCAAGCAGTCCGCCCAGATCCCCCATTTCTGAGTATCTTCCCTCTAACAGGATCTCATTTCTTGATCTCACGGGAATACGCTTGAACTGTATGTCCTTGTATTTACCCTGTGCATCGGATGTCAGATGGATGATTCCCTTATGGTCGGTGACCAATATGACAAGATCGCTGTAAATAGCGTAACCGGAAAGGGCATTTTCCAGTTTGCCGCGTTCACTGTTCAGATACGTTTCAAAATTGATCTCGTTGTTCGGATCGTCGGTATCCATATCCGCATAATACTCCGAATAGAGACCATCGATCATATTCTTTGCAGAATTGACCGCAATCTCAGCATTTTCGAATCGCGAAGTGGTGACCTGCGCGGAATAATCCTTGACAAGCACACGGATAATGACGATCAAAAACGAAAAGCTGATCACAAAAATCAGTGTAAATGCGATAATAAACCGACTGAATACACTTTTGAACACCTTAAACCTCTACTTCTAAAGAAGCAGCTGTAACGTATAATCACAGCTGCTTATTCAATCAATTGACCTTAAACTTATATCCGATTCCCCAAACGGTTTCAAGCGACCATTGCTCGGATACGCCCTCAAGTTTTTCGCGCAGTCTCTTAATATGTACGTCTACCGTACGAGAGTCGCCAAGATAATCAAAGCTCCACACTTTATCCAGCAATTGGTTTCGATTGAACACGTGGTTGCTGTTGGAAGCAAGGAAATACAAAAGCTCAAGCTCCTTCGGAGGAATATCTACGATCTTGCCGCAAATCTTCAATTCGTATTTATCCAAGCTGATCTCAAGATTTTCAAACTTCAGCACTTCACCGTTATTTTGACTCTCATGGCTATTGTATCGGCGCAGAACCGCCTTCACGCGCGCTGAAAGCTCTTTCATGTCGAAAGGCTTAACAATGAAATCGTCCGCTCCCAACTCCAAGCCCAAAACCTTATCAAATACCTCGCCCTTTGCGGTAATCATGATAACAGGCTTGGACGAAACCTTGCGGATCTGACGGCAAACCTCCCAACCGTCCTTTTTGGGAAGCATAATGTCCAGTAGCACAAGATCGGGGTCATACATCTTAAAATAATTGATTCCCTCCTGACCGTCATTGGCGGTCTTGACCTCGTATCCCTCGTTTTTTAAGTATACACTCAGTAACTCACAAATATTAGTATCGTCGTCTACAACCAAGATCTTGGTATCCATAATTTCACTTCCCTTTCTTATTACTCTTGAATATTTTACAACATTTTCTTGGTTTTGTCAAGGTGGATATATATCTTCATAAATTATTTACGATTACGCCATTTTTTGTATATATTTTTTGCAAAATATTAAAAAAAGACTTGATTTGAGGGGGAAAATTTACTATAATAAAAGGAGATTGCAAGAAAGGCTGTATACTAAATATGAAACTCGGAATCGTAGGTTTGCCCAACGTAGGCAAAAGTACACTGTTTAACGCTTTGACAAATGCGGGTGCACAGTCTGCCAACTATCCCTTCTGTACCATCGAGCCGAACGTCGGTATCGTAACCGTACCCGATGCACGCCTTGATAAGCTGGCAGAAATGTATAACCCTGAAAAATATACCCCCGCCACCATTGAATTCGTGGATATTGCAGGCCTTGTAAAGGGTGCATCCAAGGGAGAAGGTCTTGGCAACAAGTTTCTTTCCCATATCCGCGAGGTAGATGCCATCGTTCATGTTGTCCGTTGCTTTGAGGACGGCAATATTATCCACGTGGACGGCTCTGTGGATCCTCTGCGTGACAGAGAGACCATTGACCTGGAGCTGATCTTTTCCGATATGGAGCTTTTGGAGCGTCGTATCGACAAGACCAAAAAGCTTATGAAGGGCGACAAGACCCTCGGAGAAGAGCTGGCACTACTGGAGCGCATTTACGCCACTCTTGAAAGCGGAAAATCCGCCCGTTCTCTTGATTACACGGATGACGAAAAAGCAATTGTTGACTCTCTGACACTGCTCAGCAATAAGCCCGTCATCTATGCCGCTAATATCTCTGACGAGGATATTGCAAACGGCGGTGCCGACAATCCTCTGTACCAAAAGATGGCTGCCTTTGCCAAGGAAGAGGGGTCGGGTATCATCCCCGTATGTGCTTCCATGGAGGCAGAGATCGCAGAACTGGAAGGTGAAGAAAAGGCTGAATTCCTTGCTGAATTCGGACTCTCTGAATGTGGTCTTGACCGTCTGATCAAGGAAAGCTATTCTCTGCTCGGTCTTATCAGCTATCTGACTGCAGGTCCCAAGGAAGTAAGAGCATGGACCATCACCAAGGGTACCAAAGCACCGCAGGCTGCCGGCAAGATCCATTCCGATTTTGAAAGAGGCTTTATTCGCGCCGAAATCGTATCCTATGACGATCTGATGGCAGTGGGTACCATGAACGCTGCCAAGGAAAAAGGACTTGTACGCTCGGAAGGCAAGGACTACGTGATTGCCGACGGAGATATCGTTCTTTTCCGTTTTAACGTATAAAAGTGAGGATTTAACATGATTCAGAAACCGAAAGGTACCTTTGATATTCTGCCCGAGGAAATTCCCTACTGGCAATATATTGAACAAAATGCTCGTAAGGTAAGCCGCAGATTCGGCTTCCGCGAGATCCGCACCCCCGTCTTTGAAGCCACCGAGCTTTTCCAAAGAGGCGTGGGAAACACCACCGACGTGGTACAAAAAGAAATGTACACCTTTGAGGATCGCGACGGCAGAAGCTTGACCCTGCGTCCCGAGGGAACCGCAGGCATTGCCCGCGCTATCATTGAAAACGGAAAGTGCGGCGACGCAATGCCTTTAAAGCTTTTCTACTTCATCAATTGCTTCCGCTATGAAAAGCCGCAAGCGGGTAGAAGCCGTGAATTTTGGCAGTTTGGCACAGAAATGTACGGTGCGGAAACACCCGAAGCAGATGCAGAGGTCATTTCTTTGGCACATAGTCTGCTTTGTGAGATCGGTCTTTCCGAGATCACCCTGCACATCAATTCCATCGGATGCCCCGAGTGCCGTCCCGCTTACCGTGCAGCGCTGAAAGCGTATTTTGAAGATCATAAGGAGCCTCTTTGCGATACCTGCAAGGGACGACTGGAAACCAATCCCATGCGTATTCTGGACTGCAAGAGCCCTATTTGCAAGGAGATCGCTAAGAATGCTCCCAAGACCGTTGAGCATCTCTGCCTTGCTTGCCGCGAACACATGGATTCTCTGTGCGTGAATCTGAACGCGCTGAATATTCCTTACGAGATCGATCCCAACATCGTACGCGGTCTTGACTACTACACACGCACTGTATTTGAGTTTATCACCCCCGTCATCGGCGCACAAAGCACCGTTTGCGGCGGCGGTCGCTATGACGGTCTGGTCAAAGAGATCGGTGGACCAAGTCTCTCGGGCATCGGCTTTGCCATGGGCATTACCCGTCTGATCCTTGCGCTGGAGGCTCTGGGAAAACTGCCTTCTGCCGATTATGAGACCGATCTTTATATTGCCTCCATGGGTAAGGATGCGGCAAAGGTAGCCCTTACCATTGCAAATGAAATCAGAAACAACGATCTGCATGCAGAAAGCGATCTGGTATCCCGTTCCCTGAAGGCACAAATGAAATATGCCGATAAAAAATGTGCTCGATTCACCCTGATCCTTGGTGACAACGAGCTGGCAACCGGCAAAGCAAATTTGAAAAATATGAAAACGAGCGAACAGGTCGAGGTAGATATTCACGATATTCCCGCACTCCTCGCTTTAATTCGATAACGACAGAAAGGAATACAAAAATGGCTGAATTTCTGACCGAACAAGACAAACGCACATGCTACTGTGCAGAGCTTTCCGAAAAGGACATTGGAAAAGAAGTATGCGTTATGGGCTGGGTACAGCGTCAAAGAGACCTGGGTGCTCTGATCTTTATCGACCTGCGTGACCGTACCGGCATTCTACAGCTTGCTTTTGACAACGAATCCGATCCCGAAGTATTTGAAAAGGCATTCGGATGCCGCAGCGAATACGTAGTTTTGGCACACGGTACCGTCCGTCCCAGAGGCGAAGGTGCGCTCAATCCCAATCTGAAGACCGGTGCGATCGAAGTATTTGTAAAATCGATGAAGATCCTTTCCGCAGCACAAACTCCCCCCTTTGAAATCTCCGATTCCAAGAAGGTAAAGGATGAAACTGCGCTGAAGTACCGCTATTTGGATCTAAGACGTCCCGAACTGCAGAAAAACATCAAAATGCGTCACGACATCGCGCGCGTTGCCAGAGAATACTACTACGAAAACGGCTTCTACGAGATCGAAACACCCATGATGATCAAGTCCACCCCCGAAGGTGCACGAGATTACTTGGTTCCTTCCCGTATCCACAAGGGTTGCTTCTACGCCCTGCCCCAGTCCCCCCAGATCTACAAGCAGCTTCTGATGCTCTCCGGCTTCGACCGTTACATTCAGATCGCCCGTTGCTTCCGCGACGAGGACCTACGTGCCGACCGTCAGCCCGAATTTACCCAGATCGACCTTGAAATGTCCTTTGCCACCCAGGAAGACGTCATGTCCATGAACGAAGGCTTCATTGCACGCTGCTTCAAGGAAGTACTGGGCGTTGAAATTGAGCTTCCCATGCAGAGAATCACCTTTGCCGATGCTATGAACCGTTACGGCTCTGATAAGCCCGACGTACGCTACGGCATGGAGATCAACGATATTTCGGATCTTGTTAAGGATTGCGGCTTCTCGGTGTTCACCTCCGCCATCGAAAACGGCGGATCCGTGCGCGCCATCGTTGCCAAGGGCGCTGCCGCAACGCTCACCCGTAAAGAAATTGATAAGCTCACCGAGCACGCCAAGGGCATCGGCGCCAAGGGCCTTGCCTATATCCGCTACGTAGACGATACACCCAACTGCTCCTTTGCCAAGTTCATGCAGCCCGAAGAGCTGGAAGCGATCATGGATCGCATCGACTGCCGCAAGGGCGACGTTGCCCTCTTCGTTGCCGATAAAAACAAGGTTGTGCTTCCTACACTGGGTGCACTGCGTACCATTCTTGCAAAGAAGCTGGATATGATCCCCGAAGGCAAGTTTGCCTTCCTGTGGGTAACCGAGTTCCCCTTCTTTGAGTGGAACGAAGAGACGGGAAGCTGGGACGCTATGCATCATCCCTTCACCATGCCTATGGAGGAGTGCCTGCCTTATCTGGAAAGCGATCCCGGCAGTGTACGCGCAAAGGCGTATGACATGGTACTCAACGGTACCGAATTGCTCTCGGGCTCCATCCGTATCACCGACTGGCAGTTGCAGGAAAAGATGTTCAATGCGCTTGGTATTACCAAGGAAGACATCGAAAAGAAATTCGGCTTCCTCGTGGACGCCTACAAGTATGGTGCGCCCCCTCACGGTGGCTCCGGTATGGGTCTTGACCGCCTTGCCATGGTCATGTCGGGTGCTGACAGCCTGCGCGACGTTGTTGCCTTCCCCAAGGTACAGAACGCGTCCGAGCTGATGAGCCAGTGTCCTTCCCCTGCGGAAGCAAAGGCACTTGCAGACCTCGGCATTGCCGTTGTGGAAGAAAACGAAATCGAAGTATAAACCAAAAGTACGATTGGATGTTCCAATCGTACTTTTTTATATGGCAATACCAAGCAGTAAGATCATTACCGCAAGCAGGAACATGGTCGAAA
>SVRH01000073.1 GCA_015064925.1 Oscillospiraceae bacterium | reverse complement strand
TCTGGGCTTCAACATTGAGGCCACCGAAGGTACCGCTATGTTCCTGAAGCAGAACGGCATCCGCACCCATATCCTTCACAAGATCAGCGAAGGCAGCGACGAGATTCAGGAATCCATCCGTCAGGGTCATATCGCTTATGTCATCAACACAGGTGACGTGGGTGCCAATGATCAGGCAAGCGATGGCTATAAGATCCGCAAGGTGGCAACCGAGAGCAACGTGACCATGTTCACCGCACTTGACACCGTGCGCGTTCTGCTGGATGTTCTGGAAGAAACCACCCTGACCATCTCCACCATCGATGCGTAAGAGGTGACAATGAAACAAGGATTTTTCAAAATTTTAGAAAATACCCCTTTGACCGAAACGGTTTACCGTATGGTGCTTGGCGGAGATACTTCCGCCATCACAGCATCGGGTCAGTTTGTCAATATCAAGCTGGAGGGTATGTTCTTAAGACGCCCCATTTCGGTATGCGACTGCGAGGACGGTAAGCTGACCATCGTTTATAAGGTTGTGGGCAAAGGCACCGAAGAGATGGCTAAGATGCCCGTGGGTACCATGCTTGATGTACTCACAGGCCTTGGCAACGGCTACGATCTGAGCCTTGCAGGCGAAGTTCCTCTGCTGATCGGCGGCGGTGTGGGCGTGCCTCCCATGTATATGCTGGCAAAGAAGCTGCTTGCAATGGGAAAGAAGGTCACGGTGATCCTCGGTTTCAATAAGAAGGATGAGATCTTCTATGAAGAGCAGTTTAAGGCGCTTGGCTGCACGGTTTACGTTACCACCGTGGACGGCAGCTACGGCACCAAGGGCTTCGTTACCGACGTGATGAAGGATCTAACCTATTCCTACTTCTACACCTGCGGTCCGGAGCCCATGCTGAAGGCGATCTTTAACACTTCGGTCACCGAAGGACAGTTCAGCTTTGAAGAGAGAATGGGCTGCGGATTCGGTGCTTGTATGGGATGCTCCTGCAAGACCGTAACCGGCTACAAGCGAATTTGCAAGGAAGGCCCCGTGCTGAAAAAGGAGGAGATCTTATGGCAGAAATGAAAGTATCCCTCTGCGGTATCGAGCTTGACAACCCGGTGATCCCGGCAAGCGGTACCTTCGGCTTTGGCTATGAATTTGCAGAATTATATGACATCAATATGCTGGGAACCTTTTCCTTCAAGGGAACCACAAAGGATCCTCGCTTTGGAAACCCCACCCCCAGAATTGCCGAATGCTATGCGGGTATGATCAATGCGGTGGGACTGCAGAATCCCGGGGTTGAAAAGGTCATTTCCGAGGAGCTGCCGAAGCTTGCCAAGTGCTTTGACAAAAAGGTTATGGCAAACGTGTCGGGCTTTTCGGTGGACGATTACGTTTACACCTGTGAAAAGCTTTCCGCCTGCGAGCAGGTGGGATGGTTGGAAGTAAACGTCAGCTGCCCCAACGTTCACGGCGGCGGCATGAGCTTCGGAACCTCTCCCGAGGCTGCGGCGGAGGTAACGGCGGCAGTCAGAAAGGTGACCGATAAGCCTGTTATCGTAAAGCTGTCCCCCAATGTCACCGACATCGTCTCCATCGCCAAGGCGTGTGAGGCGGCAGGTGCGGACGGTATCAGCCTTATCAACACGATGCTCGGTATGCGCATAGATCTAAGACGCCGCAAGCCCGTCATCGCCAACAAAATGGGCGGTTTTTCTGGCCCTGCCATCTTCCCCGTAGCAGTGCGCATGGTATATCAGGTGGCAAACGCCGTTTCCATTCCCGTTGTGGGCATGGGCGGTGTGTCCTCGGCGGAGGACGTGATCGAAATGATGCTGGCAGGTGCCACTGCCGTTGAGGTGGGCGCTGCCAATCTGGTGGATCCCTACGCTTGCAAAAAGATCATAGAGACTCTGCCCGAAACAATGGATAAATACGGGATCACATCCCTTACTGAAATCATAGGAGGAGCAAAATAATGGGAAAAGACGTTATCATCGCCTGTGACTTTGACAGCGCGGAAAAGACATTTGCATTTCTTGACAAATTCACCGGCAAGAAGCCCTTTGTCAAGATCGGTATGGAGCTTTACTATGCGGAAGGTCCCGCCATCGTGAAGGAGCTGAAGAGAAGAGGGCACAAGATCTTCCTCGACCTCAAGCTGCACGATATTCCCAATACCGTAAAGAAGTCTATGGCAGTTTTGTCAAGACTTGACGTTGACATGACCAATCTGCACGCTGCAGGCACCATTCGCATGATGGAAGCCGCCATTGAAGGACTGACCCGTCCCGACGGTACCCGTCCCCTGCTGATCGCCGTTACCCAGCTGACCTCCACCGACCAGGAGAGCATGGAAAACGATCTGCTCATCAAGGAGCCCATCGCAGAGGTGGTCATGCACTATGCGGAAAATGCCAAGAAGGCAGGCCTTGACGGCGTGGTTTGCTCGCCGCTGGAAGCAGGAAAGGTACACGAAAGATGCGGAGACGGCTTTGTGACCGTGACGCCCGGTGTACGCTTTGCCGACGGTGATATCGGCGACCAGAAGAGAGTGATGACCCCCGCGCAGGCAAAGGTGATCGGCTCCGACTATATCGTTGTGGGTAGACCCATCACCGCCGCTGCCGACCCCGTAGCCGCTTACGAGCGCTGCGTTGCGGAGTTCTGCGACTGATTGAAAGGAGAAACAACATGGAAGCTTACAAGAAGGAATTTATACAGTTTTTAGAGAGAGAAGGCGTACTGAAATTCGGTGATTTCACCGCAAAGAGCGGCAGAAAGATCCCGTATTTCGTAAACGCAGGTATGATCAAGACCGGATCTGCCATTGCCACGCTTGGCGAGTTTTACGCAAGAGCGTACTTCGAAAAGCTGGGTAAGAAGCAGGCAGTGCTTTACGGACCCGCATACAAGGGCATTTCTCTGTCGGTTTCCGCGGCTGTGGCTCTTTCCAAGAACGGGCTCGATGTTCCTTTCTTCTTTAACAGAAAGGAAGTAAAGGATCACGGTGAAGGCGGCGTGTTCGTGGGCTACGTACCGCAGGTGGGTGAAGAGATCGTTATCATTGAGGACGTGATCACCGCAGGTACCGCTATCCGTGAAAGCATGGAGATCCTCTCCCATTTGGAGGGCGTAAAGGTCGCCGCTACCTTCATTATGGTCGACCGTAAGGAAAAGGGTCAGGGCGAAAAGGGCGCTATGCAGGAGATTGAAGAGCAGTTCGGATTCCCCGTATACTCGGTTGTTGACGTGTACGATATTATCGAGTATCTGAGTGAGGATCCCGCAAACGAAGAGAACGTAACCAGAATCAAGAACTACCTGGCAGTAAACGGAGCAAAAGCATGAAAAGAAGTGTGATCGATATTATTGACTTGTCGACTGACGAGATCAATTCTTTGATTGCGACAGCCGTTGACATTATTGAAAATCCCGATAAATACAGAGAAACCTGCAAATATAAAAAGCTGGCAACTCTCTTCTTCGAGCCCTCCACCCGTACCAGACTCAGCTTTGAAGCAGCCATGCACGAGCTGGGCGGTTCGGTGATCGGCTTCTCTGCGGCAAGCAGCACCTCCGCCTCCAAGGGCGAGAGCGTCGCCGATACCGCAAAGGTCATCAGCAATTATGCTGACATTATCGCAATGCGTCATCCCCAAGAGGGCGCACCCTACGTAGCGTCCATCAATGCATCCATTCCCGTTATTAACGCGGGAGACGGAAGCCATTGCCACCCCACTCAGACGCTGGCGGATCTCTTGACCATTCACCGCGAAAAGGGAAGACTGCACAATCTGACCGTGGGCTTCTGCGGAGATCTCAAGTACGGCAGAACCGTACACTCTCTGATTGCGGCGCTGGCTCGCTATTCCGGCATTAAGCTGGTGCTGATCTCTCCCGAGGAGCTGAAGATCCCCGGATACGTTAAAAACGAGGTCATGATCAAAAACGGCATGGAATTCCGCGCCACCACCGACCTGGAGGAGGCAATGCCCGAGCTTGACGTACTGTATATGACAAGAGTTCAGCAGGAGCGCTTTGCCGACAGAGAAGAGTACTTGAGACTCAAGGACAGCTACATTCTCACCCCCGACAAACTAAAGAATGCTAAGAAGGATATGATCATCCTGCATCCGCTGCCCAGAGTCAATGAGATCTCTGTTAAGATCGACGACGATCCCAGAGCCTGCTACTTTAAGCAGGTGGCAAACGGTAAGTATATGCGTATGGCGCTGATATTAAAGCTTCTGGAAGAAGCAAAGAAGGGAGATCTTCCCAAGCCGAGCTATGACGGTCTGCTTGTCAACACCGTTCGTTGCTCTAACCCCGTTTGTATTACCAAGACCGAGCAGGAGCTCGATCAGGTTTTCCGTTTGGCAAATCCCGAAATGGGCATCTGCCGTTGTGTATACTGTGAAAACAAAGAACTTTTAGAAAGAAAGGTGAAATGAGATGGCGATTTTTGTAAACGAACCCTCCCATACTTTTAATGAATATCTGTTGATTCCCGGCTATTCCTCCAGTCAGTGCATTCCTGCAAACGTCAGCCTCAAGACCCCCCTTGTAAAGTTCAAGAAGGGTGAAGAGTCCGCTATTACCATGAATATCCCCATGGTATCTGCCATCATGCAGTCTGTTTCGGGCGAAAAGCTGGCTGTTGCACTTGCCACCGAAGGCGGTGTTGCCTTCATTTACGGCTCCCAATCCATTGAGGATGAGGCCGCTATGGTCAGACGCGCTAAGAACCACAAGGCAGGCTTTGTGGTCAGCGATTCCAATGTGACCCCCGATGCCACTCTTGCCGATGTAGTGGCTCTGAAGGAAAAAACCGGTCACTCCACCATCGCCGTGACCCACGACGGTACGCCCAACGGTAAGCTGCAGGGCATCGTCACCAGCCGTGATTACCGTGTCAGCCGCATGGCACCCGACACCAAGGTCGTTGAATTCATGACTCCCTTTGAAAAGCTGATCTGCGCAGAAGAGGGAACCACCCTGAAGGTTGCCAACGATATTATTTGGGATCATAAGCTCAATTCTCTTCCCATCATCGATAAGGAAGGCAATCTGTGCTACATGGTATTCCGTAAGGACTATGATACCCACAAGCAGAACCCCAATGAGCTTCTTGACAACGAAAAGAGATACGTTGTGGGTGCGGGTATCAATACCCGTGACTTTGCTCAGCGCGTACCCGCCCTCGTGGAAGCAGGTGTTGACGTGCTTTGCATCGACTCCTCCGAAGGCTTCTCCGAATGGCAGAAGATCACCATCGAGTGGATCCGCGAGCACTATGGCGACAGCGTGAAGGTGGGTGCCGGCAACGTGGTTGACGGTGCAGGCTTCCGTTTCCTTGCCGAGTGCGGTGCTGACTTTATTAAGGTCGGTATCGGCGGCGGCTCCATTTGTATCACCCGTGAGACCAAGGGTATCGGCAGAGGTCAGGCAACCGCTCTGATCGAGGTGTGTGCCGAAAGAGACCGTTACTTCGAAGAGACCGGTATCTACATTCCCGTCTGCTCCGACGGCGGTATCGTATACGACCACCACATCACTTTGGCACTGGCTATGGGTGCAGACTTTGTCATGCTTGGCAGATACTTCGCTCGCTTTGACGAAAGCCCCTCCAACCGTGTCAGCATCGGCGGCACCTACTACAAGGAATACTGGGGCGAAGGCTCCGCCAGAGCAAGGAACTGGCAGAGATACGACCTGGGCGGTGACAAGAAGCTGTCCTTTGAGGAAGGCGTTGACTCCTACGTTCCCTATGCGGGCTCGCTGAAGGACAACGTAGCCATGTCTCTTGCCAAGGTGAAGTCCACCATGTGCAACTGCGGTGCGCTCACCATTCCCGAGCTTCAGGAAAAGGCAGTGCTCACTCTGGTATCCGCTACCAGTATCGTCGAGGGCGGCGCCCACGACGTTATCCAGAAGGATAAGGGTACCAACATCAAATAACATGAAAACGGCAGGGCGAAAGCCTTGCCGTTTTTATGTGAATATTTATACAAAAAATCAGCAAAAATTCGAAAATACTATTGACTTTGAAGATGTGCTGTGCTAGAATACCCGTAGTTTTTAGAAGAAATGCGTTTGAGCAGGAAAGAGTAAGTAAATCGGTTGCTTCGCAGAGAGTTGTCGTTTGGTGTAAGACAATAAGCAGCGTATTACCGAATTCCTCCTGCGAGCAGTGCACCGAACGGATGACAAGTAGGCTGCAACGGGTGTTCCCGTGACAGAACAAAAGTGTTGTTGACACTTGAAAGGCCACACGTGTGAGCGTGCGGTAAATTGAGGTGGTACCACGGGTTATCTCGTCCTCTGTATTCCATGAGAATACAGAGGACTTTTTTTACACCTTATCATTGCTGACAAGAAAACTTATATATCAAAGAAAGGAAACTGCATTATGGAGCAGCGTTATTTTCAAAAAGAAATTGAGACCATGCCCGTTGAAGAAATGAAAAAGCTTCAATCGGAAAAACTGGTCAAGCAGGTCAAGCACGTGTATGACAACGTACCCTATTACCGTGACCTGATGGACAAAAAGGGTGTAAAGCCCGAGGATATTCACGGCATTGAGGACCTGCACCTTTTGCCTTTTCTGACAAAAGCCGATCTCAGAGATGCGTATCCCTACGGACTGCTTGCCAAGCCTCTTTCCGAGTGCGTGCGTATTCAGTCCACTTCCGGTACAACCGGTCGTAGAGTGGTAGCATTCTACACCCAGAATGACGTAAATCTTTGGGAGGATTGCTGTGCCCGTGCCATCGTTGCCGCAGGAGGCACCAACGAGGACGTTTGTCAGGTGGCATACGGCTACGGTCTGTTCACCGGCGGCCCCGGACTCAACGGCGGTTCCCATAAGGTGGGCTGTCTGACCCTGCCTATGTCCTCCGGTAATACCGAAAGACAGATCCAGTTCATGAATGATCTTTCCGCCACCATTCTTTGCTGTACCCCCTCCTATGCTGCGTACATTGGTGAATCTCTGAAGGAGCAGGGCTACAAGCCCGAGGATATTCCGCTGAAGGCAGGTATTTTCGGTGCAGAGCCCTGGACTGAGGAAATGCGTCACAGCATCGAAGCGACCCTTGGCATCAAAGCGTACGATATCTATGGTCTGACCGAGACCTCCGGCCCCGGCGTTTCCTTTGAATGCTGCGAGCAGACCGGTATGCACATCAATGAAGACCACTTCCTTGCAGAGATCATCAATCCCGATACCGGCGAGGTGCTTCCCGAGGGCACCAAGGGCGAATTGGTATTCACCTCTCTTGACAAGGAGGCATTCCCCCTGTTGCGTTACCGTACCCGCGACATCTGCGTTCTTTCCAGAAAGAAGTGCTCCTGCGGACGTACTCTTATCAAAATGGCAAAGCCCATGGGCAGAACCGACGATATGCTCATTATCCGCGGCGTCAACGTATTCCCCAGCCAGATCGAGACCGTGCTTCTCAACGAGGGATACGCCCCCAACTACCAGATCGTGGTAGACAGAGTCAACAACACCGATACCTTTGAGGTCAACGTGGAAATGGATGCGGAGCAGTTCACCGATAAGCTGTCTGATATCCTTGCCATGGAAAAATCGCTGGCAGAGGCCATAAAGACCATGCTGGGCATCAACCCCAAGGTGCATCTGGTGGCACCCAAGACCATCGTACGCAGCGAAGGCAAGGCTGTGCGCGTCATCGACAAACGTAAACTGATTTAAAATTAGAAGGGAGCTTACGCTATGGCAATCAGACAGATTACAGTATTTGTGGAAAACAAGCAGGGGTCGCTCGTGCTGGTCACCGATACCCTTGCAAAGCATAACGTGAATATCAGAGCGCTTTCCATCGCGGAAACCGAAGATTTCGGCATTCTGCGCATGATCGTGAACGAAGAGGAGATCGCTGAAAAGACCCTGAAGGATGAAGGCTACCTCATCAAGGTAACCGAGGTCGTTGGCGTAAAGATCGGCGACGAGCCCGGCAGACTTTCCGCGGCACTTGGCGTGCTTGCCAAGGCAGGCATCAATATGGAATACCTGTATGCCTTCATGACCCGCACCGAAAAGCACGCATACGTGGTTTTGCGCGTGGAGAACAACGAGGCAGCCGAATGTGCGCTGAAGGAAGCAGGCTTTAAGATCGTCACCGACGCTGACGTGGATAAGCTTTAATGTAAATATGAAAGGCACTCTTTATTGAAGAGTGCCTTTTTGTTGGTTATGTGATATTTTCGTTTTGAGATAGCTTTTTTACAAATTCCCGAATCTCATTTCCCACACGGATGATCTCATCCTCAAATTCCATGGGAGTCATACGGGAAATGCCCGAATGTACGGCAGAGAACTGTAAAAGACGGTCGGCAGTGACAAGGCGGATGTTGTAGTTGGGTCCGAGCTTTGACATTTGCTTTTCGATATAGCTGTCGGCAGTTTCATCCTCCTTGGTAAATACCACGGTATAACCGTCTCTTGTGAACTGTGAGCCCATGCCGTCCTTGACAAGATAGGCATCAAAGACCAAGAGTACCTCGGTCTTGGTAAAGCCGACGTAGTTGGATAGGGTATCCATAAGCAGATCCCTTGCCTTGGCAAGATCATATGCGGCAATTTCTGCAAGATGCTCCCAGGCGTAAATGACGTTATATCCGTCAATGATCAGAAGATGCTGCTGAGGAAGCGGCTTTTTCCTTGGCTTTTCCGTATTTCCGACCGAAACACTCTTTGGTTCGCTGTACCGTCTTCTCTTGATGGGACCGAATTCCCGCAGCATGATCGCTTCCAGATCCTCGTCACTGAGCGAATACTTCTTTGCCAGATGACGAACGCTTAGGATCACTTCTTCGCTTGCGCGCGGATCGATGCCCGCATCGAGATGCTTGTGTTGCTCCACCTCGTCCCAAGGAACGGTAAAGCCGGCTCCACCTGCGCAGAAGACCGAGTGGCAGGGTCTGAGCAGATCTGCGGTGGGATCGTAGCCGATCTGCGATACGATCTGCTCCTCGTTGTGACACTTTTCGTAGGAAAGAGAAAGGAAGGAAAGCTTGCCCTCACCCTTGGTATAGGAAAGCACTTCCTTTTGATAATCGTGCAGTGTGGAAACGGGGGCGTTTCCAATAATGACGCTTCGCTCGGGATCGGTCGACTCAATGCGAAACTCCGCGTGTTTGCTTTGCAGATCCGCCATGGCTCGTCCAACGCTTACACTTGGCAGCTCCAGGCAGAAACGGTAGTATGGCTCCAGCAGCTCGCATCCGGCACGCATAAGCCCTTGCCGCACCGCACGCAGGGTCGCTTCGCGGAAATCGCCACCTTCTGTGTGCTTCAGATGCGCCTTGCCCGCGATGAGCGTGATCTTGGTATCGGTCAGGGGTGCACAGATGCGCACGCCCCGCAGATCCTCTCCGTACAGATGAGATAGGATCAGTCGCTGCCAGTTGATGTCGAGATCGTACGCGGCAAGACGGTTGTCGATCACAAGCCCACTGCCGCTCGGCTGGGGCTCGATCAGCACCTGCACCTCTGCGTAATGTCGCAGCGGCTCGAAATGCCCGATACCCACTGCCTTGGAGGCGGCTTTTTCTTTGTATAGGATCTTTCCCGCATCAAAGGTGCAGTCGATCCCGAAGCGCTCCTTCACAAGACTTGCCAGCAGATCCATTTGGATCTCTCCCATCAGCCTTGCCTCGATCTGCGAATGCTCTTCATTGAAATACAGATGCAATGATGGCTCTTCCTCTTCCAGTTGCTTTAATTTGGGAAAATACAGCACGGGATCGCATCCTATGGGAAGACGGATGCAGTAGGACAGTACCGGCTCCAACAGGGGAGTGCTGCTGTTTTGCTCGGCGCCCATACCCAGCCCCGCATAGCTTGCGGAAAGACCAATAACGGCGCAGATCTCGCCCGCCTTGGCAGAATCCACC
>SVRH01000072.1 GCA_015064925.1 Oscillospiraceae bacterium | reverse complement strand
CTGAGTATACTTCTCACCCGAATATAGCCTGATTTGGGCAATTTTCTCTTTATATTCACGTCCGTCCTCGCCCTTGTAGGTAAGCTCGTCCCGCACGTTTAGTCCTCCGCCCGTGAGCTTCATGAAGGTAAGACGCGTGGAGCCGACGCGCTGGATCTTGTATACGCGCGCAGCAAAATGTGAGGAACTGTATTCGGGACATAACGTGTATCTGTCAAGGGCAAGCAGCAGGTCGTCGATCCCCTTTAAACGAAGGGCGGAACCGAAAAAGCAGGGAAAGAGCGTTCTTTCCGCAATTGCCTCTGCGATCATTGTATCGTCAATGGGCTCTTCCGATAGAAACGATTCCAAAAACGTTTCGTTTAGCAGTGCCAGCTTTTCATCGCGATTTTCGCAGTTGATCGAAATGCATCCGCCGCAGAGATGCTTTTGCAGATCCGCTTCTGTTTCCTCTGTGCTTTGTCCCGAAATGTCGGTTTTGTTAACGAATATAAAGGTGGGAACGCCGTAATGCGTCAGAAGCTGCCAGAGAGTTCGTGTGTGGCTTTGCACACCTTCGCCGGCGCTGATGACAAGGATCGCGTAGTCAAGAAGGGAGAGTGTGCGCTCGGTCTCTGCCGAAAAGTCCACGTGACCGGGGGTGTCCAGTAGCACGAAATCGGTATCCTTGTAGGAAAAACGCGCAAGCTTTGAAAAGATGGTGATCCCACGCTCTCTTTCCATACGATTGCTGTCCAGATAGGTATTCTGGTGATCCACACGTCCCAGCGTGCGGATGCTTCCGCAGGTATAGAGCATGGCTTCCGACAGCGTCGTCTTGCCCGCATCCACGTGGGCAAGGATCCCGATGCACAGCTTCTTTTTCATACGCGTCTCCTTTCAACAGTATTCGTGTTATTATAGCACGTATTTGCCAAATATGCAACCTTGTGTGTAAAATGCTGCCAGTAAATCAATCGCATGATTTTTCTTGTTGCATTCCTTTTCCAAATGTGATACAATGACCGCGGAAATTTATAATTGGATGTGATAATATGAATTCTAAAACGGGACTGATCCTTGAAGGCGGTGCCATGCGGGGAATGTTCACCTGCGGTGTGCTGGACGTTTTTATGGAAAACGGACTTACCTTTGATGGTGCTGTGGGTGTTTCTGCGGGCGCTTGCTTTGGATGTAACGTCAAATCAAAGCAGATAGGCAGAGCGATTCGGTATAATCTGCAATTCTGTAACGATAAAAGATACGGCAGTATGCGATCCCTGATCAGAACAGGAGATTACTACAACGCGGATTTCTGTTACCGCTACGTGCCCGAAGAGGTGGATATATTTGACCGCAAGACCTTCTATGAAAACCCCATGGAATTCCACATCGTAACGACGGATATTGAAAGCGGTGAACCGCTGTATTATAACTGTGAAAAGGACGATCCAAGACTGCTTGATTGGATACGCGCCTCTGCTTCGCTTCCGTTCTTTGCAAGGATCGTGGAAATTGACGGCAAAAAGCTTATGGACGGCGGCATTGCCGATTCCATACCGCTACGCTATTTTGAAAGCATAGGATATGACCGCAATATCGTGATTCTGACCCAGCCAAGAGGGTATATAAAAAAGAAAACGAGCATGATGACTGCCATTCGAATCAAATACCGTAAGTATCAAAAGCTGGTGAAGGCGCTTGAAAAAAGGCATGAAATGTATAACGAGACCACAAAGTATATTCTGGAAAAAGAAAAACGCGGCGAGGTCATGGTGATCTGTCCCGATGAAAAATTACCCATTTCACGCATCGAGCACGACCCAAAGATATTGCAGCAGGTCTATGATCTGGGAAGAGAAGCGGGGAAAAAGTATTTGGATCAGGTTAAGGACTTTCTGCAAGCAAAATAGCTTTTGTGCTAATTGCACATTTTTTTGACAAAAAACTGTAATTAATGCTGAAAATGACGTTTTGACTTGCAAAATGAGAATTAGTATGTTATAATATAATGAAAACTCCCAACAAAAACACAAGGAGATTAATATTATGAAAATTACTGTATGTATCGGAAGTTCTTGCCATATCAAAGGCTCTCGTCAGGTAGTTGAGGGTCTGCGCACCAAGATCGCGGAGAACAATCTCTCGGATAAGATCGAGCTTGGCGGCACCTTCTGCATGGGCAAATGCCAGATGGGCGTTTGTGTGGCGATCGGTGACGAGGTCTTCTCGGTCACGCCCGAAACGGTGGACAGCTTCTTTGCTGAAGAGATCATGCGGAGGATCTGAGGATGGTCATCGTTCAGATTTGCGTAGGAAGCTCCTGTCACCTTAAGGGTGCGCCGGAGATCGTTGCCATGCTTCAAAATGAAGTGGCGCAAAACGGTCTGGAGGATGATGTTGTGCTCGCGGGAAGCTTTTGCACGGGGCAGTGTAACCGTGTGGGAGTGACGATCACCGTGAACGATACCGTGCACACCGGTATCACCAAAGAGAATTTCAGAGAATTCTGGAATGACAAAATTTACAGTATTGTGAAAGGGGGCTAAGCGCTATGGCAGATTGTCTGACACTCAAAAAGTCGAATTGTAAAAACTGCTATAAATGTATTCGGTATTGCCCCGTCAAATCCATTCGGTTCTCAGGTAACCAAGCGCATATCATTGGCAATGAGTGCATTCTTTGCGGACAGTGCTTTGTGGTATGCCCTCAGAATGCCAAGGAGATCGCAAGTGAAGTTGAGAAGGTAAAGGTCATGATTCAGAGCGGTGAGCCTGTATACTGCAGCCTTGCACCCTCTTTTATTGCCAACTACGATGGTATCGGTTATTCAGCTATGCGCAGGGCTCTTATCAAGCTTGGCTTTGCAGACGTGGAGGAAACCGCCATCGGTGCCACCATGGTAAAGAACGAATACGAAAGGATGCTGCGGGAAGACAACAAGGATATTATCATTACCTCCTGTTGTCATTCCGTTAACCTTCTCATTCAGAAGTATTTTCCGGCAGAGCTTCAGTATCTGGCGGATGTGGTCTCTCCCATGCAGGCGCACTGTGCCGATCTGAAAAAGCGCTATGTAGGCTGCAAGACCGTGTTTATCGGCCCCTGCGTTGCCAAAAAGGATGAGGCACAGCATTATCAAGGAATTGTGGATGCGGTGCTGACCTATGAAGAGCTGACCAATTGGATGAAGGAAGCGGGCATCACACCCGAATCTGTGCAGGACGCAAATGACGAAAGCCGCGCCAGATTCTTCCCGACCACCGGCGGTATTCTGAAAACCATGGCAGAGCGTCAACCGGGTTATACTTATATGGCAATTGACGGCGTGGAAAATTGTATTGCCGCGCTGAAGGATATTGAAAGCGGAAGGATCCATAACTGCTTTATTGAGATGTCTGCCTGTGTTGGCAGCTGCATCGGCGGACCTGTGATGGAAAAGTATCACCGCAGTCCCGTTATGGACTATATGCGGGTAGCGAATTATGCGGGAGAGAAGGATTTCCCGTTGGAGCAGCCCGACAGCATCGAAATGCGCAAGCATTTTGCCGTTATTGAAAAAAAGATGCAAAAGCCCGCTGAGTTTGAGATCGCAAACGTGCTCAGACAAATGGGAAAGACACTTCCCGAGCATGAGCTGAACTGTGGCTCCTGTGGCTATCCCACCTGCCGTGAAAAGGCGATCGCCATTCTGCAGGGCAAGAGTGAGATCTCCATGTGCCTGCCGTATCTGAAGGAAAAGGCGGAAAGCTTCTCGGATTCCATCGTGAATTATACGCCCAACGGCTTGATGGTGCTCAATGAAAAGCTGGAGGTCCAGCAGATCAACGATGCGGCACGCAGGATCATGAACATCCGTGCGGCGTCCGATATTTTGGGCGATCAGGTGGTACGCATTTTGGATCCAGGTATCTTCATGCAGGTGCTGACCTCCAAGCGCAGCATCCGTGACCAGAGAGTGTATCTTGCCGAATACGGCAAGTTCGTGGAGCAGTCGGTGGTATACGATGCAAACAGTCACCTCTTGATCTGCATCATGCGCGACGTGACCCACGAGGAGACCGAGCGCAGACGCAAGGACAGCATCAGCCGTAATACCATCGAGGTGGCGGATAAGGTTGTTGAAAAGCAAATGAGGATCGTTCAGGAGATCGCTTCGCTGCTGGGTGAAACGGCGGCTGAAACCAAGATCGCTCTGACCAAGCTGAAGGAGTCGATCAAAGATGAATGATTTGTGTGCCGACGTCGGCTATAAAAGTATCAACCACCACGGCGAGCAGCTTTGCGGTGACCATGTGGAGGTGGTGGAGCAGGGCGAGGATTCCTCTGTCATCGTTTTGGCAGACGGACTTGGCAGCGGTGTAAAAGCCAGCATTCTGTCAACCCTTACCTCCAAGATCATTTCCACGATGATGGCGCAGGGCATGACGCTGGAGGACTGCGTTTCCACCATTGCGGCAACGCTTCCCATGTGTTCCACCCGTGGTGTTGCCTACTCTACCTTTACCATCGTGCATCTTGTGAACAACATGATCGCCGAGGTCATTCAGTATGATAACCCGCCCGTTATCCTCATTCGTGACGGAAAAAGCGTGGAATACCCCATGACCGAAATGAATATCGACGGCAAGCGGATCTATAAGTCCATGATCTACCTGCAGGAGAACGATCTGTTCGTAGCCATGAGTGACGGCTGTCCCCATGCGGGCATCGGCGGAGCGTACAATTTCGGTTGGAAAAGGGAAGAGATCGCATCCTTCATGGAAACGATCGCAGACGTGGGATATACCGCCAAAACACTTTCCACCATCCTTGTGGATGAGTGCAATAAGCTTTACGGCGGAAAGCCCGGTGACGATGCCACCGCTTGCGTGATTCGTATTCGACGTCGCGAGCCTATGAATATTCTGTTTGGCCCTCCCTCGAAGAGAGACGATTGTGATCGCATGATGAATCTGTTCTTCTCCAAGGCGGGAAAGCATATCGTGTGCGGAGGCACCACCTCCTCTATCGTTTCCAAGTATCTTGGTAAGCCGCTGCGTCCTACGCTGAATTTTGAAGTGTCGGACATTCCTCCTGTTGCGGAGCTTGAGGGCGTGGATCTTGTCACCGAGGGTGTGATCACTGTCAGCCGTGTGCTTGAATATGCAAAGGACTATCTGGACAGCAATGCTTCCTATGACAAATGGAGCATGGGACGCGACGGCGCGTCGCTGATCTGCCGTATGCTGTTTGAAGAGGCGACCGACATCAATTTCTACGTCGGTCGTGCCATCAACCCTGCCCACCAGAATCCCGATCTTCCCATCAATTTCAATATTAAGATGAATTTGGTAGAGGAACTGTCGGCATGCCTTAAAAAGATGGGAAAACGTATAAAAGTCAGTTATTTCTAAAAAGGAGCATAAATACCCATGAGAAAGTTTGATACAAAAGTACAACACTTGAAATACAAAGTGATTAGAGAGGTTGCCCGTCAGGCATGGGCAGGGACTCTGACCGAAAACGCCATTGACATTCCGAAGACCATCATTTCGGGTAAAACTCCCACCTACCGTTGCTGCGTTTATAAGGAACGCGCTATCGTAACTGAGCGTGTCAAGATGGCAATGGGCGGACATCCCGAGAACCCCAACGTGATCGAGGTTATCGATATCGCCTGCGACGAATGCCCCACCGGCGGTTATGAAGTGACAGACGCTTGCCGCGGTTGTTTGGCACACCGTTGCGAGGACGTTTGTAAGAGAGGCGCTCTGACCTTCGACCACAATCACGTGGCTCACATCGATAAGAGCAAGTGCATCGAGTGCGGTGCCTGCGCAAAGGTATGTCCTTTCTCCGCGATTGTCAGCCGTACCCGTCCTTGTCAGAACGCTTGTAAGATCAAGGCGATCTCCATCAACGAGGACAAGGCCGCTGCCATCGACAACAACAAGTGCATTTCCTGCGGCGCTTGCGTATACCAGTGTCCCTTCGGTGCGATCACCGAAAAGTCCTTTATTTTGGACGTGATCGACATCATCAAGAAGAGCGAAAACAACACCAAGTACAAGACCTATGCGGTGGTGGCTCCCTCCATCTCCAGCCAGTTTACTTACGCGAAGCTCGGTCAGGTTATCACCGGCCTTAAGGTAATGGGCTTCCATTCCGTAGTAGAAGCGGCACTGGGTGCCGATATCGTTGCGCAGGACGAGACCAAGGAGCTGATGGAAAAAGGCTTCCTGACAAGCTCCTGCTGCCCCGGCTTTGTGGCTTATATCGAAAAGAGCTTCCCGCAGCTGAAGGATCATATTTCTCACAACCCCTCTCCCATGGTTGCTATCTCCAAATTCATCAAGAGCCAGGAGCCCGGTGCCAAGATTGTGTTCATTGGTCCGTGCACCGCAAAGAAGATGGAATTCCAGAGAGAGAACGTGCGTCCCTACGTGGATTCGGTCATCACCTTTGAGGAGCTGCAGTCTCTGTACGATAGCCTTGATATGGATATCCGTACTTTGGATGAAACTGCTCTTGACAATGCTTCCTACTTCGGGCGTATTTTTGCCCGTTGCGGCGGTCTTTCCGAGTCTGTTGCGGAGGTGCTTAAGGAAGAGGGCATTACCGACTTTGAGGTCAAGCCCGCTGTCTGTGACGGTATCGAGGCATGCAAGATCGCGCTTCTTAAGAAGAGCAAGGGTGTGCTGGATGCCAACTTCATCGAAGGTATGGCTTGTCTTGGCGGCTGTATCGGCGGTGCAGGCTGCCTGACCCACGGTGAAAAGAACAAGGCAGAGGTCGACAAGTACGGAAGAGAGGCCCTTGAAAAGACCATCAAGGACGCCGTTTCCGTGCTGAAATAAGTTAAAAAGAGAAATGGGGAAACTCATTTCTCTTTTTAAACGCAGTTTAGAGGAGAATACAAATGAAGGTTACACTCAATCCCGATGCGGAAGTGGTAAAAATGATAAGGGAGGGTCTTGCCCGTACCGGTGGTTACTGCCCATGCCGTCTTGCCCGTACCGAAGAGAACAAGTGTATGTGCAAGGAATTCAAGGAACAGATCGCCGATCCCGACTTTGAAGGCTTTTGCCACTGTATGCTGTATTATAAGGAAAAATGATGAAAGGGGTGTCTATCGACACCTCTTTGCATTTTGCACAAAAATGAGCGTATATTTTTGTTGAAAAAAGCAAAAATATTCTTGAAAAAAGTGTTGACAAGTCGGGAAGAATCTGCTATAATATCACCCGTTGAGAACAAAACATTGCGGCGTCGCCAAGCGGTAAGGCAACGGACTCTGACTCCGTCATTACCTAGGTTCGAATCCTAGCGCCGCAGCCAAAACAAAAGACCGACCATTGGGTCGGTCTTTTGTTTTGCCACGGCACTTGGTGCCGTGCATTGCTCCGTGCACCGAAGGTGTACGGAATTAGGTTCGCATTCGCCGCTCGGAGATCGACAAGCTTGCTTGTCAGGCGCAGAGCGAGCGAATCACGGAGCGAAGCGGAGTTACCCTAGCGCCGCCATCAGGTCGGTCTTTTGTTTTGCTACAGCACTTGGTGCCGTGCATTGCTCCGTGCACCGAAGGTGTACGGAATTAGGTTCGCATTCGCCGCTCGGAGATCGACAAGCTTGCTTGTCAGACGCAGAGCGAGCGAATTACGAAGCGAAGCGGAGTTACCCTAGTGCTCGGATTTAGGCTTCTCTCAGGATGACACGGACGAAAAAGTGCAAGAGGGAGTCGCAGTGGAATCTGCAAAGCGGCTCGGCGAAGGATCTTGCTCCTAAACCCAGATTCCCGCATAATTCTCATATAAAACCGATTGTTAATTAACGTTGACAATCTTGATTCTATATGATATAATGGATAAAACGTACAAGGAGATTCTTATGAAAAGATTATTTTCCATTTTGCTGATTGTCGGATGTTTACTGGGGGTGTGTGCTTGCAGCGCATCCTCAAAGGTTGATGATTCTACTGTCGGAAAGATCGTTTACGGTGAAAAATACATTAGCGACTTTAATCGACCGAAGGAACAACAAGATTATTATATCGTATATGAAGATTATCTTGAATTTCACTATTATGATGATAATGAGTATATTGATTCAGGAGAACGCGGTGTTAGTCATTATAAAATGAAATGCAAGTATACAATTGTCGATGAAAGTACACTTGCTTATTTCCATGATTCTGTTAAATGTTATGATGATTGTGAAATTAAAAATCATTCTACTGCATCCTCGGGTATTCTCATCTTTTCTGAAAATGTTTTGATGACGAAGGAAATGCGTAAATTTGTAAGAGAATCGTATTATGAGAATGAGCTTACAAATTTCTGCAAAACGGAAGAAGATTAAAAATAAACAATTGAAAGAAATTACATATACTGCTACCAGACCTAATACTAGGAGGCATCATGGTAGCAGTCATATTGACAGCCCTTGGAGTGGGCGGAGCCACCGTGCTCGGCACACTCGGGGGCTTTTTCTTTGAAAAAATGATATCCGCGCATCGAAGCTCGGTGGATGCATTTGCGGCGGGGATGATGATCGTAGCCGCCACCTGCGGACTGATTCTGCCGGCAAGAGAATTCGGCGGAATACTGATTTGTTGTGCGGGTATTGTTATTGGATCGATTTGTCTTATACTGTTTGACAAAATCGCTTCGTGCGTTCATGAAAAGAAAGTTACGAGCAATCGTTCCTATATGCTGCTTTTGGCGATCACCGTTCACAATTTTCCGGAGGGCATGGCAGCGGGGGTCGGCTACGGTTCAGAGGGATGCACGAACGCTCTATTGACCGCATTTTCCATTGCTATACAAAACGTACCGGAGGGGCTGGTCATCATCGGTCCGATGCTGGAGGATGGCGTCAGTCGCAGCAAAACACTGTTTCTTGCACTTTCTACCGCGGTGGTGGAGATCATAGGCGTGTTTTTTGGGTATTTTGCGGCAGGGAAGGCTGCAGCGATCATGCCGTTCACCCTTTCCTTTGCGGGCGGGATGATGCTTTACGTTGTGATTCTTGAGATGATTCCAAGCGCATGCAAGAAAGAGAAACAAACGGTATACTGTATTCTTGGCTTTGTCTGTATGCTTGTTTTTGACGGACTTTTCTAGAATAAGAATTGTCGAAAACCCTTGCAATCTGCGGCTTAATGTGCTATATTATACGGGTTGTGTAAATTTTAAAGGAGATGACGAAGTGGAAAATAAAAGAAGTTCATTTACGGGCAAACTCGGCTTTGTGCTGGCAGCTGCCGGCTCTGCCGTAGGCCTTGGAAATATATGGCGCTTTCCTTATCTTGCTGCAAAGTACGGTGGCGGTATGTTCCTTTTGGTGTATCTGATTCTTTCGATCACCTTTGGATTCACCTTGATGGTGGCTGAGATTGCCATTGGTCGAAAGACGGGAAAAAGTGCCATCGAGGCATTTAAAAGTCTTGACAAACGGTTTTCGTTTGTGGGGGTTCTGTGTGCCGTTATTCCGATCATCATTCTGCCGTACTATTCTGTCATTGGCGGTTGGGTCATGAAGTTTATGGTCGGCTTTGCCACAGGTCAGTCAGGTGCCATGGCAGATAAGGATTATTTCGGATCGTATATCGCAGGCACGGTTGAACCCATCGTGTGGTTCGCCCTCTTCATCGGTATCACTGCAGTGGTCGTGCTGCTGGGGGTACAGAAGGGTGTTGAAAAGGTCAGTAAGTATATGATGCCCGTGCTGGTGGTGCTCACCCTCTTTATTGCGTGCTACACCATTTTCAGTATGGACGGCGCAATGGATGGCGTGGTATACTATCTGAAGCCCGATCTCTCGCATTTCTCTGTTATGACCGTGGTTGCAGCCATGGGACAGCTGTTCTATTCCATGTCGCTGGCCATGGGTATTATGATCACCTTTGGTTCCTACACCAAAAAGGATATCAGCATTGAAAAGTCCGCAAGACAGATCGAATGGTTTGATACCGGCGTTGCCTTCTTAGCGGGACTTATGATCATTCCTGCGGTATTTGCAAACGGCGGTGACCTGAAGGCAGGTCCTACCCTTA
>SVRH01000071.1 GCA_015064925.1 Oscillospiraceae bacterium | reverse complement strand
CAAAGATTACCTTTTACAGTAAAAAAGCACGCTCAGCGTGCTTTTTTGCATTGACAACCGCATCTGCCCGTGCTACAATGATCCTATATTCCATTTTGGGAGGAACCCATGAAACTACGACGTCAAATCACCGCTCTGCTTCTTGTGCTGACCACACTTCTCTGTCTTGCCGCCTGTGCAGGTGGCGGTAACCAAAACAAAAAACCGTCATCGGGCACCGAAAACGGCACAAACGATACAAGCACCATCCCCTGCCCCCACTGCAAGGAGAATAATCCCGTGGGACAAAAATTTTGCGGCAACTGCGGCAAAGCGCTGAAGGACGAGTCCTCCCCCGAGGGCAGCGACGGCAGCACAGGCAGCCAAGCCGCCGAGGGCAGCCAAACCGACGAGCCCGTGGAAAAGCGATACAGCCTCACCGCCCTGACCGGCGACTATTTCTGTCTGCCGGAGGGAGAGATCCGTTCCGAGGATCCGCAGACCGTTTCGTTGATCACCGGCAATCTTTTGCACGCTCTGAAAAGCGGCAGCACCATGGTGACCTGCCAAAGCGGCAATACCACCTATCTGTACTCCGTCACCGTTCTCGACCCCGACACGTCCTTTATGAACGCTGACTACCGCACCCTCAGCAAGGAAGAGGTAGACAAGGCGGTCAACGAGGACCGAGCAAGCTTTATCGACCAGTACGCACAGTATGAGGAAGTCACCGACCGCACCAACGTACAAATGGGCGATAAGGTCTCCATCGACTACGTCGGCACCATGGACGGCGTTGCCTTCGAGGGCGGAACGGGCTCTTACGATCTCGTCATCGGCTCCCACTCCTTCATCGACGGCTTTGAAGAGGGGCTTGTGGACGCAACTGTGGGAAGCACCGTGAAGCTGAATCTCTATTTCCCCGATCCTTATCCCAACAGTCCCGACCTTGCCGGAAAGCCGGTGCTTTTTACCGTCACGGTCAAGAGCATCAAGGCGCCCGAGGCATATACCGACCAATTCGTACAGCGTGTCACGAACAAAGAGTACACAACCGTAGAGTCCTTTGAGGAGTATCTGAAAAAGACGGCGATCGGCAATCTGCTCTTCGACAAGCTGAAGGAGCGCATCGATACCAAGACCTTGCCCGAGGCACTGACCGAACAATACTGTCAGGCATACCTGGATGAAATGATCAGCTATCTTGCCTCCATGGGCGTTACGGTCACCACCAAGGAAGAGATCATCAGCCTGATGGGCTATACCGAAGAGTCCTTTGATCAGATGCTCCGCGAGGGCGCGCTCAATACCCTCAGTCAGGACTATGTATTTTTCGGTTACTGTAAAGCAAAGGAGCTTATCCTGAGCGAAACGGTTTTTGAAGAATGCAAGGCTCTGTATCTTGCCCGCTATGAATGCGACACCATTGAGGAGCTGGTAAAGAACTACAACGTGCCATACGATTCCCTTTACGAGATCTTCCTGTATGAGGAGATCCTGCGCTCACTGTACAACGAATCGGTCATCGTTTAACGTAAACAAAAAAACGCGTTCAATATGAACGCGTTTTTTGCTTATTTGTTCAACTGCGCAGTGATACCCGCACAAATGCCCTCTGCCATGGCAATCAGCCATGCGTCAGTCATTGCCAGTGCCACATCCTCGGGACTTGTCAAAAAGCAGGTCTCCACAAGGGCAGTTGGCACCGTAATGCCGCGCAGCACCGCAATGTTTTCATGATCCTTGACCGTAACAGTCTTCAACGATGCACCTTCGGATGCGTTGATGCCGGCAGCGATCCGCTGCGCGTACGCCTTGCACTCGTCCGCATTTTCATTCTGCGAGCTGTAATACACGCGGCATCCCTTCACACTCTTGTCGGCGGCGTAGCTGTCCGCATGGATGGAAACAAACAGATCCGCACGGGAGGCATTGACCATTTCCACGCGGTCTGCCACCGTGACCACCTCTTCGCTTTCGCTCTCACGGGTCATGATGACCTCATATCCGGCAGTCAACAGCAGCTGCTTTACCTTAAGCGCCACCGCCAAATTCAGATCACTTTCATATTTTCCCGTCATCTCGGTATAGACCGTGTCAATGGTCCCCTTGTCGATCTGTCCGTAGGAATTGGCAAAGCCATGTCCCGCGTCCACGTAGATTACGGTCTTATCTTCGGCAAATTCGGCGGTCAGAGTCATGTCCGCATTCACCACGTCGCTGCGAGTGGGATTGGTCAGGCCGTCACTCCATTTTACAAAATAGTAGCCTTCCATCGGAATAGCGGTCACCGGCAGTCCCACACCGCCAAGGAGCACGCTTTGGGTATCTTCTCCCTCAATGATTCCTCCAAGCGTCGCCTCATATTTCAGAGTATGGGTGGGGATGACCTCAAATCTGGCGGAAACCATGAGCGCTCCGTTTGCCACATCGGTACGAGTTGCCTCGGTAACGCCGTCGCTCCAGCCCACAAAGCGGTAACCGGGATTTGCCACAGCAGTTACAGCACTTCCTGTCTGTCCTTCGGTCACGTCCTGGGAGTGTTTTCCCTCGATCTTGCCGCCGGGCATCGCCAAATAATACAGATTATACTTGGGTAATTCCTCAAAGAGGGCCGTCACGGTCATATCACCCGCTACGATATCAGTTCGGGTCGCTTCGGTCACACCGTCGCTCCAACCGACAAAGCGGTATCCCATGCTCGCCACCGCCGTGACAGCAGCGCTTTCGGAGCCCTTTTGCAGCAGCTGCTCGGTATTGCCGGTCACGTAGCCGCCGATACCTGCCAGATACTGAACGGTAAAGAACTCCACACCCGCGTGGTCATAAGCAAAGATCGCCTTATAGGTGCGGTCTCCGTTGACTCTGTCCACACGCTCAGCGGAGGTCACGCCGTCATCCCAGCGCACAAATTTATAAAGGAAATTGGGAGTTGCCACCACCTTGGAGCCGTCCACACCGTGTGCAACACGTTGCGTCGCCACACCTGTGATCACGCCGCCGATACCGGTGATATACTTGATCGTATAATACGTGGGGGTATAGCTGCCGTCCTGATTGCGTATGGGGGTACGGGGATGGCTTGCCGTATTGAATTCATAGTATTTCCAACCCACGCGGTGCGCATCCATCAGCTGCGTGTAGAGCGCCAGGTCGGAATCGGTCATTTCGTAGGTAAAGCGGATGCTGCCGATCTCCAGCTCCTCCGCCTCCTTAGAGTCGCTTTTCAGCACTCTTCCGTCGGTGGTCCAGACGTATCCGTTCTGCAGAGCGTCCACGTGGAACCAGCCGTCACCAAAGTCCACCAGCAGCCAACGATGCATGAAATCGTTGGATGCGCGGTCCACCACGCGATATTCGATATCCGCCAGATCAAAAAGCGTCTGCATCATACCGGTGGCGGCATAGGCGTCGGTACCGTAGCCAAGGAAGCCGTAGTAGCCAAGACGGGTGTAGCGGTCATTTACGTCAGAGGTAACGTCGGTCTTAAAGTTCTCGGTCAAAGCGTACACGTAGCGGTAGATCGCCTCAATCCTTTCCCGATCGTTCATAGACTTGGTCACGATCTCGGACAGCACCGATTCTGCGTAGGCATAGATCGCCTCGTCGCTTACCTCCATGTGCTTGATGTGCAGATTGACCGTCACGCTTGTGGAATTTCCCGAGCGGTCGGTGGCAGTGTAGGTCACGGGATAGGTTCCTACCACGTTTTCACGCACCGCGCTTTTATCCACCGCAAAGCGATTGGCATCGGAAAGATCCAGCTTACCGTCCCGCGCATCATATACGGTCACGTTTTCGGCATACACAATGATACTGCCGATATTGGCAACCAAATCCACTGCTCCGCTGATCACAGGCGGATCGGTGTCCTTTTCGGTGGCATCCAACACGCGCACCGTCACCACCACGCGCAGCACGTTGCCGGCAAGGTCCGTGATATGCACCACTACCTGGTATTCACCGGGCTCATAGAAGGCATAGTTGTCAGCGTATTCAAAGGTAAGCGCAGTGGCATCGAATACGTCGGTCACCAGATCCTTGGCAGCGGGCAATTTGTCGCCGGGGTAGATCTGAATACCGTTGACGGGGGTTGCCACCGGCAGGATGGTGTCCACCGCCTCCATCACTACGCTGTAAGTAGAATCAAAAATATCCACGTCCAGATAATAGGTGCCGGGAGCAGAAATATCCAAATCGGAAAGAGGCGTTGAAAAGTGAGCTCCCTCCACCTGACCGATAAACTGCGAAAGCTCGGGATAGGGCTCGCCCATCTGATACAGAACGGGATTGACCGTGGTCGTCACGTAGATGACCGTTTCGATCAGCAGCGTCTGATTGCCCTCATCCTCCAAAAGGATGCTGACGTCCTGCTGCCCGATGCGGTTGGTATCGGGCGCCTTCAAGAAGGTGGCGGTGACCGCCGTGGCATCCTGAATGGGTCCTGTGAGCAGGTTTTCGGGAATCAGATTGGTCCCCTTGGCCACCAGCATCGGCTTGCTGTGCGCCACGGGCGCAACAGTGTCCACCACGTGCAGAACGACGTTGTAACGATCCTCTCCCACGATCAGCTGCAGATGGTAGGTTCCCACCTTGTTGATATTGTACGTATACTGAGTTTCCTGCGAAAAACGCGCCGTCTTTGACTTATCCCGCAGGAAATCCGCAGCGGAGAAGTCCGTCGAGCCCGCCTCTACCGTCAATTCCTTGCGGATCAGACGGTCGTCTGAATTGGCTTTGATGCAAAGTGCAATGATCACGATCACGGCAACGATCGCCACCACTACGATCAGGATCTTTAACAAAAGGTTTCCGATTGCTTTCTTATTCACGTTGTTCACGCAATTTCTCCTTTCGGACCGATTATTTCATATACGATAAATCGTTTTTTTCTTCATTAACTATATTCATACGGATTTTATGCAGTATATGCTATCATTTTTTTGTCCGTTTGTCAACACCTCCACCTCCAAACTTGCGTGCCTCAAAGGGCAAATCATAAAAAATTTACCGTCTGTTCAATATTTGTTTACACTTTTTCCGCAGTGTCTTGACAGAGCAAGGGAAAATATGGTACACTAATGGAAGAAACAGATACAACGAAACGGAGATGAATATATCATTATGAAGATCAGTACCCGTGTATTCGGCAAGCTGCCCGACAAACGGACCGTGTACGCTTACACAATCGAAAACGAGAGCGGCGCCAAGGTAACAGTCCTGAATTACGGCGGCATTATCCAAAGCCTCTATGTGCCCGACAGATGCGGCAAGCTTGCCGACATCCTCTGCGGCTACGACGATATTGAGGGATATCTTGTATCCTCCGGCTATCAGGGCGCCATCATCGGTCGCTACGGCAACCGCATCGAAGGAGCTAAGTTCACCCTGGACGGCAAGGAATACAGTCTGTTTGTCAACTCCGGCACCAAGGACTCTCTGCACGGCGGCAAGAACGGCTTTGACAAAAAGATCTTCAACGTGGAGACCTTCACCAAAAAGAAGCGCGCGGGTCTGAAGCTCACCTGCTCCTCCGCCGACGGCGAGGAGGGCTATCCCGGCAACGTGGAGCTGAAGGTGACCTACACCTTTGACGAGGAAAACCGCCTCTTCATTCGCTATCAGGCAGAGACCGACAAGGCGACCCCCATCAATCTGACCAACCACGCCTACTTCAACTTAAACGGCTACGACGGAAAGTCGGTCATGGACCAGTATTTGCGCATCGACGCCGATACCTACACTGCCGTCAATGAGGATCTCATCCCCGTGGGTGCGCCCGTACCCGTTGCAGGCACCGATTTTGATTTTCGAACCATGCGCAAGGTTGCCCTGCCCTTTGACCACAATTTCAACCTGAACTGGAACGGCATGCTGCGCGTGAGCGCCGAAATGTACGACGAGGAAAGCGGCAGAACCATGACGATGATGACCAATATGCCCGCTGTACAGCTGTACACGGGATGTGTCATGAACGGCTCCTACCCCTTCAAGGGCGGTGTGCCCCAGAGACCTCTGCACGCACTGTGTCTTGAAACCCAGTACGCGCCCAACTCTCCCAATCGCCCCGACTTCCCCTCCTGCATCCTGCGTCCCGGCGAAAAGTATGATTTCCAGACCGCTTACTGCTTTGGCGTAAAGGCGTAATATAATGCAAAAAACGACACCCTCGGGTGTCGTTTTTGTGTTATGGTTCAGATCTTCTTTTTACGGCGAATAACCACTCCCAGTGCGAGCAAGGCAAGTCCTGCAAGCCATGCGGCGTATACCCCACCGTCACCGGTTTCGGCGGGCGGGGTAACAGGCGGATTGACGATAGGCCCGTTATTGAGCATATAATAGACCTGCTCTCCGAAGGTTCCTCCCGAAATGCGCCAACCGTTTTTTGTATTTTGAAACGTGACGGTAAAAGGATGTATTCCTCCGATTCCTTCCGCTTCCACCATGACGGATATCGTGGCATTGTTTTGATCATAAGAGACAAGTTTCGCGGTATCCCAGTACGGGTGGTTGTAATTATCAAATGCCGAGGTGCCGTAAAAGCGTCCGTCATACTCCACCAGCCAATTGTGAAACGAACCGTTTGTAGGGGTCACTAAGCCGTACATGTCCCATACAAAATACTCTTTTACCGCCTCTTCCCACTTTTCTTTGGTGTTCATTTGGGCGGAATAGGGATAATAGGGATAGTCGAATTTCACTTCATCAATGACATCAACAAACACGGTTTCTTTCTCTTGCGTGCCCACCAGTTCCGCATCTACGTATCCTTTTTTCAGGGCAAATTCTTTGACCTCATCATTGTTATCGTGAACGATACTCAAAAACTCCGTGGTAATCATTCTGTAAAACAGATAGGATTCCTTGGTGAGGGATACCAATTCATCCAGCAGAGCATTATTGGCATCGTCATGCAGCTGTGCGTCATTTTCGGCATATACGGGAAAAACAGAAAGTAAAAGCAGTGTCAGTACAACGGTCATGGCCATTATCTTTTTCATGGTATTTCCTCCTTTGGTGTTTTTTGTATAATCATTATATCATATGTGAATTCCAAAGTCAATACTTTTTTGTTTTGCAAAATAAATTTTATACTTTTGAAGCAAAAACATTTTTTGTTGTAAAAAAATAACAATCGCTGTGCCAAACGACACAGCGATT
Organism: Oscillospiraceae bacterium; assembly: GCA_015064925.1. Lineage (GTDB taxonomy): Bacteria > Bacillota > Clostridia > Oscillospirales > CAG-272 > SIG655. The sequence continues at coordinate 2,880 of SVRH01000071.1, read as the reverse complement.
GTTTGCTGTTATTGTGTTTTCGCATCGTATACCACGCATCCGTTTACCCTTTTAAGGATGGATCCGATGCGTTCATCGTAGGTGAACAGCGAGAACTGACGGTCGGCGGGGTGGGTGTCCAGATGGTTGAAGATTTTATCCAGTACCCGCTCGGCGCTTTCCTCGTCGGTGTCCTTCTTGAATTCCGCCACGAAAACGCTGGAGAAGAAGGTGTCGGAAATGATTTTTCGTACAAGGTAAATGCGCTTGATCTTTCCTTCGTCGATGCTTTGGATGTAGGCAAGAATACCGTTTAGCATATCGCTTGGCATATCGTCCCTTGCAAGACGGTCGGAGGCGTTCAGCTCGCCTGTGTGGCGGTATTCGTCCTCGTAGTTTTGCTGTAATTCCACGGCTTTTTCGCGGTAAATATCCAGCTCCTCCTGCAGCCCCATAAGACAGCAGAACTCACCGATTGCGTTTAGACCTTCCTCCAGGTAGTTTTTGTTCAGCTCTATGGCACGGTAGATGTGGTCAATGCCCGCCTTGTCGTAACGGGTCAGCAGGATCGTGCCCTTGACCATGTGCGCATGGGGCGTTGCCCAGACGTTTTGTGTGTGTTCAATGATGCGGTCGCAAAGGGCCTCCAGCTCTTCGGTATAGCCAAGGGCAAGAAGCGCATCCATCAAGGGACGGGACTGCTCTGCTGTGGGATCGGTGTTGGATGCTCTCCAGCTTTCCACCACCGCAAGCGGTTTTACGTAATTTTCTTCCCGTTCTTCGGCATAGGAATCCTTGCGTGCCTCGTACAGCTCCTTGTCTGTGTCATCAACCGCCCGGCGGCATTCGGCGCGGAAAGCGCCCTCTTCGTCGGGAAGGGACACGGAATAATCGGAAATGCCAAGGGCGGACATACGGTTTCGAAAAATGGGATGGGAGGCACTGCGGGGCTGGATCTCGTGCATCAGCAGCTCTCTCCAAAAAGCCTCGCGCTTGCCAAGAGCGGTGCGGAAGACATCGCAGAGGGTGCGAATGGCGTTACTGCGAAGCTCTGTCGGTGCGTAAAAGTGCTCCTCAATGTGCTCGCCCGATTCCTTGTCAAACAAATAGTAATAGTTTGTTTTGGCAAGCGCATTGACGGCACTTTGCGGGTTGCCGTTTTTCAAAATGGCACTGTCGGCGATCTGCTCAATGGCAAGGGATGCGGTCATGCGGTATAGGAAATATTCGAAAACGTACAGCACGTCCGTGAAGCCAAACAGAATGTTCAAAAGGGAGGTCAGGGAATTGTCCTCTCGTTCGGTGATGAAGGCAAACAGACGGTATTCCTTGTCGGAGGGGTTGCCGTCCTTTGTCAGATGGGCGAACTCATGGATGAGTATCTGATACAGCTCATCTTCATCCAAAACATCCAGTAACTGTACCCCAAGCTGCAGAGAATAGGACTTGTTTCCCACTTTTGCAATGCCTGCGTTGCTGTCGGGAATCAAGCGGATCCGTATGCTTCCGTCCATGCCGACCAAGGCGGCGGCACGGTGGGCAAGACTGTGGAGTACGGGGTAATCGGCAGGATCGGTGTAGCCCTCAAACTTGAATTTGCGCATACGGGGAGAGAGTCTGCCGATGAATCCGTAGATCAGATAAAAGGGGGCAAGAGAGTAGGAGGCTGTGGTGTTGCCCACTCCGATAGCGAACGCCACAAACAGACCGGACAGCAAAAGCAGTGCCGAGTAGCATTCGGTGATATGCCGCAGCAGCACCATTTTTCGCACGGTGCGGGGCAGATCGTTTATCGCTTCGTCGCGGCGGGACAGATAGTATTCCTGCCTTTGCCGTACACTCAGCTGCTTGCTTTTGGCGTACAGTGCTTTGGCAATGATGTTGACGGGGATCAGCACAAGCCAGAACAGCGTGACCCCCAGGGCAAGATAGCCAAACAGATTTGTCGTTTGCTCATCGATACCCGTGCCGAGAAAAGCACCCAGTGCACAGCACAGTGAAGTGATGGCAAGGGCAATGATAAATCGGATAACGGCAGTTTTCTTGCTCATCCGATTTCCCTCACGCAAGGGTTGCCGCCATGACAGCCTTGATGGTGTGCATGCGGTTTTCCGCTTCGTCAAAGACGATAGACTGAGCGCTTTCAAAGACCTCATCGGTCACTTCCATACAGTCAATGCCAAACTTTTCGTAGATATCTCTGCCCACGGTGGTGTTCAGATCGTGGAAGGCGGGCAGACAGTGCATGAAGCGGCACTGCGAGCCTGCGTTGTCCATGAGGGTCTTTGTGACACGGTAGGGGGAAAGATCCTTGATACGTTCTGCCCACACTTCCTTGGGCTCACCCATGGAAACCCACACGTCGGTGTAGATCACGTGGGCGTCCTTGGTGGCAACCATCGGGTCTTCGATGAATTCGAGTTTAGCACCCGTCTTCTCGGCAATTGCCTGACAAGCCACCACAAGATCGTCCGAGGGGAAATACTTTTTCGGTGCGCAGGCAACGAAATGCATACCCATCTTGGCACAGCCCACCATCAGAGAGTTACCCATGTTGTAGCGTGCGTCGCCCATATATACCAGCTTCTTGCCCTTCAGTTCTCCAAAGTGCTCCTTGATGGTCAGAAAATCGGCAAGGATCTGGGTGGGATGGAATTCGTTTGTCAGACCGTTCCACACGGGAACGCCTGCGTGCTTTGCCAGTTCTTCCACCAGCTCCTGACCGAAGCCGCGGTATTCGATGCCGTCAAACATTCTGCCAAGCACTCTTGCGGTGTCGGCAATGCTTTCCTTCTTGCCGATCTGGCTTCCCGTGGGTCCGAGGTATACGGGGTGCATACCAAGATCAGCCCCTGCCACCTCAAAGGCGCAACGGGTACGGGTACTGGTCTTTTCAAAGAT
>SVRH01000070.1 GCA_015064925.1 Oscillospiraceae bacterium | reverse complement strand
CACGTGGATCTTGCGGCCGTCTGCTTCGCTTTTCCAGTCATTCGCTGCTACGGAAGCGGAATTGTAGCTGCCGGAAAGACCGCTTGTGATGGTAACGGCAAACACGTTTTGGGCATCTGCATATGCATTCTTCCAATCGCTGAAATTGGGACAGGCAGAGCCGGATTTGCCGGAATACTTGGCAAGGTCGTCCAGCATTTTTGTAATATCTAAATTTTCATTGTCAACGTATTCGGTATCTGAGGTTTTGATGGTCAAGGGAACGTTCTCAAAGGGAACGTCTGCAATAGTAAGCAGATCAGATGAAGAGTCAGATACAATTTTGAATTCCATAATAAACTCCGAATGTGTAATTTATGATCTTAAACCTTACCTTAATTATAACAGTTTTTTAAAAACTTGTCAAGAGGTTTCAAAAATATATTGACAAATATGCTTTTTTGCGTTAGAATGGGTACATGAACGAAGAAATCAGAGTCCAACTGAAAGCGATGGTGGCGGATTACCGTTTGCCGCGTTACGTCGAGCTTCCAAATGTTGGGCTGTATTTGGAACAAGTTGCTAAATATATAAACGGATTTTTGGAACCGATCGGATGTACTGAGATCACTACCTCGATGATCAGTAATTACGTAAAGAAAGGGATCATTCCGCCGCCTGAAAAGAAACAGTATTATTCCGACCATATTGCACATTTGATCTTCATTGCAGTTTCCAAAAATGTGTTGTCGCTTGATAACATTCACAAGCTGTTTTTGATGCAAAGAGAAACGTATTCCATCCCCGTGGCTTACGACTACTTTTGTATGGAATTCGAAAATATGCTTTCCTACGTTTTTGGCGTGAAGAAAAAGCCGGATACCAATATTGGTGTGACCAATACCGAACTGAAGGATTTTCTTCGAAATGTAATTATTTCAGTGACTCACAGCGTCTATCTTGCCGCTTGCTTTGCGCAGATTGAGAATAAACAATCCACTACATAAAAATACTCCCGATTTATTGAATCGGGAGTATTTTGTTTATAGCATATCTGCCAAATCGTAGATAAGACGTTCGGATTTTTCCCAACCAAGGCAGGGGTCGGTAATGGACTTTCCGTAAATGCCTTCGCCGATCTTCTGACAACCGTCCTCGATATAGCTTTCGATCATCAGACCCTTGACCAGCTTTTTGATATCAGGATTGTGACGGCAGCTGTGCATGATCTCCTTGGCGATACGGATCTGCTCCAAATATTTTTTGCCGGAGTTTGCATGGTTGGTGTCCACGATGACTGCCTTATTCTTGAGATCCTTGGCGGCGTAGGTTTCAGCCAGATGCAGCAGATCTTCGTAGTGGTAATTGGGGAAGGAATGGCCCTTGTCGTCCACGTAACCGCGCAGGATCGCGTGAGAAAGGGGATTGCCTTCGCTATGTACCTCCCAGCCGCGGTAGATAAAAGCGTGGGGGTGCTGTGCTGCTGTGATGGAGTTCATCATGATGGAGATGTCACCACTGGTGGGGTTCTTCATGCCTACGGGAATATTTAGTCCGCTGGATGTCAGACGGTGCTGTTGGTTTTCCACCGAACGTGCACCGACTGCCACATATGCAAGAAGGTCATTGAGATAACGGTGATTCTCGGGATACAGCATTTCATCCGCACAGCTGAAGCCTGTTTCGGCAAGCGCTCTCATATGAAGCTTACGAATGGCAATGATACCATGGATCAGATCGGGAGCTTCCTCAGGTTTGGGCTGATGCAGCATGCCCTTGTATCCGTCGCCGGTGGTGCGGGGCTTACCGGTATAGATACGGGGAATGATGATGATCTTATCTTCTACTTTATCCTGCACCTTGCGTAATCTTGATATGTAGTCCATCACGCTGTCATCGTTGTCTGCAGAGCAGGGGCCAATGACCAAAATAAACTTATCCGATTCTCCCGTAAAAACCTTTTTGATCTCAACGTCTCTCTTGGCTTTGATGTTTGCGAGCTCTTCGTTGATAGGGTATTGTTGCTTGATCAGCTGAGGAATCGGTAGCTTTCCGATAAAATTCATATTCATAATGGTTTAGCATCCTTTCTTGTTATAATGTTTTGTCAAACAGTGCGCGGCGCTCGGTAGAGTAACGCATCATTTCACGAAGGCCTTCGCGGTCGCCGCTTTCAAGTAGACCTCTCATGCGTGCCAGCTCGTCCTCAAACAAACGCATTTGCTTGAGCAGTGGCTCCTTGTTGAGAAGAAACAACTCGCTCCACATTTCATCATTCAGTCTTGCAATACGAGTCAGATCGCGGAAGGAGTCACCCGTATAGTCCTCCAGGTGTTCTGTTCTCTGGCAGGTCATGAGAGACACTGCGATACAGTGAGTCAGCTGGGAAACGAAAGCGATGATCTCGTCATGATCCTCAGGCGCAAGGGTAGAAATACGGGCGAATCCCAGTATGACGCCGAGATCGCGGCATAGCTCGATGGCTTCGGGAGTGTTGCGCCCAGTGGGAGTGACGATATAGTTTGCATTGTGGAAAATGCGGTCGTCACTGTTTTCCACGCCTGAAACCTCGCGTCCTGCCATAGGGTGGGCGGATATAAATTCCACGTCGGGGCGCAGCATTTCTTGAATGGTGTCCACAACGGCACCTTTGACACCGGTCACGTCGGTCAGGACGGCGCCCGATTTGAACAGCTGCTGATTGGTTTTGATCCATTCAATGAAGGTGGTGGGATAAAGACAGAAGATCACGATGTCCGCCTCAGAAATGAGGTTGGGATCCACAAACGCCGAGCCTTTTTCGATCCACCCTTTGTTCATGGCATAGTTGATGGACTTCTCGCTGCGGGTGATGGCGGATACGTGGAATCCTTTCTTGGTCAGCGCTTTGGCGTAGCTACCGCCCAGCAAACCCAGACCCACGATCAGTATTTTTTGATTGGTGTTAATGAGTCTCATACACAGATACCTCTGCTCCCAAGAATTTAATCAGTTCAAAATATTCGGGCAGGCTCTTTTTGACTGCCTCTGCCCCCACGATCTCGCCTCCCGTTAATGTAAGAAGCGTGGAGAGTGCCATGACGATGCGATGATCGTTATGACCGTTAAGAGGTTCATTTGGGGCGTGGAAATCAATGGGATAGACCACAATGGAATCCTCATATACCTTTACGGAAACCCCGAATTTGGACAGTTCCTCCGCCATCGCGTTCCCACGGTCGCTTTCTTTGATCTTTAGCCTTCCGGTACCCGTGAAGACTGCTCCGCTTTTGGCGGCGGCAACCGCCATCAGGATCGGTCCAAGGTCGGGACAGTCGCCGATGTGAATAGTAGGAACGCCCTTATTCAGCAGTTCAAAATAACGGATATAGGCTTTGTCGCCTTGATGGCTGGTTTCGGATAATCCAATGATCGTAATGTCATTTCCGAAGAGCTTCAGCGCGGCAAAGAAGGCTGAGTTGGAGTAGTCCCCCTCTACGCTTATTGCTTTGGGAGCGCAGTACTTTTGATTACCTTTGATGTAAAGCGTTCTTTCGTCCTTCCAAGTGACCGCTACACCAAATGCCGCAAGGGCTTCGATGGTCAGATCAAGATACGAACGGCTTTCAATAGGAGGGAGAATATCAATGACGCTATCCTTTGGGCAAAGGGGGAGGACAAACAAAAGTCCGCTGATGAATTGGCTACTGATATTGCCGGGAATCTTGTATTCACCTGCCCGAAGAGTGCCACATACGCGCAGGGAGTCTTCACCGTTCAGATAGAGAATTCCTTGCTCTTTGCAGATGTTCTCATATACGCCAAGGGGCCTTGAGAGCAGCTTCTTTGTACCTGTCAGCGTACAAGACGCCTTTGCACCATTCATTAAGCAAAGAGGGATAAAGAAACGCAGGGTGCTTCCGCTTTCATGGCAATTGAGAATACTGTCACTACGAATTTTTGTAATATCGGTGCCGGTAACGGTAACAGTGTCACCGTTTTTTTCATAGGCTGCGCCAAGCTCTCCAAGGCAAGCAAGGGTGGCACTGACGTCGTCGGAATTGGAAATACCCGATATGGTGCAGGTCTGTCCTGCGGAGAGTCCCGCACAGATGAGCATTCGGTGTGCCATGCTTTTGGAGGGAGGGGCAGTGATGGTGCCTTGCAAACTGCAAGGAGATATTGTTACGTTCATTTTTGGGCTCCTTGCACAAGAAAATCAATGGCTTCCAGATAGCCGTCGGTGCCGTGCCCCGAAATTGTCAGCACGCAGGCGGCGCGGATATAGCTGATCTTTCGAAAGTCCTCGCGGGCATTGACGTCCGATATGTGTACCTCTACGGTGGGAACTCCCACCGATTTGACCGCATCCAGAATGGCGATACTGGTGTGGGTATAGGCGCCCGGGTTGATGACGATACCGTCAAAATTTCGGTAGGCGCTCTGAATATAGTCAACCAGATCTCCTTCGTGATTGGACTGACGAAATTCGACGCTGACGCCAATGAGATCGGCATGCTGTTTGATTTTATTGATAAGGTCCCCATAGGTTTCTTTTCCGTAATGCTTGGGTTCGCGAATGCCAAGCATATTCAAATTGGGGCCGTTGATAACTAAAATTTTCAAGAGAAGAAATCCTCCTTGATTTGTGTTATGGTGTCTTCAATACTTTCTTTTGTAACAATGTGACGGTCTGCGCACATGCAGTAGCGAGGATAACGCTCATCATACCGTTTTTTCAGGGCGTCACGATCCATGGAAAGCGGTCTGTCGGGCGTTGGCTTGATATTCTCAATGGAACGGTCGAGGAAATAGAGTCTTCCGTTTCGACGCAGCCGCAGAACGTTTTCATCACGCAAGATCACACCGCCGCCGGTGGCGATCACAACCCCCGTTTGAGATGCAACGTGTTTTTGGATCACGTCTGCCTCAAGTTGTCGGAAATAATCCTGACCGTACAGTTCAAAAATATTGGAAATAGGCATCTGAGCCGCTTTTACGATCTCTTCGTCGCAGTCTATAAAGGTTCTGCCGAGCTCGTTTGCCAGCTTTTTCCCAACCGTGGATTTGCCGCATCCCGGCATACCGATGAGAACGATGTTTTCCTTTTCACTACGCAGTTCGTTGTAGATCTTGTCGATGATGCTTTTATCGTATTCGGTATCCAGGAATTTTTCGCTTGCGATCACCGCTTGTGCTATCAGCATATACAATCCGCCTTCTGCGGGAATCCCATGAGAAAGGGAGCTGCAGATTAGGTTTGTGCGCAGGGGATTGAATATGGCATCAAGCACACCCTTTAAATAGGGAAACCTTGAAACGTCAATGGGAGAAGCATTTTGTTTCTCGTTGCCGTCCTCATTTGGATACATTCCAAGGGGGGTGGTGTTAATGATGTACTCGGCATCGCTGTGCAAACGGTACGCATCTTCGTAGGTGATGCAGTTTTCGGATACACGTCGGCTGACTGTCAAAATCTCACCTGCGCCAAACGCGCTTGCCACCGCTTTTGCGGTGTGAGAAGTGCCGCCTGTTCCTAGGATCAGCACCTTTTTACCTGCAAGTGGAACACCGATTTTTTCGGTAAGGGCACGCATTCCGTAATAATCGGTATTGTAGCCGTACAGCTTGCCGCCACGGTTGACGACCGTGTTCACAGCACCGATGGCTCTTGCATTTTCATCTATGACGTCAAGGTACGGGATGACCGTCTGCTTGTAGGGAATGGTGACGTTGATGGCCTTGAAGTCCTTCTTTTGCATGAATGAGGGTAACGCGTCGGGCGTAAGCTCTTTAAGTTCATATCGATAGGGGGCAATTTTTCCGTGTATGATTGCGGAAAAGCTGTGACCGAGGTGTTCTCCGATCAATCCGTATTCCATGTTAACCTCCCAGATAGTCGGTTCCGAAGCGCAGTGCCAGCTGATCGCACAACACAAGGGCGGTCACACTGTCGATCACCACACGGGCACGGTGTACGATGGCAGGATCGTGTCTGCCTTTGAGGGTCAGAACGGTATCCTCTTTATTTTTAAAATTGACGGTGTTTTGTTCTTTAAAAATAGAGGGTGTAGGCTTGATGGCGGTGCGGAACAAAATGGGCATACCGTTTGAAATGCCGCCGAGAATCCCGCCGCAATGGTTGGTGCTTGTCACAACTTCGCCGTTCTTTATGGCAAACGCATCGTTTGCGGTGCTCCCACGCATACCGCAAAGTGCAAAACCGTCGCCGAATTCCACACCCTTGACGGCGGGAACCGAAAAGATTGCATGAGAAAGCACACCTTCAAGACTGTCAAACCACGGCTCGCCAACGCCTTCCGGAAAACCGATGACGGCAGTTTCCAGAATGCCGCCCACACTGTCACCCTCGCTGCGTGCGGAGAGGATCGCTTCTTGCATCCGAGCGCTCTTTTCTTTGTCAAGTACGGCAAAGGAAAGCGCGGAAAGAGTATCTATATCCTTCGTGATATCTTCAAAGGGGCGGTCTGAAATGCCGGCACAAGCAGAAATATGTGTGCCGATGCGGATGCCTTTGCGCGCAAGTGCCGTCAGTGCAACCGCGCCTGCTGCCACAAGTCCTGCGGTGATCCGACCCGAAAAATGACCACCGCCGCGGGTGTCTGCATAGCCGTGGTATTTGCAGTAGGCGGTATAGTCTGCGTGCCCGGGACGGGCAATTTCGGAAAGCTGATTATAGTCACTGCTTTTGGTATCCATATTTTCTATCAAAAACGTAATGGGAGTACCGGTGGTATATCCGTTTACTACACCGCTGACGATCTGTACGCGATCTGCCTCTTTACGGGGAGTAGACAGGGAGGAAACAGACTGACGTTTATTCATTTGGGTAGCAATAAAGTCCTCGTTTACGGGAATTCCCGGTGCTATACCGTCAAGCACCGCGCCAATAGCTTTGCCATGGCTTTCACCGAAGAGAGTGATAGAGACGCTTTCGCCGTATGTGTTTTTCATTTTGTAAACGCCTCCTTGACAGTATGCTCAAACTCCTTGATAGTAACCTTTTTGATTTCGTAGGATCCGATTTCCGGTACGTATACTATGCGAAGATGCTCGCCATCCCTTTTTTTGTCATGAGTAATTGCCTCAAAGACCTCACTTGCATCAAAACAAAGCTCGGTGGGAAGTCCTGTTTTTTTTAGTACGTTCAGAATTCGTTTCTTTGCCTCAGGAGCGCACATCGGCAGCATACCGAGTGCAACGCATTCTCCGTGATAAAGGTTGCCCATGGCGCAGCTTTCAATGCCGTGTCCGATGGTATGACCGAAATTCAGTACTCTGCGCAGACCCGATTCCTTTTCGTCCTGTTCCACTACGTTCTTCTTGATGGCAAGTGAACGGGCGATGATTGTATCCAAGCTGGATTTGATCTCATTTTGTTCGATCCACGTGAACAGATCTGCATCGAAGGTGGCAGCCATTTTGATGGCTTCAGCCAGTCCGTTTGCGATCTGACGATCGGGAAGGGTATGCAATACAGAGGGATCCACCAATACCTTTTTTGGTTGATGGAAGGCGCCGATGCAGTTTTTTACGCCGCTAAAGTTGATGGCTGTTTTACCTCCAATGGAGGAATCAACCATGGAAAGAAGGGTGGTGGGAATATTATAAAAATCAATACCGCGCATAAAGGTAGCTGCGGCAAAACCCGAAAGATCTCCGACAACACCACCACCAACGGCTACTACGCAGTCGGTGCGGGAAAAGCCGTTTTTCAGCATGGTGGCAAGCAGCGTCTGAAGGGTTTCAAAGCTTTTGCTGCCTTCACCCTGCGGGATGGTGACGATGTAGGCTTCTTTGCAACAGCAGGCAACATTCTTTGCGTACCGTGCGGGTACACCCGCATCGGTGACCACCAACACCTTGCGATCAAGAGCAAGATGTTCATCTGCTTTTGCAAGGCAACCGTGATCAATGATGATATCATAGCTATCGGAGTCTAAATTCATATGTAAATTCATAGTAAACCTCTTCTTAATGAAGATCTGCGGGATATTTAAAACTGCCGAACATCTTCAGCTTGTCGCAGCAGTTGGCAAGTGCCACCATTAACTGCTTTCCGTTTTCATTGCCCAGATCTCCTTCTGCTTCTGCATAGAAGTAATACTGCCAGAGCAGCTCCTTCATGGGACGGCTGCGCAGACAACGCAGATTGTATCCGTAAAGACCGATGATATTGATCGCTTTTGCCAGTGAACCCGCTTCGTTGCGAACGGTGAACATGAGAATCGAATGCTTGTCCGAAGAATTACCGTCACTTGCCAGTGTTCTTGTCAGTACAGCAAAGCGAGTGGTATTTTGGCTTGCCTCATTGATGTTTTTCTCGATGATCTCAAGGCTGTAAAGTGCTGCAGTCTCGTCGCTGGCAATGGCGGCAAGCGTGTGCAAATTCTGTTCTTTGACATACTGTGCAGCCATAGCGGTGTTGGCATATTCGGACTGCTCAAAGCCGTGCTTGCGGATGTAAGGTGCGCACTGAGAAAGTGCCTGCGGATGGCTGATGACCTTTTTGATGTCGGAAAGCTTGGTGCCGGGGATTGCCATCAGATGCTGGGTGATGGAAAGATTGTACACGCCACTGACGTAGAGGGGACCTGAGAACATCATGTCAAGCACTTGACCCACCTCACCGGTGGTGCTGTTTTCAATGGGAAGCACCGCGCAGTCACACTCTCCGTTTACCACGGCATTGTAAGCGCTCTTGAAATCAGGGTAGGGAACCTGCACAGCTTTACTGAAGATCTTGCCTGCGGCAATGGAAGCAAAGGCGCCGGGAACACCGGAGAATGCTACTCTCATGCCGTTTGCCAGCTGCTCTTGATACTGTCTGGATACCTTCATGGTGTCGCGCAGAAACTGTATGTAATAGGAGCGAAGCGTAGGGTCCTCCACACGGGAGGAGTTTTTGGCAATCAATGCCTCTTCTCGTTGCGGGTCATATATGGGAAGACCGTGCTCGGTCTTATATTCGGAAACAGTCTGAACGGCGATCATGCGCTTGACGAAAAGTTCCGCCATTTCCTTATCGATGTCTTCTATTTCGGTTCTTGCTTTGATGAGCTTGTCCATATATATTCTCCCTTTGTTACTTAATGTTTCAATACAAGTTAACACTGTTAACTTGATACATATCTTAGCACAAACAGAGTTATATGTCAATCGTTTTTCAAAAATAATCGGTAAAAATCAGAAGTTTTTTTAAAAGGTAATTGCTTTTTATAAAAAAGTATGCGATAATAATGAAAAGGGGGGATTGTAGTGGAAGAAACGTTGCGAAACCGTTTAATCGTGACGGGAGCAAAGGAGATTGCAGAAAACGGAATTGCGGGCTTTTCGCTTCGCAAGATCGCGTCCGAATGCGGTATTTCCTGCGCTGCGCCCTATAAGCATTTTAAAAATAAGGATGAGTTGATCCTCGAGATCATTCGCTATATCCATATCCAATGGGAGCTGCTGCGAGATCAGATTCTTTCCATTTTTGAAGTGGATGAGCGCCGCTGCCTTTTGGAGGTTTGCATTGCCTATATCCGCTTTTGGATCACCAATCCCAGTTACCGCAAGGTGCTTTCGGCTTACAACAAAGAAACGCATACAGAGGAACACAGCTTTGTGGATATCGACGCGCTGGTCCTATCCTATTGTCAGCATATCGGTGATGATGAGGAGAGTACAAAACGCCGTACACTTTCTATGAAAGCGAAGGTGTACGGAATCACTACGATGCTTGAGCATGGAGAGCTTGCCAATACAGAGGAGTCCTTTTCTTTGATCCGAAGGATCTTGGAAGAGGAACTGTAAAATTAAAAAGTCACAGACCGATCGGTCTGTGACTTTTGTTATATGAGGTTTATACAGTATGGATCTTCTGTTCCTTATCTGCATTGTCTGCATCAAGGTTCAGTTTAGCTGCCTTTCTCTGGTCGAAGAACTTGGTGGCAACCGTTTCGAACAGAGCGTAGCTCAGTACGTCTTCTTCCTGTTCTGCATAGGGAGCAACCTTCTTGCGCAGATCTTCCAGCTCGGGCTTCAGCAGGTCTGCAGGACGGCAGGTGATGGGCTCC
>SVRH01000069.1 GCA_015064925.1 Oscillospiraceae bacterium | reverse complement strand
CCCCTTTAACTTGCAAAGCAAATATCACTCGGCGAAAGCCGAATATCACTGCGAAGCAATAGATCTCGCCGCAGGCGAATAAAACTGCGAGACTTCCTTATGAGAAGTCTCGCATTCCGTGCCTTTTTCATTTAAAAAAGCGTGATTTGATTGGTTTCGGAAAGGCCGCGGAGAACGTTGTTGTTCTCCAAGATCTCCATGACCGATTTGGGAAGCTTGGCACGTTCCTGCAATTCCAGCTTGGAGAAGATTTCTCCCTCTTCTCTGGCTGCCACGATCTTCAGTGCCGCGTTCTCTCCCACGCCGTCAAGGGCGTTGAAGGGGATGCGAATGCGTCCGTCCTCGGGAAGGAAGCGGATGGCGTCCGATTTGTGCAGATCCACCGGCAGGTAGGAAATGCCTCTTGCCATGCTTTCATCCACCAGCTGCAGCGCCGAAAGGATATCGTTGTCCTTTTGGCTGTTTTGCTTGCTCTTGATCTTTTCGTCGATCTCGCGCATGGTCGCCTTAACAGCCCCTCTGCCCTTCATGACCACGTCCGCCACAAAGCCGTCGGGCGCCACCGAGAAGTATGCCGAGTAGAACACCAGCGGCTTATGTACCTTGAACCATCCAAGACGGATGGCGGACATGACGTACGCCGCCGCGTGAGCCTTCGGGAACATATATTTGATCTTTTTGCAGGAGCCGATGTACCACTCCGGTACGTTGCTGGCAATCATCGCCTCTTCCCATTCGGGCTTCAGACCCTTACCCTTTCGCACGCTCTCCATGATCTGGAAGGACATCAGATTGTCCATGCCGTAACGAATGAGGTCGATCATGATGTTGTCTCGACATCCGATTACGTTGGAAATGGTACAGGTGCCCGATTTGATCAGATCCTGGGCGTTGCCCGTCCAAACGTCAGTACCGTGGGAAAGACCCGAAATCTGCAAAAGGTCAGCAAAGCATTTGGGCTGGGCTTCCTCCAGCATCTTCTGAGAGAAGCGGGTGCCGAATTCGGGAAGGCCATAGGTGCCCACGTTGCAGTCGATGTCCCCCGCCTTGATCCCCAACGGTTCGATGGAGGTAAACAACCGGTAGACCGCAGGATCATTCATGGGAACGTCCATCACAGACTGCTCCGCGAAGCGCTCCAGCCACTTGTACTTGGTGGGAATATCGTGTCCCAGCTCGTCCAGCTTCAGAATGGTATCATGCAGAAACGCAAAGGGAAAGTGGGTGGTGACGATGTCCGAATTGGGATCGTCTGCGGGATGCTGCACGGGAGTGAAGTCGTACACGTCGTATTCACGGGGAATAACCACGATGCCGCCGGGGTGCTGACCCGTGGTGCGCTTGACACCCACGCAGCCGTTGACCAGTCGGTTGACCTCTGCGGAATTGACCGCGATGCCCTTTTCATCCAGATACTTCATCACGTAGCCGTAGGCGGTCTTGGAGGCAAGGGTACCGAGCGTACCCGCCTTGAACACATTTTCCGAGCCGAAAAGGTCCTCGGTGTACTTGTGCACCCTCCCCTGCACCTCGCCCGAGAAGTTCAGGTCAATATCGGGGGATTTGTCGCCCTTGAAGCCAAGGAAGGTCTCAAAGGGGATGTCATGTCCGTCCTGTGTCATCTTGGTGCCGCACTTGGGGCAGTTTTTGTCGGGAAGGTCAAATCCGCTTCCCACTGAGCCGTCCTCGATAAACTCATTGTAACGGCAACTCGGACAGCGGTAGTGGGGCAGCAGAGGATTCACCTCAGAAATGCCCGCCATGGTGGCAACGAAGGAGGAGCCCACCGAGCCGCGCGAGCCCACAAGGTAGCCCTGCGATTCACTGTAGCCCACCAGCTTTTGCGCAATGACGTACAGCACCGCAAAGCCGTTTTTGATGATGGAATCCAGCTCCTTGGCAAGGCGCTTCGACACGATCTCGGGGATCTTGCCCTCGTATCCGTACATATTCATTGCCCGATCCCAGCACATTTTCTGCAGATCCTCCTCCGCTCCCGGCATTTTGGGGGTGAAGGCACCGTCGGGAATGGGACGCATCTTTTCAATGGAGTCGGCGATCTTACGGGTGTTGGTCACCACCACCTCGTACGCCGTTTCCTCTCCCAAATAGGAGAATTCCTCCAGCATCTCTTCGGTGGTGCGCAGATACAGTCCGCTATCGCGGTCGGCATCCGCAAATTTCATGCCCTTTTGCAGGATCTGACGGTAAATATCGTCCTCTTTGTTGAGGAAATGGGCATCGCAGGTGGCAACCACGGGCTTGCCCAGTTCTTTTCCCAGCTGCACGATGCGGCGGTTGATCTGTCGCAGATCCTCATCCCCCGAAACGGTACCGTTTTCCACCAGGAAGCGGTTGTTGCAAAGGGGCTGGATCTCCAGATAATCGTAATAGGAAGCGATGGCTTTCAATTCATCCGCCGTCTTGTTACCCGCCAAAATCGCGCCGTACAGCTCGCCCGCCTCGCAGGCTGAGCCGACGATCAGACCCTCTCGGTGCGCATCCAGCACCGTTTTCGGCACGCGGGGCACGCGGTGGAAGTAATTCAAATAACTCATGGAAATGATCTTATACAGATTCTTTAAACCCACGAGGTTTTTGGCAAACAGGATCATGTGATAGGGCTTGAGCTTCAGGGGGTCCGCCTTATCACTCATGGCAGCGGTCATTTCCGCCACCGTGTGTACGCCCTCCTGACGCAGCTGCTCCACCATTTTAAAAAGGATCATGGCAAGCATCTCGGCGTCATCCGATGCACGATGGTGATTGAAATCGCCAAGTCCATAGTGGCTTGCCAGCGCATCCAGCTTGTATTTTTTCAGTTCCGGTGCCACAAAGCGTGCCAGCGGCACCGTATCCAAGAATGTATACGGGAAGGAAATCTTGTTGTCCTCGCACACACGGCGCACAAAGCCGATATCAAAGGTGGCGTTGTGGGCGATCAGCAAACGCTCCCCTGCAAATTCCATGAATGCCTGCACGGCAGCCAGCTGCGAGGGCGCGCCCTTCACCATTTCGTCGGCGATACCGGTGAGCCTTGTGATCTCCTCGGGGATATGTCCCTCGGGATCCACAAAGGTGTTGAAGCGATCCAGCACCTCACCGTTTTTTACCCGCACGGCACCGATCTCGGTGATCTTGCAGGTAGAAACCGAAAGACCCGTGGTCTCAATATCGAACACAATGAATTCATCCTCGTCAAAGGATGCGTTTTGCCCTCCGTACACCGCCCGCGCCGTGTCATCCACGTAGTAAGCCTCCATGCCGTACAGGATCTTGATATCCTTTTTCACGGTGTAGTCCAGCATCAGGGGGTATGCCTGCGCGTTTCCGTGGTCGGTGACCGCCAGACAGTCCCATCCCCAGCGCTCTGCGGTATCCACCGCAAACTCGGGAAAAATGAGGGCGTCCATGGTGGAAAGGTTGGTGTGCATGTGCAGCTCCACCCGTTTTTCGGGAGCATTGTCCATGCGGTCGATCTTCTTGATGGTAGCAATGGCAGAGGGCGTGATGGCAAGCTCGCCGTCGAATTTGTCCTCCTTGGCAAAGCCGTGCACCGCCAAAACCATACTGTATACCGTCACGACCTCCTGCACGCCCCGTCGGATGGTACGTCCGCTTTTGGCAATCATCTTGGCAAGAGGCTCGCCCTCCTCCTTGTCCATGACAAGCTTTACGTTGATGGAGCTCTGGTTGTCGGTGATGCCAATGGTCATGATCAGCTTGGTCTCACCGCGATTGGCGCGGCTATCAAAGGAATTGACCTGACCGCAGACGTACAGTCCTCTCATCGGCCCTGTGATCGCTGCCAGCGGAGTGGGCGTCTGTCCCGCCTTGCCCTCACCGTATATGTAGCTTGCTTCTCTTGTATCAAAGGTCATATTGCCCACGTGGAAGATGCCCTCTTCCTCTCCTGCCGTGACCGCAGGAGCTTCTCCATCCTCCTTGACCACAGTGACCTTCTTTTTGGGCGGCTCGATGGCAGCCTGCTCCTTGGCAACCGCTTCTTCCGCTTTGGCGCGCTCGCTTTCCATGCGTGCAAGATCCGCCTTTCGCATATCCTGCAGGCGGCTTTGCATATTCGCTTGGTATTGCTCGTAGCTTTCCGCGCCCGCATCCATGCGCACATGCACCTTTTTCTCAATGCCAAACTCGGCACGAAGGATTCCCTCAATGGTCTCACAAGCCTTGGCGCGCTCCAAAAGCCCCACACTACCGCCGCCGTAGCCGATGGTGAAGGTGATATCGTCACCCTGCACCGAAATGCGGCAATCGTCCAAAAAGCCGTTGGTCACCGCGCGCACGCGTTTGGCTTCCTCGATAACCTGCGGAAGATAATCCTCGGTAAATAAAGAGGCATCGTATCGGGTCAGTAGAATACAGCGTCCAAGCGAGTAGGTCTCTTCGATCTCTCTTTCAATGCGATAGACCGTCTGCTTTGGTACAAGGTGAGGAAACCGACAGGTCACCTCCACGATGCGGCGCTCCGCATCCAAACGGCGAACGATGTCGGTGGCTTCCTTCAAAATACTCTCGATTTCGAAAGACGGTTTGTATCGGGCAAAAAGGGTAAAAAAGTTTTTATCCTGTGACATTCTCTTGTTTCTTTCTTATTTGTATTGTTCCAGCTCTTGCAGCAACGTTTCAATAATCTTATCCTCGGGGATCTTGCAAACAATCTTCCCCTTTCTGAAAAAGACAGCCTCGCCGATGCCCCCCGCGATTCCGAAATCGGCGTCTCCCGCCTCTCCCGGTCCGTTGACCACGCAGCCCATGATGGCGACCTTGCAATTCTTCGAAAGCTTGATGCCGACGGTCTGCGTCTCAAAGGCGGCAGCCAAAGAAATAATATCGATCTTGGTTCTGCCGCAGGTGGGACAGGACACGATGTCAAGGGTGGGGCGACTGTAAAAGGAAAGCGCCTTCAGAAGGGCGATTCCCTGCTTGACCTCCTCCACGGGACTGTCGGTGAGCGAAATGCGGATGGTATCACCAACGCCCGAAAGCAGCATTGCGCCTATGCCCGCCGCACTCTTCAGCACGCCGCCGTGGAGGGTGCCCGCTTCGGTCACTCCCAAATGGATGGGGTAGTCGCAGCGCTCGGCAATGATGCGGTTGGCCTCTGTCATGGTGTAGGGAGAGGAGGACTTCACTGCCACCACGATCTTGTCGAAATCAAATTTCTCCAGCAGCTGCACGTTCTCAAGCGCACTTTCCGCCAGAGCCTCGGCGGTGGCTCTTCCGAAGGCGCTCAGCTTTGCCTTATCAAGAGAGCCGCTGTTGACCCCCACGCGAATGGGTACGTTTCTCTGTCTACAAACGTCTACCACCGCCTTAACGCGATCCTCGGAGCCGATATTGCCGGGATTGATGCGGATCTTATCCGCCCCCGCCATGGCAGCCTCGATCGCCATGCGATAATCGAAATGAATATCGGCAACAATGGGCATTGTGATATCCGACGCCTTCAGTCGCGCCAGCACCCGTGCTGCCTCAAGATCGGGCACGGTCATGCGTATGATCTCGCAACCCGCATCCTCCAGTGCACGCATCTGGGCGTACACGGCGTCATAGCCGCTGACGTTCACCATGGACTGCACGGCAATTGGATTGTCTGCGCCGATTTCCAATTTTCCGATCCTGATCTCTTTTGATCTTCTGCGAATTTCGTTATAGTTCGTCATATCTTACCTCATTCTAGGTAAACAGCTTTATAATATCCTTAAAGGTGATCAGCGCCATCACGGCAAGCAGCAGCAGCATGCCTGCAGCGTGGATGTAGCCTTCATGTTTTCGATTGATGGGCTTTCGACGGATCAGCTCGATGAGCTGGAAGAACAGCCTTCCTCCGTCCAGCGCCGGAATGGGGAGCAAATTAAATAGTCCCAAATTGATGGTGATGACGGCACAAAGGTACAAAAGGCTGTGACTACTGTCATCCTTTCGGTCTTGCTCCAACGCATCACCGATGACCTGCCCCGTACCAATGGGTCCCGAGACCGCCTCGACCCCGTATCTGCCGGTGATCAGATCCCATAGCGATTCGTATACCATCTTGCAGGAAAGACGCGTTTGCGCAAAGGATTGCCGTAGTAGCTCCCCTATCGTTTTATCTTTTCCATACACCATAAAGTCGATGGAACCGGACGCCATTCCGTTTTGAGAGCTGACAGGAAACTGAATGTCTTTGACCACAATCTCTTTTCCATCGCGCAGCACCGTCACATCCACCGGTTCAATCCCCTGTCTGTGCACCTCATAGATCAGATCGGTCAAAGCATATACGCGGCTTCCGCCGATCTCAACGATCTCATCTCCCACCTGCACCTGCTCTGCCAGTACGCTTTTGTTCACGTCTGCCACCACGGTGGAACCGTAGGTCTTAAACGTTCCAACGTATATCGTTGTCAAAATCACACCGAGCAGCAGGTTCATCGTTGCCCCTGCCACCGTGATGATCATGCGCTTCCAGGTTGCCTTATTGCAAAAGGCGCGCTCGTCCTCCGAGTCTCCGTCCTCTCCCTCCATGCTAACGTAGCCGCCGAAGGGGATCAGTCTCAGAGAATATCGGATACCTGTCTTTTTTGATACGCGGGAGATGAGCTTGGGACCCATTCCCACCGCAAACTCGTTGATCGCCACGTCAAACAGTCGGGCGAAGAGATAGTGACCCAACTCATGGATCAAGATCAGTGCGCCAAATATCAAAACGGTGAGTAAAAATGTGAGCAAAGTGCCTCCTATTTTCTGCCTGCCGCCTCTTTCACGTGAGCAAATGCGGCATCAGATGCTTTCAAAATATCGTTCAGTGTAGCATTCTCCAAAAGGGGTGCGGAATCCACCGCAGCCGATACAAGCGAGAAGATCTCGGTAAAACGGATCTTTCCCGCAAGGAAGAGAGCCACCGCCGCTTCGTTAGCGGCATTCAGTGCTGCCGGACGCACGCCTCCCTCGCCGACGCAGCGCAGCGCCAGCGGCAGCATGGGAAACGCTTCTGTATCGGGGTGAGCAAAGGTCAGTCCTCCCACCGCCGTCAGATCCAGCTCCCGTACGGGAGAGGGCAATCTTTTCGGGTAGGTCAAGGCGTACTGGATGCAGTCCCGCATATCGGGCACCGACAGCTGCGCGATCACGCTGTGATCGGCGAACTCCACCATGGAGTGGACGATGCTCTGCCGATGCACCAAGACCTGCACCTGCTCTGTCGGCACACCGAAAAGATGGATCGCCTCAATGACCTCAAAGCCCTTGTTCATAAGGGTCGCACTGTCCACTGTGATCTTGGAGCCCATATTCCAGGTGGGATGCGCAAGTGCCATTTCCAGCGTGCAGTTTTCCAGTTCTTCCTTGGTCTTTCCGTAGAAAGGTCCGCCTGAAGCGGTCAGGATGATCTTTTTCAGATCCTCCCGTCTTCCTGCCTGCAGACACTGGAAGATCGCGCTGTGCTCGCTGTCCACGGGCAGAATGGCAACGCCCTTTTCCCTTGCCTTTTGCATGACGATCTCTCCGGCACACACCAGTGACTCCTTGTTGGCAAGTGCCAGTGTGATGCCCTTTTCGATCACGGCAAGGGTGGGCAGCAGACCTGCCTTACCGACGATGGCGTTGACCGCCACGTCGCAGTCAAGCAGGTCGATCATCGTGAGAATGCCCTCTTCCCCCGCAAAAATACGGGTATTGGTATCCGCAACGCGGCTTTTCAGCTCCTTTGCCGCGCCTTCGTCGAACACGCCGCAGTACTTGGGCGAAAATCTGCGGATCTGCTCCTCCAGAATACCAATTCTGGTGCCCGCACAGATCGCCTCTACCTCGTAGCCGTGGAAGGCTGCTACGTCCGCCGTTTGGGTGCCGATGGAGCCGGTGGAGCCGAGAATCGCAATTTTCATGTTTATATCCGTCCTGTCTTTGGATTAAAATAGCGGGGCTGTTGGCACGCAACAACCCCGTATGTAAAGTCAATTGGGCTTTTGCCCCACCTTCCGCGGGGATTTACACAAACAGTGCAAAATCAGGAATAAAATGACACAGGAAGAACAGGAAGGGCGCGGTTGCAAACACAGAGTCGAAGCGGTCGAGAATTCCGCCGTGACCGGGCAGCAGCCAGCCGTAGTCCTTGATGTCATAGTGGCGCTTGAGCAGAGATGCGATCAGGTCGCCCAGCATGGAAACCAGCGACATAATGGCACCGGCAATGGCAAGATACAGATACTGGGGCGTCAGATCGGTCATGGCTCCGATGATCGCACCGTATGCCATCAGACACACGATGCCGGCAATAAAGCCGCCAACGGCGCCCTCCACCGTCTTTTTGGGGCTGACCTCGGGGATCAGCTTATGACGTCCAAGGGCTCTACCCGCAAAGTACGCACCCGTATCGGTGACCCAAGCCGCGATGAATACCAAAAGATACATATACTGACCGTTGATGCTGTCTCTGAGCAACAAAATAGAGCTGACCGCGAAGACCACGTAGATCTCCATGGCAACCAAAGCGCCAATGGCTGAAACATCCGCCTTACCGCGATAAAACACACCTGCCGACAGCAGGAAAAAGGTCAGCACGAAGAAAATGAGGAAGATCATTTCCATACGTGCACAGTATAGCTTTTCAGGATATCGACAAAGGAACGGCACCGCCAAGGAGCACAAATAGCAGGGAACGGCAAGCCATACCCGCTTATCCAGACCCACACAACGCAGGATCTCATAGGTCGATATAAACGCCAACAGCTGGATCAGTACCGTAAATGCCATCGTATCCGAAAAATACAGGAAGGGCAAGAACAGGCACAGTGCCGCCAGCGCTGTTATAACTCTTGTTTTCATATTCTTTCTCTCTCCGTTCAGACGCCGCCGTATCTGCGGTTCCTCTTTCGAAAGGCAGCCACCGCCGCATCCACGTCCTTTTCCCGCATATCCGGCCAAAGCGTATCGGTGAAATACAGCTCGGCATAGGCACTCTGCCACAGCAGGAAATTCGAGATGCGCATCTCTCCGCCGGTACGCACGATCAGATCGGGCTCGGGACAGGGAGCGGTGTATAAGGCAGCCGAAATATTCTCCTCAGTCAGTTCCTTACCCTGCTTTTGCACACGGCAAGCTGCCTGCAGGATCTCTTCTCTGCCACCGTAGTTAAATGCCACGTTCAGCACCTTTTCGTTGCCCGCAGAGTCCCTTTCCAGCTTTTCCATCTCGGCAACAAAATCTGCGTCAAACCGATCTCGGTTGCCTATGAAGCGAATGCGCAGTCCCTTTTCGGCAAACACACGGAATGCCTCAGACATATACTCGGTAAAGAGCTGCATGATCGCCTTCACCTCATGCTCTGGACGCTTCCAATTCTCGGTGGAAAACGCATACACGGTGACGTAAGCAATACCGATCTCACCGCAATATTCCACCACTCTCTGAAACGCCTTGGCACCCTCGCGGTGACCGTACTCTCTCGGCATGCCCCGCTTCTTCGCCCATCTGCCGTTACCATCCATGATAAAAGCAATATGACGAACGGGACAGGGAGTGGCCACAGCATCGCCTTTCTTTTTTCGTCCAAACAACATCATATTGTCTTGCGGAGCCTTGGTCAGATGACCATGATCTCCTTGGATTTTTTGTCAACGACCGCATCAACCATCTTGATGTACTTATCGGTCAGATCCTGCACTGCCTTTTCGGACTGCTTCTGTTCGTCCTCGGTCATTTCGCTCTTCTTCTTCATATCCTTTGCCTTGTCGTTGGCATCGCGACGGATATTACGCATCATGACCTTAGCCTCTTCGCCCATCTTAGAAACCTGCTTGCACAGCTCTTTTCTGCGCTCTTCGGTGGGCTGGGGGAAGGAAAGGCGGATCGCCTTGCCGTCATTCTGAGGATTGATGCCGATGTCAGCCACCAGGATCGCCTTCTCGATGGCGCGCAGCAGGCTGCTTTCCCAGGGAGTGATGGTGATGGTGCGAGCATCGGTCACCTTGACTTCGGCAACCTGATTGATCTGGGTGGGCGCACCGTAGTATTCCACCATAACGGGCGCCAGAATGCCGGGGTTGGCTCTGCCGGCTCTGACCAGATCCATTTCGCCTTCCAGATTGGCAAGGCTCTTTTTCATTTTTTCTTCATAAGGCTTTACGTCGAGTTTCATATTTATATCCTCCTGTTATTTAACTACGGTTCCGATCGCTTCGCCGTTTGCGACGCGAATGATGTTTTGGGGATCATCCAATCCGAACACCAGAATGGTCAGCTTGTTATCCATACTGAAGGATGCGGCAGTCAGGTCCATCACCTTCAGATCGTTCTTCAAAATATCAATGTACGAGATCTCATCCAGCTTCTTCGCTGTGAGATCCTTCTTGGGATCGGCAGTATACACCCCGTCAATGTTTTTGGCAAACAGCACTGCCTCTGCTCCGATCTCGGCTGCGCGCAACACGGCTGCGGTATCGGTGCTGAAATAGGGACTTCCCGTGCCGCATCCGAAAATGACCACCTTGCCCTCATTCAGATACCGCACGGCATCATCCTTCACGTAGGGCTCGGCAAAGGTGCGCATTTCTACCGCCGTCATCACACGGGCATCCACACCGGCATGCTCCAAGCAGTCCTTTAGGCACAGGGCATTGATGGAGGTTCC
>SVRH01000068.1 GCA_015064925.1 Oscillospiraceae bacterium | reverse complement strand
CAAAAATGCCGAAAACGCCCTGCCCCGTACCGATAGTAGCGGCGGCAGATCGCCCGCATGGGCAGGATGAGGGCATCCGGAAGGGTTATAGTGGCCGCCCGCCATGGAAAACGGCAAGTCCGCCGTTCCCCCACATTCCTCTCCCTCATGAATGTGAAACCCGAAAAATCGTTCTTTACACGCGCCTTCGTCTGCGGGGAGTCCCGCCACGTCTGCCACCGTAAAAACGCCGTAGCGCGTTTCGTAAAAAAGCACCTCTCCCCGCAGCTCGGGATACTTTCCCCCGCCGCGCAGTCTCGCCATGGCTGACGGAGGGTGCCGAAGCAGTGAAAGCAGTGCGTAACTGATGCGTTGATACATATTTTCTCTCCTTTTGAGGCTTTATGACAGTATATTCTGTGCCCAAAAAGAGGTGAAAAACAAATATTTCCTACAAATTTTCAAAAAACTATTGACAAACCGACGACTATGATGTATAGTATTCTTTCGGAAGAGCGTATTCTTTATAGCAGTATACGAACTCTTCTCCTTGCCACATCAGATACGAGGGTGTGGCCATAAGTCCATAGGGAGGTGTAAATAACATGGCAAAAGTAAACTCGTCTTATGAAACAATCTTCGTGGTTGATCTGACTCTCGGTGAAGACGGCGTTAAGGGACTGGTTGAGAAGTTCACTTCTCTGATCGCAGCCAACGGCGAAGTTTCCGAGGTTAACGAGTGGGGCAAGCGCAGACTCGCATATCCTATCAACGATATGAACGAAGGCTACTATGTGCTGGTGAACTTCACTGCTCCTGCAGAGTTCCCTGCTGAGCTGGACAGAATCTTCGGCATCACCGAAGGCATCATGCGCTCCATCGTCATCAAGAAGATCGCTTGAGAGGAGAGAACGGGACATGGCAAATTTCAACTTTAACAGGGTCATCATCGGCGGCAGACTGACCGCTGAGCCCGAACTAAAGCAAACTACCAGTGGTATTCCCGTACTGTCCTTTTCGGTGGCAGTCAACCGCCGCGCTGCCAAAGGTGCAGAAAGAGTTGCAGACTTTATCAACTGCCGCGCATGGAGAGAGCGTGCCGAGCTGATCGCACGTTACTTCCACAAGGGAAGCTCCATCTGCGTTGTGGGTACTCTGCAGCAGAACAACTGGACCGACCAGCAGGGCGTCAAAAGAACAACCTATGAAGTGGTTGTCGATGAAGTAAACTTCGTTGACAGCGCTTCGGAGAGCCGCACCGCTACCGGTGGCGCACAGGGAAGCTATAACCCCTATGCAACCCCCGATCAGTCCGGATTCTCCGCACCCGAGGAAGGCGCACCCAAATTTGAAGAAATGGTCAACGACGATGACCTGCCCTTCTGAGGAAACAATACTATAAGGAGGATTTCATAAGATGGATAACGAAAAGATTGTTGCCGCAGAAGAGACCGTGGAAGCTCCCGCTGCTGAAACTGCCGCTCCTGCTGCCGAAGAAACCGCAACCAAGCCTGCAAAGGCTCCTTACCGTCAGAACGGTGCTAACCGCAAGAGAAAGAAGGTTTGCATCTTCTGCGCTGAGAAGATCGCTCACATTGACTACAAGGATACCCAGAAGCTGCGCAAGCTGACTTCCGAACGCGGAAAGATCCTGCCCAGACGTATCACCGGTACCTGTGCAATGCACCAGAGACAGCTCACCACAGCAATCAAGAGAGCTCGCTACATCGCGCTGCTGCCCTACACTGCTGACTGAGTTTTTGTATAAACGCCTGCCATGTTTACATGACGGGCGTTTTGCCGTTTTAGTCCCAAAAATATTTTGATGCTTCGGGCAGCCTTCTGCCCCTCACTATAATGATGAAACAAAGTTTTTGTAAAAGAATTCTATGCCTTCTGTTGGCATTGATATCCGCCTTCGGTGCCATTTCCTGCGGGAGCGAAAAGAACACCGCTGTTGACACGCTTGAAAACCAAGATCTGGTGGTGGTACAGACGCCTGTCCGATACAGCCGCCTTGAAATGATCTATCTGGCAAACCGCATGGAAGACATTTATGCACGCGGTGCCGCTATTCTCAACAAGAAAGCTCTGACCGACAACGAACGTCTGTCGGTCAATCAATATATCAAAGAAAATATCCTTCCCATGCTGCAATCGGTGGGAGTGACAAAGGATGAGCTGATACAGCTGCTCTACTTTACCGATTTTCTGTTAACCACCGCAGAGCGCGGCAGCATTCTGGTGGCACAAAAGCTGTTTGAAGAAACCTATCGAAATTACGTGCAGGTCCTCGGCAGTGAGCGTGCGGGACAGATCCTGTATCATAGCTGCCTACTGTATCTTGACAGCGAAATCGAAAAAGCAGAAAGCAACTATGCCCAAACCAATAATCCCTCGCTTCTGCAAGAGCTCGAATTGCTGACAACGCAAAAGCGACAGCTTGCCAAGGTGCTGGGCGAAAAAGCCTTCGCCGACGTTGCCACGGTCTTCTATTTTACAACTTCTCTTTTTACACACCCCAACGGCAAAAGCGGAGAGGAAGGCTCGCCCACAGTGCCTGAGCTGACAAACGAGGAGCTGCTTCTGCTTTGGCAGCGGCAGGCAGAGCATCTGGAGGCCCTTGCTCTTTCAAACGAGCAGTGGCAGATCGCAGGTGACTTTTTCTTCGCGTTTCTCTTCCGATTTGAACGCTCCCCCTTCGAAAAGAACTCACTTCGGGATGCCCTTTGGCAAGCACTTGCCAAGAAAGACGAAGCCGAATCAATCGGCATCGGAAAGGCGCTTCCCTCTCTGATCAATCTGTACGCCGCCGCCATCAAAGCAATGACCCCATCGCAGATCGCGCGTCTGCGTAACGGCGATGCAACCGAAAAATCGCAGTGTCTGATGGCGCTGTTTCTTTCCTGCCCCAATGAGTTCATGACCTTCCTTGATACTTTTTCCAAGAACGTTCACCTGCAAAGCCGGTCTGAGCAGCAAATGCTGGTGGAGAAAGGGCTCTGGGAGGACTACCTTGCATACAGCAGCAAACGAACTCCGATCACCCCCACGCAGCTGTATCAGTGCCTATCCGATTGTGTATCAGCAGGAGAAGGATTGCCTTTTGATGCCATCGAAAGCTATCTATACGCCAATTTACCCTATACGACCTTCGTATTCTTCCATGAAAGGAGCTCTCAATCATGATCAAAGCAATCGGTATCCGCAAAAGCTACGGAGAAGCGCAGATCCTGCGTGGCATTGACCTGACGGTGGAAAAGGGAGAATTTGTCTCCATCATGGGCAAAAGCGGTAGCGGCAAAAGCACGCTTTTGAACATTTTGGCAGGCAATCTGCAGCCGGACGCAGGCTCTGTCCTGCTGGACGGCGAAGACATCGCGAAGGCGAAAGAAAAAAGAATGGCAAAGCTAAGACGCACAAAGCTTGGCTTCGTCTACCAATCGCTCAATCTGATCGGGACCCTTGACGGAAAAGACAACATTCTGCTGCCACTGTATCTGAACAAAGACGACATCCGTGCCGCCAAGCCACATCTTGAGGAATTGGCGAGATACCTCGGCATTGAGCATCTTCTGTCGCGCTTTCCCGATCAAATGTCGGGCGGCGAACGGCAAAGAGTCGCCATCGCCCGCAGTATGCTGCACGAGCCTTTGGTATTGATGTTGGATGAGCCGACGGGCAGCCTTGATAATCGATCCACCCTTGAGGTCATGGAGCTGCTGTGCCGCATTAACAAGGAGCGGAACGTCACCGTGGTGCAGGTCACGCACAGTGAGGAGGCAGCCGCCTTCGGCAGCCGCATCGTACGTCTGTCGGACGGTGAGGTGCTCGCAGAATGATCCTCTTTCTCAAGCACATCCGGCGCACTGTCAAAAAAGCACCCGTTCAGCCGCTTCTGATCCTCTTGACACTTACCCTGGCGATCTCCTCTGCCGTCACCTCCCTTCGGATGCAAGAGGTGTTTGCCCTGCAAGCAGAGGCAAACAAGGAGCGATTTACCGCTGCGGGCGACATTTTGATATCTCCCTCTACCGAAAGCACCATCCGAATGCTCTTTGAGGAGGATGCTCAAACGATCGTACAGGATCGCGGCGAGGTCATCGGCGAGTACGCGCTGACCTTTTTCAAAAAGGAGCAAAACGGAGATCATCTGATCTCCGCCTCTGCCACCGATCTGGAAAAAGCCGATCGCTTTTACGACTTTCAATTTACAGAGTACGGTGAGTTCACCGATCATAATCTGAAAAACAGCGCTGTCATCTCCACTGAGTTTTCCCAAAAATACGGTCTTCACGTGGGAGATCGGTTTTCTGTCTCACTGTTTGGAGAAGATCTGAGCTATACCGTGCAGGCGGTTGCCAAGCCCACGGGACTGCTTCACTCCCGACAAATGCTGGTATCGAAGGACGGACTGCTGCAGATCCTGTCCACCCACATTCCGATCATCGGCGCCCTTGGCGACGCATTTTCTCCCGACAGCCGTTTGATGATCCGCGCCCACGATCCCGCTGACATCGTTTCTCTTGCTGAGGAACTGAAAAACAGCACAGCATTTGAGAATTATTACGTGGAAACGCCCTACACCAAATCCTCTGCTGATTTCTTTGTCACCTTTCAGACCCTCATTGCCGCAGTGCTGGGCGCCATGATTCTGATGCTTGCCATCATGCTGATCATCGGCTCCATGAATCTTCTGCAGCAGCAACGCCAAATTGAGTACGCGCTTTTTGCGCTGGCAGGAGCCGATCCCGGCAAGCAAACCCTGCTTTTGATGCTCGAAAGCCT
The DNA here is from genome assembly GCA_015064925.1 of Oscillospiraceae bacterium. GTDB lineage: Bacteria > Bacillota > Clostridia > Oscillospirales > CAG-272 > SIG655. The sequence goes on along the minus strand of SVRH01000068.1, from coordinate 5,929 downwards.
GACGTATGCCGTCATCGGCGGTGCATTTGGTGTCCTGCTGGCAAAACCGATGCTGGCGTATGCGGGGGGGCTGTTCTCCTTTGCCGATCATTCGGTAAAGGTGGGAAGCATCGGGAGCAGCTTTGGCATTTTGCTTGCCGTTCTGCTGATGACCGTATGCGTTCTTTGGCAGAGACATAAAGCAAGCAGGATCTCGGTTCTCAGCGTTCTTTCCGAGCAAACACAAACCCCTGCTGACCGTCCCGGTGCACGTCGCATTTCACAGCTGATCCCCGTGGTGATCCTTGTCACTTTGCCGATGATCGCTTTGCTGCTGCCCGTACGGATCCGCTTTCTACCCCTCTTTGCAGCGGTCTTTCTCATAGTTATCCTACTCTTCCGTTTTACTCCCGATCTCATTGGATGGGTATTTTCTCTGATGGAAAGCATCCTTGACAGCCGTCGCCGTCCGCCCTACCGTCTGTTGCTTGCCGGCAAAAGCATCCGCAACAATCGCCTTGTGCGTCACGTCGGCAGACTGTTTGCCACACTGTTTGCCATCGTCATTTTGGTTGGCATCTGCTACACCGCCGTTAGAGGACAAACCGATCTCTTCAATCACACCTTCCGCGGTGAGGTCACCGCGCTCAACGTCCCGGAAAAGGTTATAGAGCAGATCAAGGAAGAAAAACTGGCAACGGGTGTCAGCTCTCTTTCACTGGCATCCAGTGTGGAGCTGCCCAACAATTGTGTGGCCATCGCATTTGCCATGACGGGTGATACGACGCTTTGCATGCACCCCGAGCTGATCCCCGAACAAACACCAAAAGGGAACGAGATCGTGCTGTCAACCGGCATCGCGGCGTTGACCGAAAAAGAAGTGGGCGACTCTATCCGCGTCACCCTGCAGGGCTATGCCAAGGACTATACCGTCATCGGCATCAACAACATCAATGCCAATTTCATCTTTTTGGATGCGGATGCTGTTTCCGCTTCTGAAAAAATCGTTTGCTTCAAGCTGACTAACACACCGAATGCACGGCAAGCGCTCATTGAAAAGCTGGAAACGAGCGGTGTTTCCACTCTGGATGCCCGTGAGATCTGGGGTAGCGTACCGTCTACACTGAACGGCTTTTTGGGGCTGACCTTTGCCGCTACCGTTATTTCGGTCATTTTAGCACTGCTGGGCTGCAGCACTGTGCTGGCACAGCAATACCGCGCCCGTCAAAGAGAACGGGAGCTACTGCAAATGTCGGGAGCTACCCAAAGCATGGTTATGAGCATCCATCTGACCGAGCTTCTTTTGGTGTTTGTATGCGCCCTTTTGTTGGCGGTGCTTGTTTGCCTTCCGTCTGTCTTTCTCATTGATCAAGGACTTCGCTCCTTTGGTCTGATCCTACTGTAAAAACCAAAACAGTCACTTCAAAAGAAGTGACTGTTTTTCTTTACGTAAGATTCTGCAGCAGCGCATCGGTATACTGCTTGCAGGTGGCACCGTCGCGATCTCCCGTTACCCTCACGGAAGCATCGGCGTCGGTTTTGGCAATGGCATCGGTCAGACGCTTGGCATGATCCGAAAGTCCTGCGTGATCCAGCAGCATCACCAGTGCCCGCAAAATGCTGGCAGGATTGGCGTACTCGGCAATGCCCTGCTCCACCATTCTGGGAGCCGAACCGTGAATGGCTTCAAACATACCGTAGCGATCGCCCGTGTTGGCAGATCCCGCCGTGCCCACACCGCCCTGGATCTGTGCGGCTTCGTCGGTGAGGATGTCTCCGTACAGATTGGGCAGCACGAACACCTCAAAGCGGCTCGCCATGCTTTCGTTGATCAGATTGGCAGCCATGATATCCACGTACCAATCCTCAAGGATCAGCTCCGGATAATCCGTTGCCACCTCGTGACAGATGGCGGAAAAGTTGCCGTCGGTCTTTTTCATGATATTTGCTTTTGTGACGATGGCAATGTTCTTTTTGCCGTTGCGACGGGCAAATTCAAAGGCAGCGCGGGCAATACGCTCGGTGCCAAGCGTGGTGGTCACCTTGAAATCCACCGCCATTTTGTCGCCCAGCTGCACGCCGCGGCTGCCGAGCACGTACTCGCCCTCGGTGTTTTCGCGAAAGAATGCCCAGTCGATCCCCTTTTCGGGCAGCGACACGGGACGCACGTTGGCAAAAAGGTCCAGCTCACGGCGCAGTGCCACGTTGGCACTTTCCATGTTGCCGCCCTTTGGGGTGGTGGTGGGGCCCTTGAGCAGAACGTCACATTCCTTGATGGCGTCCAGCACTCCGTCCGGCAGAGTTTTTCCGGTGGCAAGACGGTTTTCGATGGTCAATCCCTCAATGCGCTTGAGCTTGACAGTTCCATTTTCAATTTCTTTTTCCAAAAGCTTTTCGGCAACACGCTGTGCCTGTCCCACGATGATCGGGCCAATGCCGTCACCGTCGATGATACCGATCGTCAGACACTGTTTTGCTTTTTTTTCGCTCTCTGCCTGCGCTTCCATACGCTCCACACGGGCAAGCTGTTCCTCCAGCAGCGTGCGGAAGGCGGCAAGCGCGTTTTCAATCATTTGATTCTTTTCCATTACCGGTTCTCCTTTTGCGCCTTTGTGTAGGGCAGAAGTCCGCCTGCCAAGAGAATGTCTCTCTGACGGTCGGTGAAGCTGCAGGTCAGCGTGATCTGCTTGTCACCTGCCAAAAGGGTCATTTTTCCGTCCACAAGTCCATCGCGAACGCCGGTCAGCGTCAGCTTGTCACCCATGGAAACAAGCTCGTAATCCGCCTCGTTTGCAAAGGTCAGCGGCAGAATGCCTGCGTTGATCAGATTTGCCATGTGGATGCGGGAGAAGCTCTTGGCGATCACCGCACGGATGCCGAGGTACAGAGGTACCAGCGCCGCGTGCTCGCGGGAGGATCCCTGACCGTAATTCGCACCTCCAATGATCATACCGTTTGCGGTAGACTTGGCACGTTCAGCAAAGGCGGGATCCACCGCCCCGAAGCAGAAACGGGACAGATACGGAATGTTGGAGCGGAAGGGCAGGATCTTTGCCCCTGCGGGCATGATGTGGTCGGTGGTGATATCATCTCCCACCTTCAGCACCGCACTACCCACCATTTCATCCTCGGGAGCAATGCCGATGGGACATTTGCCGATGTTTGGTCCGCGCAAGACCTCCACCTCGGCTGCCGCTTCGGGCTCTGCGGGCAGGATCACGCCGCTATCGTTGACAGCGTAGCTTTCGGGCAGCTCGATCTCGGGAAGCGCACCCAGTGCTCTGGGATCGGTGATCACTCCGGAAAGCGCCGCCGCCACCGCAGTCTCGGGAGAAACAAGGTATACCTTGGCATCCGCCGTACCGCTTCTGCCTTCGAAATTGCGGTTAAAGGTTCGAAGGCTCACACCGCCCGAGGGAGGCGAGAAGCCCATGCCGATGCACGGTCCGCAGGCGCACTCCAGAATTCTTGCCCCTGCCGCGATCATATCGTTGAGCGCACCGGTGGAGATCAGCATGGAAAGCACCTGACGGGAGCCGGGTGAGATGGAAAGGCTGACCCCCTGAGCCACCGTCTTGCCCTTCAAAAGGGCCGCCACCTTCAGCATATCGGGAAGGGACGAGTTGGTGCAGGAGCCGATGCAGACCTGATCCACCTTCAGCCCCGCCAGCTCCTCCGCGCTCTTCACGCGATCGGGCATATGGGGGCAGGCAACCAACGGTGCAAGGGTATCCATGTCGATCTCTAAGATCTTATCGTAGACCGCATCCTCGTCGGCAAAGATGGGAGTATAGTCCGCTTCTCTGCCCTCTGCGGCAAGGAATTTTCTTGTCATTTCGTCCGAGGGGAACACCGAGGTGGTGGCACCCAGCTCAGCGCCCATGTTGGTGATGGTGGCTCTTTCCTGCACGGTCAGGGTCTTGACCCCTTCTCCGCCCCACTCGCTGATGGCACCAACTCCTCCCTTGACGCTCAGCAGTCTCAGCGCCTCAAGCGCCACGTCCTTGGCGCTGACAAAGGGGCGCAGACTGCCCTTGAGATTGATGCGGTACATCTTTGGCATGGTGATGTAGTAGGCACCGCCGCCCATGGCCACCGCCACGTCCAGTCCTCCCGCTCCGAACGCCAGCATACCCAGACCACCGCCCGTGGGAGTGTGGCTGTCCGAGCCGATAAGGGTCTTTCCGGGAATTCCGAATCTCTCCAGATGCACCTGATGACAAATGCCGTTGCCGGGCATGGAGAAGCGCACGCCGTATTTCTTGGCAACCGAACGGATGTAGGCATGGTCGTCGGCGTTTTCAAAGCCGCACTGCAGGGTGTTGTGGTCGATATACGCCACCGAAAGCTCGGTCTGCACGCGACTGAGTCCCATGGCCTCAAATTCAAGATAGGCCATCGTACCCGTGGCATCCTGCGTCAGCGTCTGGTCGATGCGAAGTCCCACCTCGCTGCCTCTTATCATTTCACCTGCAACCAGGTGTTTTTGAATTATCTTTTCAGCAATCGTAAGTCCCATTTGATTGTACCTATTCCCTTAAAGGGGTATTTCCTTTCGTAATATCAGCCTCTGCGCAACAGTCTGTCCATAGCGTTGCCCACGTGCTTTGTCATCAGCTTTTCCGCCAGCTCTGCGTTGCCCGCCTCGATGGCATCGTAGATCTCCTTGTGCTCCGTATAGGAAGCGCCCGCTCTGGAATTGCTTTGGAAGGAGATCTTACGGTATTTCTGCACCTTGCGATGCAGGGGCAACAAAGTGGCTCGCAGTACGCTGCTGCCGCACATATCGTATACCGTTTCGTGGAATTTGTTGTCCATAGTCTGCACGTGATCCACGTCGTTTCTCTCCACGTAGAACTGCTGCAGAGAAAGAGCCTCGGCAAGGGCACGCAGACCGTCCTCGTCGCGATGCCTTGCCGCCTCCGCGGCAGCAAGACCTTCGATGCGCACGCGGATGCTGTAGATATCGCACAGATCCTTTTCGGTCACGCCCAGCACCAATATGCCCTTGGGCTGCAACACGATGAGCTGCTCTTGCTCAAGCAGCTGGATCGCTTCTCTGATAGGCGTTCTGCTCACGCCCAGATCCTCTGTCAACGAAAGCTCTGTCAGCACCTGTCCTCTCTTGTATTTTCCCGAGATGATATCGGTCTCCAGGCGCTCAAACACCTGATCTGCCAGTGAAATCGTCTTGTGTTTCATCATTTTCTTGTTCCCTTTCTCGATCGTCAAAGCCCAGCTTGCGAATCTGTTCATCCAGCTCGTGGGGCGTCAGTGTCGTTTGTCTACCACTTGCGTATTCGTTGTCGATCCACTCTTTCAGCCGGATCACCAGCGGTGAGCGTTTATCGACCGTTTTTTCTTCGGGCAAATTATAGTAATCATTGATCCAGTAGGCAATGCCCGCAAGGCCCGAGGTCTTTCCGATAAGCACCGAGGGACGTCTGCCGAGGATCTTTTCGGTATCGAAAATATTGTAGATCTCCTGATCCTTCATCAGTCCGTCGGCATGAATGCCCGCTCTTGTTACGTTGAAGTTTCTGCCCACGAAGGGAGTCATGTCCGAAACGGTGTGGCCAATGGAACTCTTGAAGAACTCAGCGATCTCGGTGATCACCGTGGTGTCCATGCCGTCCAGCGAACCGCGAAGCGAAGCGTATTCCATCACCATTGCCTCCAGCGGCACGTTGCCCGTGCGCTCTCCGATGCCAAGCAGCGAGCAGTTCACCGCTCCCGCACCGTACAGCCACGCGGTGGACGCATTGGCAACCGCCTTATAAAAATCGTTGTGACCGTGCCACTCCAGCATTTCGCTGGGCACGTCGGCATAATGCCGTAAGCCGTAGATGATGCCGGGCACGCTTCTGGGAAGAGCAACCTCGGGATAGGGCACGCCGTATCCCATGGTATCGCAGGCGCGGATCTTCACGGGAATGCCCGCCTGCTCCGA
>SVRH01000067.1 GCA_015064925.1 Oscillospiraceae bacterium | reverse complement strand
CTGCCCCACGCCGTAGGTAATAAAGCTGCCCGTGAGTGCCATGGACAGCATAGACTTGGAATAGCCCGTGTCCTTTACCATTTCGGAAATGACGGCGCCGTAATTGATTCTGGTAATATAGCTTACCATATACATGAGCGTAAACAGCAGCGCCAATCTGTTTACCGCTTTCTTATCGCTTATCATAAAGCTATCCTTCTTTTCAAGTGATGCTTTATCATAGCACACTCAAGAAGGAAAGTCAAGGAAAAAAGCTCCGACAAAGTCGGAGCTTTTGATTGCTTAGCGATTGAGGATCAGCTTGGTCAGCTCAACGGGATCGACAATGGTATCGCCCTTGTAAACACGCATGTTACCGGATGCGATCTCGTCAATGAGGATCACTTCGCCGTTGTTGTAGCCGAATTCGAACTTGATATCCCACAGGTCAAGACCGATGGTCTTCAGGTCGTCTGCCACGATCTTGGTGATCGCCAGAGTCTGTGCCTTAAGGCTTTCGAACATTTCAGCGGTCATGATGCCAAGAGCCACAAGACCTTCACCGGTTACCAGCGGGTCGCCCTTTTCGTCGTTCTTGAAGGTACATTCCACGTAGCCGCCCTCAAGCTTGGTGCCGTTCTTGATGTATTCGCCGTATCTGCGTACAAAGCTGCCGGTAGCAACCAAACGGCAGATAACTTCAAGACCGTTACCGCCCTGTGCCTTACCGAAGCATTCTGCGGGCAGAACTTCCATCATTGCGTTATCCACGTCAGCGGAAACGTAGTGGGTCTTGATGCCTGCCTTTTTGCAAAGTTCAAAATAGTATACGGAGGTTTCGAGGTTCGCGCGGCCAATGCCGTCGATGGTCAAACCAACGCTGTTTTCACCGGGATCGAACACACCGTCTTTGCCGGTGCAATCGTCCTTGAACTTCAGCATTACGTTGCCGTTTTCAAGAGAGTAAACGTCTTTTGTTTTACCTTGGTAAGTCAGTTTCATAGGAATATATCTCCTTTATTTTGGTTTACAGAATTCAACTTTTATACCGCTCTTATTATACTCACACATCGGTCATTTTTCAATATCTTTTTTCAAATTTTTTTCTAATTTTTCAATTTTTTTGCCTTGAAAAAGGGTGTTGCGGAGCAACACCCTTTTTCTATGTTTACTGATCTTCGCCAAAGTCTGCGATATAAGCCTCCAACAGCTTTTCGGGCCAGTCGGAAACGGGCTCCAGCTTGCCTGTGAAGAAACGCAGGGTCTTGGGCTCGTGTACAAAGCGCAGACCGCCGATCATGTGTCTGTGGTCGTACAGCCACTTCACACGGTCGATGACGTATTCGGTCTGGGACAGAGTGAACACGCGGCGGGGGAACGCCAAACGCACCATTTCCACCGATGCAAAGTGTTCGCTGCCGTCGGGATTACGCTCCTCAGACAGAGTTCCTCTTTCCATGCCGCGGATACCGCCGCAGAGGTAGAGCGCTGCCACCAGCGCACCTGCGGGATACTGTTCCTGGGGCAGATGCTCCATCACCTGACGGGCATCGATGTGGGCACCCAGACCGCCGCCGGGGGTGATCATGGGAACACCCATTCCATCCAACTCTGTGACGCAGTGGTTGATAAAGATTGGACCCTGAGAAATGATATCCTCGTCCATGGTCTCGTCAAAGCCGATGATGAGCGCTTCCATTTCCTTGACCGACATACCGCCGTAGGTAAGAAAGCCCTCGAACATGGGGATGTAGTCCTCCATATCGTGGAACAGCTTTTCGTCGCGCACAAGGATCCCGCCGCCGCGTCCGAAGCCGAACTTTCTTGCCGAGAAGTACACGATATCGTACAGATCGGCAATCATGCGGGTGATCTCACGGATAGTCTTATCCTTCATGGATTCTTCTCTGGTCTTAATGAAGTGCAGGTTGTCCTGCAAAAGCGATGCATCAAGAACGGTGAGAATGCCGTGCTGTCTTGCAAGGTCGGTTGCCGCCTTCATATTTTCATAGGAAATGGGCTGACCGCCAATCAGGTTGGTGCCTGCCTCCAGACGCATATACGCGATGTTTTCAGCACCCTCCTTTGCAATGCAGGCCTTGACCTTTTCAAGGTCGATATTGCCCTTGAAGGGATAGTCGCTCTTGGTCACAAGCCCTTCGTCGATAATCAGCTCCTCCACGTGGCCGCCAAGACGGGTGACGTGCGCCTTGGAGGTGGTGAAGTGATAGTTCATGATGATGCAGTTGCCCGGCTTTACGAAATGCTGGGCGATGATGTGCTCGCAGGCACGCCCCTGGTGGGTGGGAAGCAGATTGCCGATGCCGAAGATCTCCTCCAGCTTGTCGCGCATACGGTAAAAGGTCTCGCTTCCGGCGTAGGCATCGTCGGCACGGAGCATGGCAGACTGCATATTGTCACTCATGGCGTTCACGCCCGAGTCGGTGAGCATATCCATGAAGATATCACCGTTGTGCAGAAGGAATGTATTGAAGCCCGCTTCCTTCATCTTTTCAAGACGCTGTCTTGCGGGAAGCAGGTTGAGTTTTTGTACGATCTTTACTTTGTGCATTTCCATGGGAACTGCGGGGCGGTTGTAGAATTTGATCTGCGGCATTTTATTTTTCCTCCGAATGTAAGCTTTTGTGTTGAATTTTGGATGCACATAGTATATAATACTTTTGACGATTAGTCAAACGGATGTTTTCGATAAAAGCCATCTAAATTTTCGATGATAAAAGGAGGCAACACACAATGGAAATTCGCAATCTCATCACCTTCGTGCACGTCGCAGAGCTTGGCAGCTTTACCAGAGCCGCAAAGGCGCTGGACTATTCCCAATCCACCGTTTCCTTTCAGATCAAGCAACTGGAAAACGAACTGGACTGTCTTTTGTTTGAACGCATCAACCACAATATCACCCTGACTGCAAAAGGAAGACAGCTGCTCTCCTATGCCCACAAGATCAACCGCCTGACTGAGGAATTCGCAGAGGAAAACCAAAGCGAACGGCAGCTACGTGGCTATTTTCACGTGGTCACCCCCGACTCGGTGTGCGAGGATATGATCTTGACCAACTACGCCACCTTTCATCAAACCTACCCCGAAATTTCTCTGAAATTCACCAATACGGGCACCGAGGAAATGTTCCATATGCTGGACCGCAACGAAGCCGACCTGATCATGACCCTGGACAGCCACATCTACCGCAGCGACTACGTCATCGCCAAGGAAGAGCCCGTTTCCATGCATTTTGTAGTGGGCAGCCGCTCCCCTCTTGCCGGTGCGGATTCCCTCTCCGTTACGGATATTGTGAACGAAGAATTCATTCTCACAGAAAAGAACTTCGGTTACCGTCGGGTGTTTGACGAAGAGCTGGCAAAACGCTCTCTTGAAATTATTCCCAAATTGGAAATCGGACGTACCGACGTCATCGCTTCCCTTTTGACAAACGGAAGTGCCCTTTCGTATCTGCCCGATTTTGTCACGAAGGAAATGGTGACTGAGGGTCGGCTTGTCTATCTGCCCGTGCATGATTTCAAGCTGGATATATGGAAGCAGCTGATCTACCACCGCAGTAAGTGGATCTCCCAAGGACTGCGCGCTCTGATCGAATTCATCATGGAAAATGAATTCGGACGGTAAACAAAAAAGACGCGTATCACTGCGCGTCTTCTTTGTATGATCATTCAATCGTCATCACTGCCCCCAGCATCCGACGCTCGTCATTTTCACCGTAGCGGATGTAACCCTTGCGCAAAGCCTCTTCCAGCACAGCACCTCGCAGCATGAACAGGTTTTCGCAGGTGTACTCGATGCGGTAGGTATCCTCCCTAAAGAATTCCGGCACCTCTTGGCGCACGGTTTCACGGCAGAACAGATAGAAGTCAAGGGCGATGGTCTTGGCTTTTTCCATTTTGGCATCAAACTCTGCCTTTTGCGCCTCTGTTAAATGGGAGTTCATGCTTCCGTACAGCACAAGGAAGGTGGGACGGTAACTGTTTTCGTCCTTTACAAGATAGCCGTATTCCACCAGTTTATCGGCAACTGCAGGATCGAAATCGGTTCCCTTCACAATGGATTCCAGGGTCTTTCCCTCTTCTTTATCCAAAAATTCGGGAGTTTTTGCCCAGATATTCTTATACTGATATTTATACTGGGAAAACGAAGTATCATTTATCAGCCCGGGACAGCCGTTCATGCCGACAAATTTGGGTTCGTTTTCATTTAAGTAGGTTTCAAAGCCCAAAATATCCCACTTTCCGCCATTCGGACGGTCGGGCAACCAATCATGCGGTTCGTTTCTCACGGGATTGACGAAAGTGATCGTTCTCCAATAGGCATTGTCGGAAAGAGCGGTCAAGAGCGCCCATTTCATATCCTCATACGGCTGATAACCGCCATGCCATTTGATGCCGTTTTCATTTAGGCACTGCGTTCTGTATTCCAGCGCATCGATGATTGCCGCGGTGAGCGGTTCGGTGATGCGCATACGGTAGGTGTTAACCCTGTCCTGCGCCTCGGCGCTGATGATCATAAAATTGGTTTCGTAGCGGTTGCCCTGCTTGCGAAGCAGTGTCGCGTCGGTCAGGATGCGCAGTTCATCCTCCATGTACGGAAGTGCCACACCATGCTCCTTCGCCAGCTCCTCGGCGGTGGAAGGGGTGCGGTAAGCCGCCACCAGAATATTTTTGCACACAAGGTGGTTCAGATGAATCCCCGGTTCTCTCATCGTTCCGAACGAACCGTTCAAAATGTAATGGATATCCTCGGGTTGATAGCTCATTGTTCCAAATTCTCTGGACATACTCATACCTTCTTTCAAAATTTTTCGTGCACGGTGCAGCTTGGACATCACCGTACCTTCGGGAAGACGTAAGGTAAATGCAATTTCTTTTACACTTTTGTTTTCAAGGTAATAGCTGACAACCACGTTGCGGTAATCGGAAGAAATAAAAGCAAGCTCACGCCGAAGTGCCTTCATATCCTCGTTGTGAATCCAACGGGATTCAATATCCGCCGTTTCGTCCTCGATCTCGTAATCGCCGATGTCACATCCGGATTGCGACTCTACGCGTCTGTGCTTTTTGTCCGCCCAAACGCTGTAACGGTTACGCACGATCTGCCATACCCATGCGGAAAAGTTTTCGGGGGTATTTCCTCTATTCAGAGAGGTCAGTACGTTTATCGCAATATCCGAAACCAGATCCTCCGCCTCGTAGCTACTACCCGTTTTTCTTAAGCAAAAGTAAAATAGGCTACCGGTATACTGCTTCGTAAATTCCCGTATCATCTCTTCCTTTGTCATGGTGTTTTGCATTTCCTCATCTCCTTTCATCCATATAGTGCGGCACTTTCAAAATCCATTGCACATATTTTGAAAAAAATTTTGAGCAGGCTCAGTATATCATATATTCTGCGGAATTGCAAATCAAAAGACGCGCATCACTGCGCGTCTTTTGCATCCTTCTTCAGTTCTTCCAGTTCCGCAAGCATCGCCCGATAATCGGTGCGGTCGGCAAGGAGCAGGTAATCATCCGCGGTGGTCAGTATATTATATAGATTTTCCGCACGGCTCCCCCTTCTGTCGATCATGATATATCCCACTTCTCCGGACGTTCTTTTATACGGCTCTCGGTCGGTATCTCTGCTATATAGGATGGGGCTGGTGAATGCATGCAGGTTTTCAAACGCCTTTGCCGCCCGTATACGGTGTACCGTATCGGCAAGCACCTCCATGGCACCGTCAAAGTCCCGGTTTTTAAGACAATCACCCGAAAGGCGCATATCCAGCATCCACAAATACCGTTCGTAGCGCTGATAATTCCCGTCGGGAATGGCGGCACGAATGATGTTTTTGGCGATCCTCCATTCTTCCGGACCGGCATTTTTGAAGGACAGCATTTCGCCAATGAGAAACACAAGATATTGATCGATCAGCTTTTGGCGGTGCTGCTTCAGCTCTTCGCCTTTAAACGCATACTTGAGAATCTCATCCTTGTTGGTGCTTTCCGACGCATATCGCATGGCTTCTTCTCGATCCCCCAGCTTCATGCAAACATCAACAAGACAGCCGCGCGTGATTTCATCCTGCGGAAACTTTTGCAGATTGGAAATAAACTGCGCCTTTGCCATCTGTAAGTACCGTTCCTTCTCAATGGGATCTTCACTCATGTCTGCGTGAATTCGATAATCGGTTGCCAAACGGTACAGAAAGGTCTCGTCATTGGGATACTGCGCAAGGACAGACTTTTCATACTCGATGATCTCTAAGCTTCCCTCTCTGTGCGCTCTCAGAAATTCGATCCAGCCGTCTTCCAATTCCTTTTTTTGATCGGCGTATCCCAGCAGCTCGTTGGCACTTGCCCCAAGGGCTGCCGCCAGCGGAAGGATCTGGGTAATGTCAGGCGTTGCGCCGCATTCCCATTTGGAGATCGCCTGCACCGAAACACCAATCGCATCCGCCAGCTCTTTTTGGGTCATGCCCTTTTGCTTGCGGTATTTTTTAATATTCTCGCCAACACTCATTTCGACACCCTCCTTTTTCTTTTCTGCCTTTATTGTAGCACAGAGAATTTCCCTTGTAAAGATACCCTTTCACAAATAATATCAACGGGGCGTGGAATTTTAAGATGTAAAAAGTTTGGAACAAAAATTTCAAAAAAATCGGCAGAGCTTTCACTCTGCCGATTTGCGTTTTCGGATCAAACAATACCCTGTGCGGTCATTGCGTCAACGACCTTTTCAAAGCCTGCGATGTTGGCACCTACCACGTAGTTACCTTCGAAGCCGTACTTCTTGGAAGCGGCATCGATGTTGTGGAAGATGTTCTTCATGATGCCCTGCAGCTTAGCGTCAACCTCATCGAAGCTCCAGGACAGTCTTTCGCTGTTCTGGGACATTTCAAGAGCAGAGGTAGCCACGCCGCCTGCGTTTGCTGCCTTACCGGGCAGGAAACGAACGTTATGCTTCTGCAGATATTCGATGGCTTCTGCGGTGGAAGGCATGTTGGCGCCTTCCGCAACCACCTGTACGCCGTTTACCACAAGATTCATAGCGTCTTCCAGATTCAGCTCGTTCTGGGTTGCGCAAGGCAGAGCGATGTCAACCTTCACGCTCCAAACGCCCTTACCTGCATGGTACTCTGCGTTGGGACGATAGTTTGTGTACTCGGTAAGTCTAGCGCGCTTGACTTCCTTGATCTCTTTCAGAGCCGCAAGGTCGATGCCTTCGGGATCGTATACCCAACCGTTGGAGTCGGAAGCGGTCACAACCTTAGCCCCCAGCTGCTGTGCCTTTTCGATGGCGTAGATAGCCACGTTACCCGCACCCGAAACGGATACGGTCTTGCCAACCAATGTGTCACCCAGAGTGGTCAGCATTTCGTTTGTGATATAAAGCAGACCGTAGCCGGTTGCCTGCTTTCTGGCAAGAGAGCCGCCGTAGGACAGACCCTTACCGGTGAACACGCCTTCGTATACGTCCTTGATTCTCTTGTACTGACCGTACATATAGCCGATTTCACGGGCGCCCGTACCGATGTCACCTGCGGGAACGTCGGTATCGGCACCGATGTACTTGTAAAGCTCGGTGATGAAGCTCTGGCAGAATGCCATCACTTCTCTGTCAGACTTGCCCTTGGGGTCGAAGTCGGAGCCACCCTTACCGCCGCCGATGGGAAGGCCTGTAAGAGAATTCTTGAATACCTGTTCAAAACCGAGGAACTTAATGATACCAAGGTTTACGGAAGGATGCAGACGGATACCGCCCTTGTAGGGGCCGATGGCAGAGTTGAACTGTACACGGTAACCGGTGTTCACGTGCACTTGACCCTTGTCATCCACCCACGGAACGCGGAACTTGATCTGACGTTCGGGATTAACGATTCTTTCAAGCAGAGCGTCGCGACGGAACTGCTCCTCGTTTGCGTCGATCACAACGCGAAGCGAATTCAGCACTTCCTTGACAGCCTGATGGAATTCGGGCTCGTTCGGGTTCTGCTTGACAACTAAGTCAATGACTTCATCAACGTAGGACATAATATACCTCCAGCGCCGTATAAATACGGCTCATAAAATTAAGCAAAAATTACTCTGCTTTTCATTTTACTCTTTTTCAAAAAAGATGTCAATAGTTTTTGCGTATCGCCACAAAAAAAAAATAATAATCAATTATTGTTGACAATCACAATGATCTATGGTATACTGAGCATATGAATCGGGGACGGCACCCATCCAAAGAAAACAGCATTCATAGAAAAAATTATAAAGCCAATTGTATAGCGTAGTTTTGCAATTGGTCAAGCAAATCATAACAAAGGGGGAGATACCCATCACAAAAAACATCCGTGTTATCGATGAGCAAGGAAATGAACATGAAGCGACCTACCCAAAACGGGCAAAGGGTCTTGTAAAAAACGGCAGGGCACGCTTCGTTGATGAAAACACAATATGCCTTGCGTGTCCTCCGGATACAAACTTGGAGGAAACTAAAATGACAAACAATACTGAAAAGACTGTAAATACCACCGTTAACACCGCACCTACCTTGACCGCAAAAGAAATCTTTGATCAGATCGTAGCCTTGCAACATGAATTGGGCTCGCTGTCTCACTTAACCGAAGCGGTCCAAACAATCTACAGCGAAGATTCGGAAGGCGAAAACGATGATACGGCTGAATCCAAAGCCAAAAGTGTGGAGCTTCTCTCTGATGCTTTCAAAAGCCGTGAAGAAACCTATTGGAAAATGCTGAAGCTGTACGAAAAAATGTATGATAATGTTGCAACTGCCAAGACATCCAAGTCGACAAAGCAAGCAATTCTTCACGTAATGGATTGTGGGAAAGATGAGATGGATGAACACGCCAAGTTGTCTGCCATCGGTGCAATCCTGCAAAGCGAAGACGCAATCTGAAAAACAACACCCATCCCTGCCGCAGAGAAATCTGCGGCAGGTTTCTTTTCCTGTCCTCAGAGTCCCACGATGTATTCGTTAAAGTATTTTTCCTAAACTACTTCCCATTGCAAAGAAAAAGTGCTATGATATATGTGATACCATAACAAAACGGAGAACACCATGAAACTTCCCAAAGTCAAAAAATCAACGCTTGTGATCCTTATGCTTCTTGCCGTTTTTGCGGTGATTGCCCTTATGACAACCCCGCTATTACGACGCACAAAGCCTACCTATGATCCTTTTTCCGAAAGCGGTGATTCGGAAGAGGAGCAAAACAGCGGTGACTTTTCCGGTCACGGTGATATTCTTTTATTCGATGATGAGAACTGTCCCGAAAAAACCTATTCCGCCCAAGAGATCGCAGATGCTTTTTTCCAAGAAAGCAGTACCCCTTATAAAAACGTATATTTGAAGGATGCCTCTTCCCTTGACGGCACACTGCCAGCGGCTGAGTGGATCACCCTCTTTGGCACACCTTCGGAAATTGACGTCCCCACGAAAAAGGAAAAAGCTGAATTTCTAAACGGCATCCTTGAGGAGCTTCCCGAGCGCATCGAATTCCCGCTCTCCATTACGGTGAGCGAGGAGCATATTCCTTCCCCTACCTCCTCCTCGCAGATAATCAACTGGAAGGAAGGCAATTTCGGCATTTCCGCCTTCTTTGGCAGCCACTATACCTATATTGATGTCAGCGTTGCCGATCACCTGCACAAGTTTTACTTTGACAAGCAGCAGATCGTGGCGGATCAGACCCAAAGCGACGAGGAACTTGCAAAATCGCTCAACAACCTCCGTCTCAGGCTTTGTCAGGCATTCGGCGTAAATCTTAGTGACACCGAGATCGTACGCCGTTATGACGGTGAGGGCAAGCACGGAGTGTGCTATCTGGACGTTTATTTTTACAACCGAGAGGCGCATCCTGCCAATGCCTGCACCGACACCCCGCGATCCGATTACATTCGCCTATCCTTTGACAACGTCCCAAACTGGAAGGGTGACCTTGTCAGCGACAAGCTGCTGACCAACGTCAGCATTGCTTTCGTTAAGTATTATAAGACCAATCCCTCCGTCACAAGGGCA
Source organism: Oscillospiraceae bacterium (assembly GCA_015064925.1). Classification (GTDB taxonomy): domain Bacteria; phylum Bacillota; class Clostridia; order Oscillospirales; family CAG-272; genus SIG655. The sequence continues at coordinate 714 of SVRH01000067.1, read as the reverse complement.
AAAATGCTTTCCCTTGAAGAGGCCGAAGCAATGCTGCAAAAGGGACAGATCTTTGGCTTTCACGCCTGCGAGCTTTGCAAAGACGAGTCATATTTCCTTGATTTTTCCGACTACCAAGCCGCAGAGCTTGTGTACAAAAGCACAAGCGACGCAGGGCTGCTTCCCTTCTATGCCTTCTATAAGGAGCTCGGAAGTGCTCCCAACGGCAATCTGCGCTATGCGCTGACCTACGTGCCCGCCTTTGAAGTATCGGGGGCGGAAGAGTATTTTGCGCAGCAGGTGAAAAATCACAAGGGCTCCTCAAATTCATAAGAAAAAGGTTGTTGCATTACTTGCAACAACCTTTCCTTTTATTTCTTTTTAAAGAAGGCAATGCCTGCGCAGCCAGCACCCGTGTGGGTGACAACGATGGGTCCCATGGTGTAATTGAGCTCCTCTCCGTTCAGCTGAAGCTGCTCTGCAAACTGGCTCTTATAGCGTTCGATGGGCTCGTTTGCCATTGCCTGACCGAAATACAGCGGCAGTGCGGGATCGCGCTCGGCGGCAACCCGCTCGGCGATCCATTTGGTCGCCATGCCCTGCCCCATCGCCTTGGCGCAGATCTCCACCTTCTTTTCAATATACGCAATGGGCTTCAGTCTTGCCATCATGCCCTGCTTCATGGACTCCTCGGAAAGTCTTCCGCCTGCACGCAGGCAGCGCAGATCGTCAATG
>SVRH01000066.1 GCA_015064925.1 Oscillospiraceae bacterium | reverse complement strand
ATCAAAGGGGATTTCGGACTTGGTATATTCCTTCAGGGTTTCGCCGATGGTTTCCAGCAGTCCCTTTACTTCCTTGTCCTCCAGCAGCTTTGCAACTACTTCAAAGACTTCGCTGATCTTGTCGTCGGTAATGGTAATGGTCTGGGTGGTGTAGCCATCCTTTTCGGTGGTTTCGGTGGGGTAGATCTTTTCGATCTCTGCCATCAGAGTTTCAGCAACCTTTGTGATGGTAGCTGCCATAGCTTCGGTGTCAAGACCGGGGATGGACTCGGTAGCCTCGCCGCTCATTACCTGCTTCAAAGAGGTGATGACCTCTTCGATCTGAGCCATTGTTTCCTCGTCGATCGCAAAGTCGCTGTTGCTTTCGGGGTTGAAGATGGAGTTTGCGAAATCCTTATCAAAGGATCCGAGGTTGATGCCGTATGCGCCGCCCAGGATGCTGGGAGCGTTTACAACCAGATTCTGATTGCCGTAGTAGATGGATTCGCTGAGCTTGGTGTTTCCGATCTTACCGTTCAGGGTTGCCTGAACCTGCTTGGTGTCGGTTGCAAACACAAGGCTCTCAAAGGACAGACCGAACTGCTGCTCGAGCATATCCATAGCGTCGCCTTCTACGGAGAGGGTAATTGTGCCGCCTTCAGATGCAAGCTTGTTGAGCAGATTAGCGGTTGCATTGAGAATAGGGTTGTTGGTATCAACAACATTATCCTTTTCCTTGCTTCCTCCGCCACAAGCTACGATAGAAACCAGCATAGCAATTGCCATGAGAAGTGCTAAAAGTTTTTTCATAATATACCTCCGTATATATCTATTTAATTGTATTATATAACAACAAGTCTATTTTGTCAATATTAGTTAACAATATAAGATTGTAAATGATTTGTGAACAGACTGTGAACAGGCTGCTCTTGACAAATGAACAGAAGGGTGTTAAAATGTGTGAAAATTTTGTAGCGGCGGTAAGCGGGCATATGAATCGTAAACGATGGCTGATCCTGCTGTCGATTCTTGTGATCGGTGTGGCGGTGATCGTATTTCATTTGAACTTTGGGGATGTAAAAGCATCCGATCTCGGCAAGACCGAGGAGTATTTGTATTCTGTCAATGCGCATTTAAAAGATTTCGGTGTATTTCGGTATATGGCACTGCTCATGATTCAGCTTGCGCAGGTTGTCATTGCCATTATTCCCGGAGAGTTTGTGGAGCTTTTATCGGGCTTTGCGCTTGGAACTCTTTGGGGCACGGTTTTGTGCATTGTCGGCTCCGCGCTTGGGGCTGCTATCATCTACTGGGGGGTACATCGCTTCGGTAAAAGATTCATTGCTTTCTTTACGGGACGAAAGTTTTACGAGCGCATGAAGTTTTTAAAGGATCCCGTTCGGCGTGATATGTTTTTGTTTATTTTGTTCTTTATTCCGGGTACGCCCAAAGATCTGCTGCTGTACTTTTCTCCGCTTTTGGATATTAAGCTTTCAAGACTCCTGATGATCGTTTCGATAGCAAGGATTCCCTCTATCGTTTCCAGCTGCTATGTGGGTGCTCACGTTGCTGAGGGAATGTTTGGACACTCGATCGTGGTGTTTGCAATCACGGGAATGATCGGTCTTGCCGGGATTTTGATCAATGATATGATCTTACAGTATAAAGAAAAGAAGTCAAAGGATGCCTAACCCTTTGGCTTCTTTTTCGTTATAAATATTTATTGAGAGCTTTCTTGAAATCACTGTACAGATACAGAGAACCAAGACCGATAAGCGGCAGCTCGGGGCGATGGGAAAGTGCAGCTGATACAGCCTCATCGATATTATCGTACCCCTTGGCGGGAATACCACAGTCTGAAAACTCTTTGGCAAATTTATGACAATCATAGGATCGAGGATTGTTTGGAGTGACTGTGAAAACCGATTCTGCAACAGAAGCAAGTGCCACCGCCATGCCGCTATGATCCTTATCCTCCATGACGCCGGTCACCAGCTTGACCTTACTATCTCCAAACAGTGCCTTGACAGTGCTTACGGCATAGGCGATGCCTTCCGGATTGTGGGAGCCATCATACAGCACGAGAGGTTCTGAGGAGAGCTTTTCAAAACGTGCCTTCCAGACGGTGCTTTCCAGTCCCTTTGACAAGGATTCTTCCGTGATGCGATATCCCATACCCAACAGAATGTCCACAGCACATAGTACGTTTGCTGCATTACGGGGTTGGTACATGCCGAGAAGGGGAATTCTAACGTTCTTTCTGTCGGCAAAATCGAAGGTGCTTCCGTCAGTGTCGACCTTCAGGTTTTCTATATTCGCATAATCAACCTTGGTAACGGGGCAAGACAGCTCTTCCGCTTTATTCAATATCACGGAAAGAGCGCCGTCATCAGCGTTTCCGATCAAAACGGGACGGTCTTGCTTAAGGATACCTGCCTTTTCTGCGGCTATCTTTTCAGTGGTGTCACCAAGGAACGCGGTGTGGTCAAGCGCCACGCCCGTGATCACCGACAGTATGGGTGCATCAAAGACGTTGGTGCTGTCAAGTCTGCCGCCCATGCCCGCTTCGATGACGCAGATATCGCAATTCATCTTGGAAAAGAAGGCAAATCCTATGGCGGTGATGAGCTCGAATTCGGTGGGAAGATCGCTCATGGTGTCGGCAACCGCGCGTACCTCTGTCGTGATCTCGGCGAGCATCTCGCGGGAGATCATTTCACCGTTTACCATCATGCGTTCTTCGAAATGCTCAATGTAGGGTGAGGTGAAAAGCCCGGTTTTGTATCCACTGTGACGCAGAATGCTTTCCAGCATGGCACAGAATGAACCCTTTCCGTTGGTACCCGTCACGTGGATCACCTTCAGATCCTTATGTGGATTTCCCATTTTGTCAAGCAGCTCGGTGATGCGCTCAAGCCCGGGGCGGGAACCCTGCCACATGACAGAGTGAATATAAGCAAGCGACTGTTCGTAATCCATTATTTCATCCTCCCGATTGCCAAGCTGCGGATGGTCTTATTTTTAAATAGCAGTAAAAGCGCGGTATATTCCAGCGCTCCGATGACAAGATAGAGAGGCACTCTTTGCAGGGGAATAAAGATCAGAGAGGGAAGCAGCCCCATGTAGTATAGTCCGAAGGATTTGATGAGCATATTGCCGATCACGTGAGCAGAAAAAACAGACAGCAAAAGAACGGGGGCTGTGAATCGCTTCTTTCCTGCTATACGACTGATCAGTCCTGCGACCACCCCTACCGAAACAATGCCTACGGTCAAAATGGGGTTGGGCGCGTATCCGCCGATGAGGGTACAGCTGATAATATCAGCGGCGCAGCCGATGGCACCGCCTTGAAGTGGACCAAAGAGGACGGCACCGAAGAGGATCGGCAGATTCTCAAAGGAAAAGCGCAAAAAGGTGTCGGGAATCGCCTTGGCATAGGATGAAAACAGTACCGACAGCGCCACCAGCATGGCGGAGAGGGTGAGAGTGCGAATGGTTGACGTTGTTTTTTTTGACATAAAAATACCTCCTCTGACAGCTTCCTTGGCTGCACAGAGAAGGTATTTGTCATACGAAGTCTATGCAACAGCGGGATGCAGACCCTTTACCGCAACGATTTTCGCTTTCGTCCGCCAAACAACTCCCCGTTTTGACGGCACTTGACGCAAAAGGTCTTACTCTGTACTGCCATCAGTATATCACTGTGATGTTGGCTTGTCAAGTGGGTCAAACCAATTTTCCAAGCAGTTTTTTATCGGTGAATCCAATGATTTCCACCTCTCTGATCTCACTGTGCAGATCATTGTCGGCGGTGACGGCGATCTCCATAAAGCTTTCGGTGTGACCCTGCCACATGCCGTTTTCCTTTGCCTCAAAAAGCACCTTATGACGGGAGCCCATGGGCGCCATACGGCAGTATACGCTTTGACGGGACTCTTCATCCAGCTGCAGCAGTGCCTTGGAGCGCGCCTTGATTTCTTCGCCGCTTGCAACACTTTTCAGTTCTGCCGCAGGAGTTCCCGGGCGGCGTGAATAGGAAAAGACGTGCATATGTAAAAGCGAAAGCTCCGACAGAAGTGCATAGGTTTCGGCAAAATCATCACTAGTTTCGGTGGGAAATCCAACGATGATGTCGGCGGAGAAGAGCACGTCCGGCATGGCTTCCCGCATGGCTTTCACGGTGGCTTTGATCATATCCGCATTGTACTTTCGCTTCATTGCGGCAAGGGTACGCGAGCAGCCGCTTTGCAGGGACAAATGGAAGTGATGGCATACCTTTTGCAGCTTTGCAATTCCTTCGATCACGTGTGGACGCAGGAATGAAAGCTCAATGGAGGAAAGACGGATGCGTTCCAGCCCTTCGATCCCGTTCAGTGCGGTCAGAAGGGTAACAAGATCGGCATCCTGAAGATCTCGACCGTAGGCCGCCACCTCAATGCCGGTGAGCACGATCTCCTTATAGCCCGATGCCACGAGTGCTATGGCTTCTTTCATTACGTCCTCAACCTTGCGGGAACGGATGGGGCCTCTGGCTTTGGGGATGATGCAGTAGGAGCAGTTGTTTTCACATCCGTCCTGAATCTTGATATAGGCACGTGTGCGCTCCGAGCGTTTGACCTGCATTTCTTCATAAGTCGCATCCGAAAGGGAAGGGACGGTTGTAGTCCTTACTCTGGTTCCTTCAAGAGCAGTTTTTGCCATTTCCACAACCTGCATTTTGCTGCGGTTTCCGATGATACAGTCCACACCCTCGATGGCACGGATCTCCTCGGGGGATATTTGCGCAAAGCAACCGGTTACTATGATGTATGCACCGGGATTGTCCGCAATGGCGTGACGGATAGTCTGTCGGCATTTGCGATCGCTCTCTGCGGTGACGGTACAGGTATTGATGATGCAGACAGCACTGTTCCGGCCGCCCTGCACGGCGGTATATCCGTGTGCTTCCAGTGCCTCGGCAAATGCTTCGCTTTCATATTGATTGACCTTGCACCCAAGGGTGTAGAGGGAAATTTGTTTTTCGTTCATGTTGTTTACCTTAAAACAGCCCCGACAAAGCGAGGCTGCATAATTATTTGATCAAATCTCGAATGACCTGTCCCGCGATGATCAGTCCTGCGGCTGAGGGTACGAAGGAGATGGATGCAGGGGTTCGGTTGCCGACGTTTAACGGCTCTTCCTTGGAATATACCACCTTGACGTGATTGATTCCGCGCTTACGCAGTTCGGTGCGCATGACCTTGGCAAGCGGACAGACAGAGGTTTTGGAAATGTCAGCCACTTCAAATCGTGTGGGATCCAGCTTGTTGCCGGTGCCCATGCTGCAAATGATGGGGACGTTCGCCTTTTTGGCTTCCTCCACAAGGGATATCTTTGCTTTGACCGTGTCGATGGCATCTACGATGTAATCGAAATCTGCAAAAGGGAAGTGATCCGCTTCCTCCGGAAGATAAAAGCGCTGATAGATATTTACACTACAATCGGGATTGATATCAAGGATTCGCTCTTTTGCCACCTCCACCTTCGGCATACCGAGGGTGGAGCGCAGGGCGATGAGCTGGCGGTTGAGATTGCTTTCCGCCACGGTGTCGTTGTCGATAAGATCAAGCGCACCCACGCCCGCTCTGGCAAGCGCTTCTACCACGTATGATCCGACTCCGCCGATTCCAAACACCGCCACACGGCTGTTTTTAAGCTTCAAAACGCCTTCTACCCCAATGAGCTGTTCGGTGCGGGAAAGGGCATCAGAGTGCGTCACTGTCATCCTCCGGAATGACGGCTTCCAGCGCTGCGATGGCACATTCGATCATGGAGTCGTCAGGCTCCTTGGTGGAAATACGCTGCATCCAAAGGCCGGGAGCGGAAAGGATACGGATGAACACATTGTCGTGGCGTCCTGCGTATTTGATGAATTCATAGCCAAGGCCCACGCTCAGCGGCAGAAGCAGCAGCTTGATCACCGCACGCAGCAAGTTGGCGACGATTCCGCTTCCGAAGCTGGGAATGAGAATACCGATGAGAATGCTGATGATCAGCATGACGATCATGAAGGAGGTACCGCAACGGGGGTGGAAGCGGCTCATCTTGCGTACGTTCTCGGTGGTAAGGGGAAGACCTGCCTCGTAGCAGAAGATGGTCTTGTGTTCGGCACCGTGGTACATAAACGTGCGCTTGATGTCCTTCATCAGTGCAACCAGTGCCATGTAGCCGACGAAAATGGCGATCTTCAGAACGCCCTCGAATCCGGACTGCAGGGTGCGGTAGCCGTAGGTGGTGGAGGGTTCGATGCCAAGCCCCTTATTGAAGATCAGACTGAAGATCTGGGAGGGAAGATACATGAAAAGACCGATGGCAAGTACCACGCCCAGTACCGAACCGATAACCATGGCAACGTTCATAAGTGCGTTCGAGGAGCTTTTTTGCTTTTCCTTTTCTTCTTCGGTCAGCTCTTCGCCAGAAAGCGCCTTTTCACGGGCAGCGCGAATGCGCTCGGCTGCTTCCTCTTCGCTGACGGGGGCTTCGCCCTTTTTAGCTCTTACTTTATTTTCCTTTTTGATGGCCTTCTTTTCGATGCTTTCCGCCTCGTCCATTTCGATCTGCTCGTCCATACCGGAGAGCACAGCGGAGCGGGTCAGGCATTTGTAGCCCAGTGTGAAGGAGGTCACCATTCCGTAGATACCGCGAAACAGCGGTAGGCGCCAGATCTTGGCGGGCTTTTTCATATTGGAATCCACTTCCTCCAAAACCATTTCTCCCGAGCAGTGACGAACCGCCATAGCACTCTTTTTGGGGCCGCGCATCATAATACCTTCTATCAAAGCCTGGCCGCCGATGGAAGTCTTCTTACGGCAGGCAGGTACACAGTTGTTATCTTTACTCATCATTACCTCGTAAATTTGATTTTCAAATTCCAGTATAGCCTCTATTTGTGAACAAATTATGAATAAACGCTTTTTTTGTTGACTGTACGCCAAAAAAGTTATATAATGTGTATCATCTTCTGAAAGCGGAGGCTTATATGATCGATCTGCATACTCACTCAAACTGCTCCGATGGCTCCATGACCCCTAGGGAGCTGATCATTCACGCAAAGCAAAGCGGTCTTGCTGCCATTGCCTTGACCGATCACGATACCACGGAAGGGATCGATGAGGCACTGAAAACGGGAAAAGAGGTAGGGCTTTGCGTGATACCGGGCGTGGAGTTTTCCACAGAAGAGGTCCGTCAAGTGCATATTTTAGGTTTTTTTATCGACCACCGCTGTGAGGCACTGCAAAAAGCATTCGCGATTCAGCAGGCGGAGCGGGAAGAGAATTTCGCGCAGTATCTTGTTAACTTTGAAAAGAACGGTTTTCCCATGACACGCGAAGAGGTGCTCGCCCATGCACCAAGCGGACACGTCGGGCGGGCACATTATGCAAAGGTAATGATGGACAAGGGATACGTTTGTTCTGTCAAGGATGCCTTTGACCGTTATCTCAGTATCGGAATGCCGCTGTATATCAAGAGAAAGGTCATGCTGCCGCAGGATGCCATTGGGCTGATCCATGAAGCGGGAGGGCTTGCCTTCTTTGCGCATCCGCATCAGACAAAGCTTTGTGATGAGGAGCTGTACCGGCTTATGTGCCGTCTAAAGGATGCGGGGCTTGACGGTATTGAGGGGTATTATCCCGAATACAACAACGAGATGGGAGAAAAATTCCGCTCTTGGGCAAAAAAGCTGGATCTGATGCTGTCTGGCGGCAGCGACTTCCATGCGGACATGAAGCCGCACATTCAGATAGGCACGGGAATAGAGGGTAATCTGTACGTTCCCGACGAGCTGCTTTTGCCGATGCGAGCTTCCTTACAAAAATAATTTTTTTGACGGTTGCAAAATCGGTCAAATTATGATATACTGAATTGATTTTGAACAAATTAAGGATTACCTATGGAACGAAACCAAATTTTGATTCCCGATGAAAAGATCAGGGAACAGTATAACTATATGGAGAGGGTAAGATTACTTCTCGGAAGTGGAGTGCGCAAAGCCGTTGTCATGACCTTTGGCTGTCAGCAGAATGAGGCGGATTCCGAGCGTTTGGCAGGTATGCTTCATGAAATGGGATATACAATCGTAAAGGAGCCGGAGGACGTGGATCTGATCCTTGTTAACACCTGCGCCGTACGTGAGCACGCCGAGCTGAAGACGCTTTCCATCACCGGACAGTATAAGCATTTAAAGCAAAAGAATCCCTCGCTACTCATTGGCATTTGCGGATGCATGGTATCCCAGGAGCATCGTAAGGAGGATATCAAACAGAAATACCCTTACGTGGATTTTTTGTTCGGAACCGAAGGGCTCTATCGTTTGCCGGAGATCCTGTACACCAAGCTGAAAAGCGGAAAACGGCAGTTTCATCTGAATGAAGGAATCGGCAATATCGCAGAGGGTCTTCCCGTGTACCGCGAGAGCAGCTTCAAGGCATGGGTCTCCATCATGTATGGCTGCAACAATTTCTGCTCATACTGCATCGTGCCTTACGTGCGCGGAAGAGAGAGAAGCCGCGATCCCGAAGAGATCTTGAAGGAGGTACGGGAGCTTGCAGAAAGTGGTGTGAAGGAGATCACGCTGCTCGGACAGAACGTGAATTCCTACGGTAAGGATCTGCCCGAGCCCATGGAATTTGCAACTCTTTTGGAAAAGGTCTGTGAGATTCCCGGAGAGTTCACCGTGCGCTTTATGACAAGCCATCCCAAGGATGCCACCAAGCGTCTGATCGACGTGATGGCGGCAAACGACAAAATCGCAAAGGCGTTTCACTTGCCCCTGCAATCGGGAAGCGACCGTATCTTAAAGGTCATGAACCGTCGCTATACGCAGGAGAGCTATCTGACGCTTGCAAGATATATCAAGGAAAAGATGCCCGATATCTCGTTGACCACCGATATTATCGTGGGCTTTCCCGGAGAGACCGAGGAGGATTTTGAGGGAACGCTCTCTGTTTTGAAGGAAGTGAGATTTGACAATATCTATTCCTTCATCTACTCGAAGCGTGTAGGTACGCCTGCCGCTTCCATGCCCGATCAGGTGCCTTCCGAGGTCAGTCAGGATCGTTTTGCCAGAATGCTGAAGCTGCAGGACGAGATCTCGCTTTCGAAAAACAGGGAGAATATCGGTAAGATCCTTCCCGTACTGGTGGAAGGGGTCAGCAAAACCGATCCTGATCGTTTGACGGGCAGAACCGAAAAAGGACGTCTTGTGCACTTTAAAGGACCTGAGGATCTGATCGGTAAGGAAGCAAGCGTTCGTATTACCGACGTACTGACACATTCATTTTTTGGAGAACTTATCTAAAAGGAGATTTTATCATGGAAATTTTTGAAATGGCCAAACTGCTCGGACTTGCCATCCGCGAAGACGATCGTATCAAGAAGCTGGAAGAAGCCAAGAAAGCATACGAAGCAGATGAGACTATTCAGGTGCTGACCACCGAGTACGGCGTGCAGCAGCAGGCGCTTGCCACCGCCTACGGCGCAGCAGAGCGCGACGAAGCGTTTATCAATTCCATCAACGGCAGAATCACCGCCATTTACGAGCAGGTGATCGCCACTGATGCGTACAAGAAGTACGAAGCGGCACAGAATGAGGTCAACGATCTGATGGAGCAGGTCAACAATGCCATTCAGGCGGCAGTATCGGGAATCGAGCCCGACGGCTGCACCCATAACTGTGCCACCTGTAAGGGCTGCCACTAAGAAATCTGATCAGTAACGAAAGGAGAGGTTGCCATGGCACTATCCCCCATGATGCAACAGTACGTTGCCACCAAAGAAAAATACCCGGATGCCCTGGTATTCTACCGCCTGGGCGACTTCTACGAAATGTTTTTCGAGGATGCCAAGATCGCATCCAAGGTGCTTGAGCTGACCCTTACCGGTAGGGACTGCGGTGAAGAGGAGCGTGCGCCCATGTGCGGCGTGCCTTATCACGCAGCCGATACCTACATCGGAAGACTGGTCAAGAACGGCTATAAGGTCGTGATCTGCGAGCAGATGGAGGATCCTGCCACGGCAAAGGGCTTGGTGCGTCGCGACGTGGTACGCGTGGTGACGCCCGGTACCGTCACCGACGGTGCGCAGCTGGAAGAGAGCAAAAATAATTACGTTTGCGCATTTTGCGATGACGGCAGCTTTACGGCTGTCTGCTTTGCCGACATTACCACCGGTGAGCTGCGCGGCACCATTCTTTCGGGAAAAGACCGCTTTGACAGCCTTTCCAACGAGCTTTCGGCTTATATGCCCAAGGAGATCATGCTGGATCGCACGGCTGAGGAGATTGATCCAAAGCTTAGATCCTTTATTGAACAGCGTGTTCATGCCACGGTTTACGACAATCAGACCGAGTGCTTTGAAACCGATAAGGCACTGGCATCCTTCCGCCGCCGTCTTGGCAATCCCGCAGATTACGGCTCTCAGAATCATCTGCTGGTGATCTGCGCGGGAGCGCTTGTGGGCTACGCCGATTCGCTGCTTCGCTGCGATGCGGTTGCCATGCGTGAGCTGACGGTGTACAGCGAAAGTCAGTATCTCATGATGGATGCCAATACCAGACGCAATCTGGAAATCTGCGAGACCATGCGCGATGCAAGCCGCAAGGGCTCGCTCATGTGGGTGCTGGACCATACCAAGACCGCCATGGGTGCCCGTTATCTGCGCCGCAGTCTGGAGCAACCGCTGGTACATCAGAAAAAGATCCTTTACAGACAGGATGCTGTTGGTGAGCTTGTGGTGAACATGGTCATGCGTGAGGCTGTTGGCGACGCGCTGAAGGGTGTTCTGGATCTGGAACGTCTGATGACAAAGGTATTATACGGCAGCGCAGGCGGTAAAGACCTGCGTGCCATCGCCGGAACCATCGGCGTGCTGCCGGAGGTGCTTGCGCTTTTGCAGCGTGAAG